>NZ_CP108569.1:3835000-4005000 GCF_036010505.1 Streptomyces sp. NBC_01197
CGTACGCCCCGAAGCGGCGACCACCGCTTCCGGGTGCGCGTTGCCCATCGCGTACGAGGTGCCCGCCCACCGCAGCATCTCGACGTCGTTCGGCATGTCCCCGAGGGCGACGACTTCGGAGGGCGAGATCCCGCGCTCCGCACAGCACAGCGCCAGCGTGCCGGCTTTGGAGACGCCGGGGCCGCTTATCTCCAGCAGTGCGGTCGGGCTGGAACGGGTGACCGAGGCGCGGCGGCCGACAGCTTCGCGGGCCAGGACGAGGAAGTCGTCGGGTGCCAGTTCCGGGTGGTGGGCCAGCACCTTCAGGACGGGCTGGTCCGCGAGGTCGGAGTCCGTCGCGAGCAGCTTCTCGGCGGGCGCGACGCACGAAGCGGCGTCGAACTGCAGGGGCGGGTAGGCCAACTCGTGGTGGATGCCGCCGGTCCGCTCGACGGCGAAGGACGAGCCAGGGGCGGCGGCCCGCAGGATGGAGACCACGTCGAGGGCGTCGGTGCGCTCCAGCGGCAGGACCTTGACGAAGATGTGCCCGCCCTCGTCACCGCGGAGGTCGACCACAGCGGCGCCGTTGCCGCAGATGGCCAGGCCGTGGCCGTGCACATGGTCACTGACGACGTCCATCCAACGGGCCGGGCGGCCGGTGACGAAGAAGACATCGATACCGGCCTCCTCGGCGGCGGCGAGCGCCGCGATGGTGCGGGCCGAGACGGTTTTGTCATCGCGCAGCAGGGTGCCGTCCAGGTCGGTGGCGATCAGCCGGGGCGGAAGGGGGGCGGCGGGGCCGTTAGCTGAGGTCACCCGGCCATTCTCCCGTACGGAGGGCCTGGAGCGCACGGGAGTGCGAAGAGGCGCACAGATGAGTACGTACGCGGGTGCGGCGGTGAGTACGCAAACGGGTGCGCCGGGTCGGCGGGCGGTGGCCGGATCCGGGCACGGGCGGTGGCCCGTGGGCGATCACCCTGGGCTGGTGGTGACTACAGCTACGGCCTGGGGGCTGGGGCCTGTACGACGTAGGGTCGTGGTCATGCGTCTGAGTACCGTGATTCTTCCCGTTCGCCGCTGGAGCGAGGGTGGCCGTGAGCAGTGGGTGCGCGCCGAGGAGCTGGGCTTCCACACCGCGTACACCTACGACCACCTCTCCTGGCGGGTGCCGTTCCGCGACGGGCCCTGGTTCGGGGCGGTCCCGACGCTGACCGCGGCGGCCGCGGCCACCGCGCGCGTCCGTCTCGGCACCCTGGTCACCTCGCCGAACTTCCGGCACCCCGTGACGCTCGCGAAGGATCTGCTGTCGCTGGACGACATCTCGGACGGCCGGGTCACCCTGGGCATCGGGGCCGGCGGCACCGGCTTCGACGCCACCGCGCTCGGCCAGGAGCCGTGGACGCCGCGCGAACGGGCCGACCGGTTCAGTGAGTTCGTTCCGCTCCTCGACCGGCTGCTGACCGAGGGCTCGGTCTCCCACCGGGGCACCCACTACTCCGCCGACGAGGCCTGCAACATCCCGGGCTGTGTGCAGCGGCCGAGGCTCCCCTTCGCCGTCGCGGCGACCGGACCGCGGGGCATGAAGATCGCCGCGCGGTACGGGCAGGGCTGGGTGACGACGGGCGATCCGAAGATCTTCGAGACGGGTACGCCGGAACAGTCGGTCGAAGCCGTCCGCGGCCAGATCGGCAGGCTCGGTGCGGCGTGCGAAGAAATCGGCAGGGATGCCGCCACGCTGGAGAAGGTCCTGCTTACCGGCTTCACGCCCGATGAGGGTCGCCCCATGGAGTCCCTGGACGCCTTCGTCGACTTCGCGGGGAAGTACTTCGCCCTCGGCATCGACGAGATCGTGATCCACGCGCCGATCCCGGGCACCATCTTCGCCGCCGAGGAGAAGGTCTTCGAGCAGATCGCGACAGAGGCACTGGCGCAGCTCGGGCAGAGCTAGGGTCTTCCGTTTGGACCAGGCTGGGGAAGGGGCTGGGGCTGGGGGCGCAGGCGCCGGTGTGCATCCGAATTACCTTTTGCGCCCCCCGAGTTATGCATGATCCACAGGCAAGGTGACTTATCCACAGGGTATTTGGCGGTTCTGTGGACAAAGGCTGAGTGATTCACGGTCTTTGGTCGTTTTGCCGGACTTCTTGCTGTGGAAGAGTCAGTGCGTCCAACGCCCGTGCCTGAAGCTCCCGTTCGGTGGCGCCGGTGATGAAAGCGGCGGCGTTCTCCCGGCCCACCAGCCTCTCCACCGCAGCGAGTGTGGCCGCCGGAACCGCTACTGACGAGGGGCCCCCCGGTTCTGCCGGAGGGCTCTCCGGGCCGAGGTGCTGCTGAAGATGGCGGGTGGCGAACAGCCGCATGGCCCGGGCCAGTTCGGCATCGACGCTCTGCTGCGCGAGCGGGCGCAACCGCCGTACCAGTGAGGCGGCCTCCGCCACATGCGCGTCGCTGGGCCGGGCGGAGGACAGATAGCGCGCGAAGACATGTTCCGTCGTGAACTCCAGGAAGCGAGAGGCGATGTGCTCGACCTGGCCGCGCAACTCCCGCAGGTGGACCGAGATGGCCTTGAGCGGGACGCCGGCCGCGTGCAGTTCCACAGCCACGGCCAGCTCCTGCGGACTCGGCACCAGGAACTCGTCGTCGCTGCCGACCACCCGTTCCAGTACACCCAGCGCCAGCGCGTCCGCGACCGCCTCGTCGTCGGGCACCCCGCCGAACCGCGCGTCCAGCTCGGCACGGGAGATCCGGTCCGCTTCCTCATCGGTCCACGGGCCGCTGACCTCGGCGACGAGTCCCAGTACCCCGCCAAGACCGCGCCCGGCGTCCCACGCCTCAAGGAGCTCCTTGATGGAGGCGAGAGTGTAGCCGCGGTCGAGCAGCTCGGCGATCTGGCGCAGCCTCGCCAGATGACTGTCCCCGTAGACATTCGACCGGCCACGCCGCTGTGGTTTGGGCAGCAGGCCGCGGTCCTGGTACGCGCGGATCGTACGGACTGTGGCGCCGCTGTGGTGCGCCAGATCCTCGATCCGGTACTCGGGTCCGGCTTCCGACGTTCGTACCTCTGGCGCCGGCGCTTCTGACGCTCGCATCTCCGAAGCCCTCACCTCTGAGGCCGGCATCTCTGACGCGCGCGTCCCTGACGCCGGCACCTCTGACGCCGGCGTCCCCGGTGCCGGCACCTCCGACGCTCTCACCCCGGACACGCTGCCTCCCTCTGCTTTCTCCCCGTGGCAGGGCTACGTCATGGCAGCGCGGCCTATCGCGCCTGCCGCCGCGCGAGCGGCGGGCGAGGCTGCGAGGTACTCGGCCGCCCTGCGCAGTGAGCCCTCCTGGGAGGGATGGTACGACCGCCTGAAGTAGCGGGGTATCGCCGAGCCCAGCTCGCCCCAGGTGGGCAGCAGCCCTCTGGCGACCGCCCGGTTGTGCTCGCGCAGCGAGTACCTCGGCCTGCCCGGCCCCCGGCGCAGGAGAGCGGGGTCGTGGCGCATGAGATACGAGGCACCCCACACCCACAGCCACAGCAGTACCGGAGTGACCACGGCCATGCCCTCGATCCGCCGGGCGTAGCGCGGCAGCCCTTCGCCGCCGCAGTGCTGGTACATGTCGAAGGCCACGGCCCGGTGTTCCACCTCCTCCGCGCCGTGCCAGCGCAGTAGATCGAGCATGACGGCGTCGGACCCTGCCCTGTCGAGGGCATCGGCGCCCAGCACCCAGTCCCCGAGGACCGCGGTGAACTGCTCGATCGCGGCGATCAGCGACAGCCGGAAGCGGAGCCACTCCCGCGCAGGGACCGGTACGCCGAGCGGTGGCTCCTCCCCGAGCAGTTTCTCGAAGAGGAAGTCGACGTGCCGGGTGTACGCCGTGGTGTCGAGCCGCTGGGCGGCCAGGTGGTCCAGGACGTGGGAGTGCTGCACGCTGTGCGTGGCCTCCTGGCCCATGAACCCTTTGACGTCCTTGAGCAGTCCGGGGTCGTCGACGAGCGGCAGAGCCTCCTTGAAGACCTTCACGAACCACCGCTCGCCCGCCGGGAGCAGCAGATGCAGCACATTGATCACATGGGTTGCGGTGGGCTCGCCCGGTATCCAGTGCAGCGGTGTGTTCTCCCAGTCGAAGGAGACCCGGCGCGGCGCGATGACGTACCGTCCCGGCTCCGGGCACGCTTCCGGAGCCGGAGGCTCACCTCGATGCGCGTGCTCCCCCGGACCCGCGTGCTCACCCCGGCCCGCGTGCGCTTCCATGTCCGGATGCGGCCCCATCGACGCCTCCGAGGCCTGTCCGTGGTCGCTCACAGCGGCGGCTCCATCCGGGCGACGGCGCGCAGGGCTCTCGGCGCGAACCGGGACATGAAGCGGGCGCCTCGTGCCTCGGGTGTCACCGGCACCACCGCCCGGTTGTTCACCACGGCGGAGAGAATCGCGTCGGCCACCTTCTCCGGTGGGTAGTTGCGCAGCCCGTACAGCCGGGACGACTTCTTCTGCCGGCGCTTCTCCTCCTCCGCCGATACGCCCGCGAACCGTGCGGTGGACGTGATGTTGGTGTTCACCAGGCCCGGGCATATCGCGGTGACCCCGATGTCCTGTCCGGCCAGCTCGGCGCGCAGGCACTCGCTCAACATGAGTACGGCGGCCTTGGACGTGGAGTACGCCGGGAGAGCCTTCGACGGCTGGTACGCCGCAGCCGAAGCGGTGTTGACGATGTGGCCGCCCTGGCCACGGTCCGCCATCTGCCTGCCGAAGAGCCGGCAGCCGTGGATGACGCCCCACAGATTGACGTCGAGGACCTGCTTCCAGTCCTCGCTCGTAGTGTCCAGGAAGGAGCCCGAGAGACCGATGCCCGCGTTGTTGACCAGCACGTCGACCGTCCCGTACTCGGCGGCGACCTTCTCGGCCAGCTTCTCCATCGCCTGTTCGTCGCTGACGTCCACCTCTTCTCCCCAGGCATCGGGGGAGCCGATCAGCCGCGACATCTCCGCGGTGCGAGCCGCCCCTTCCGCGTCCCGGTCGACGGCCACGACGCGCGCTCCCGCCTCGGCGAACGCGAAGGCGGTGGCCCGGCCGATCCCGCTCGCGGCGCCCGTCACCAGGACGAGCCTGCCGCTGAAGCGGTCGGCGTACTTGCCGGTCGCCGCCGTCTGCGGGGTGGGCCCCGGGGTCTCGTTGGCGGCGACGAAATCCCCGATCCAGGCTGCCAGCTGGTCCGGCCTGGTGCGTGGCACCCAGTGCTTGGCCGGCAGGGTGCGGCGCGTCAGCTGCGGTGCCCAGTCCTCCAGTTCGTCGTAGAGATGCTCCGAGAGGAAGGCGTCGCCGGTGGGCGTGATCAGCTGGACGGGCGCGTGCGCGTACGCGTCGGTGCGCGGCCTGCGCAGCCGGGACCGGACGTTGTCACGGTAGAGCCAGGCGCCGTGCGCGGCGTCCGATGGCAGCGACGCCGTCGGGTAGTCGCCGGACGGCACCTTCTCGGCCCGCTCCAGGATCTTCGGCCACCGTTTGCCGAGCGGCCCGCGCCAGGCCAGCTCGGGCAGCACCGGCGTGTGCAGCAGGTACACGTACCAGGACTTGGCTCCCTGGCCGAGCAGTTGGGCCGTCCTGCGAGGGGTCGGCCGGGACATCCGCTTCTTGATCCACTGGCCGAAGTGGTCGAGCGATGGACCGGAGATCGAGGTGAACGAGGCGATCCGGCCCTCGGTGCGCGGCACGGTCACGAACTCCCAGGACTGCACGGATCCCCAGTCGTGGCCGACGAGGTGCACCGGCTCCCCGGGGCTGACCGCGTCCGCCACGGCCAGGAAGTCGTCGGTCAGCTTCTCCAGGGTGAAGCCACCGCGCAGCGGTACCGGCGCCGAGGACCTGCCGTGGCCCCGGACGTCGTACAGCACCACGTGGAAGTGCTCGGCCAGTTGGGCCGCGACCTCGGTCCAGACCTCCTTGCTGTCCGGGTAGCCGTGCACCAGCAGTACGGTCGGCCGGTCCGGGTCGCCCAGTTCGGCGACGCACAGTTCGATGCCTCCGGTACGGACCCAGCGCTCGCGCGCACCTTCGGTTCCCTTGCTCATGCGGCCTTCTCCTCTGCCCAGCGCCGCACATGCGGCAGATCGTCGTCCAGCCAGAAGGCGCTCTGCTCGGGATCGGCCGAGTCGGTGACGACCAGGATTTCCTCGAACTTCGCGCCCCTGCCCCGGAATCCGAGGTGTGGCTCGACCGCCCACAGCCCCGCCCGGGGCGGGTGGTCGGAGAACTTGTACGGACTCCACAGCGGCGACCAGCCGTCCCGGTGGCCGTGCAGCGCATCGCTCGCCAGGCCCTTCAGAGACTGGGTGCCGAACCCGAACACATGGGGCGACCAGCGGCGTTCCTTGACCTCGTCGACCTTGTGGGCGATCACACCGAACGGATAGGCGCGGTGCCGGTTCGCGTACCCCTGCGCGGCCATCAGCCGCTCCACGTCCTCGTAGATCGTGCGCAGCGCGCGTTTCTCACGGACCTCCCGCAGGATGAGGTCGCGGTGGGCCTCCAGGTCGGCGAGCAGCTTGTCGTGCACGGGGTTGAGGCCGAGGCAGCCGGAGTAGCCGATATCGGCGGTGAAGCCGCGGAAGACAGGCGCCATGTCGAGAATGAACGGCATCCCGGCTTCGAGCCGCCGGTTCGTCGGGAAGAACTGGAGCGGCACCCTGAACCCCGCGAAGGCGGTCCGGTCCCCGAACCAGGCGAACGGCAGGTGGAACCAGTCCCGCACACCCCGCCGGTACAGCCACTCGCGCTGCATCCGCGCCGCCTCGCGCTCGGTCACCCCTGGCCTGAGCTGTGCGGCGACAGCCTCCGCGCAGGCGTAGGCGAGGGTCTGCACCTCTCTGAACCCCCGCAGCCGCGCGGCCTCCCCGCTGCCCTGCGCGCCCCGCCGTGCGGCCGGGCCCCCTGCCCACCGCGCCGTTGCTTTCACCCCTGAGGCCATGCCACCTGTCCGTCCCGTCCGTGTGCGGTACGTGCTCGTAACTTGACACTGATGAATGTGACAATGCCCGGCGGCTACGTCAAGAGCCCCGCCTGACCTGTGGACAACGGCCTGTGGACAACTCCTCCCGGGATGCCGTCCGTGCCGCCCCTGCCCCGCCCCTCCCTCTCCTGTACCGGGCCCCTACGGGTCCGTACCTCTGGAGGGGGACAGGGATCCAGCCGTCTGGGCTGACGCCCGGCATGAGCCGCGCCACTACCTTCGGAATGTGACTGTGATCGCGACCGAAAGCCTGAGCAAGCGGTTCCCGAGGGTGACCGCGCTTGACCGGCTCTCCCTGGACATCGGACCCGGTGTGACCGGACTGGTGGGATCCAACGGAGCCGGCAAGTCCACGTTGATCAAGATCCTGCTGGGTCTGTCCCCCGCCACGGAAGGCCGGGCCGCCGTGCTCGGGCTCGATGTCGCCACCAGTGGCGCCGAAATCCGTGAGCGCGTCGGGTACATGCCCGAGCACGACTGCCTGCCACCCGATGTCTCGGCCACCGAGTTCGTCGTCCACATGGCGCGCATGTCCGGACTGCCGCCCACCGCCGCACGGGAGCGCACCGCCGACACGCTGCGCCACGTCGGCCTCTACGAAGAGCGCTACCGCCCCATCGGCGGCTACTCGACCGGTATGAAACAGCGTGTGAAGCTGGCCCAGGCGCTGGTCCACGACCCGCAGTTGGTGCTGCTCGACGAGCCGACGAACGGCCTGGACCCGGTCGGCCGCGACGACATGCTCGGGCTGATCCGCCGGGTCCACACCGACTTCGGCATCTCGGTCCTGGTCACATCGCACCTGCTCGGCGAGCTGGAGCGGACCTGCGACCACGTCGTCGTCATCGACGGCGGCTCGCTGCTGCGGTCCAGCTCCACCAGCGACTTCACGCAGAGCACCGCGACGCTGGCGGTCGAGGTCACCGACTCCGACGCCCATCCCGACGGGACTCGGGCGCTCCGCGAGTCGCTGACCGCGGCAGGTGTGACGCTGCACGAGGGCACGGAGGAGGGGCTGCCGGGCGCCGGACACATCCTGCTGGTCGAGGCGGCAGGCGAGGAGACGTACGACCTGGTCCGCGACACGGTCACCGACCTCGGGCTCGGCCTCGTACGGATGGAACAGCGCCGCCACCACATCGCGGAGGTCTTCCGCACCGACCAGCAGAACCAGTCACGGGACCAGCAGCAGAACCACCCGCCGGCCCAGCCCGGCCAGCCGAAGCAGGAGGTGCAGGCGCGATGAGTACCGAGACCAGTCAGATCCACAACATCGGATACCGGAACTACGACGGACAGCGCCTGGGCCGCGCCTACGCCCGCCGCTCGCTCTTCGCGCAGTCGCTGCGCGGCGCCTACGGTCTGGGCCGCTCGGCCAAGTCCAAGGTGCTGCCGATGATCCTCTTCGCGGTGATGTGCGTGCCCGCGGCGATCATCGTCGCGGTGGCCGTGGCGACCAAGGCCAAGGACCTGCCGCTCGACTACACCCGGTACGCCATCCTCACCCAGGCCGTCATCGGGCTGTATCTCGCCGCGCAGGCCCCGCAGGCCGTCTCCCGCGATCTGCGCTTCAAGTCCATCCCGCTGTACTTCTCCCGGCCCATCGAGCGCGTCGACTACGTCATCGCCAAGTATGCGGCGATGGCCTCGGCCCTCTTCATCCTGACCGGGGCACCCCTGGTGATCCTCTACATCGGTTCGCTGCTCGCCAAACTCGATTTCGCCCACCAGACCGAGGGATTCGGCCAGGGGTTGGTCTCCGTCGCGCTGCTCTCGGTGCTCTTCTCCGGCATCGCGCTGGTGGTCGCCGCGCTCACCCCGCGCCGCGGCTTCGGGGTCGCCGCGGTCATCGCCGTACTGACCATCACGTACGGAGCGGTCTCCACGGTGCAGGCCATCGCCTTCAACCAGGACGCCGCAGGAGCCGTCACCTGGCTCGGGCTCTTCTCCCCGATCACGCTGATCGACGGCGTGCAGACCGCGTTCCTCGGCGCCTCCTCCGCCTTCCCGGGCGGGGCAGGCCCGGGAGCGGGTGCCGGCGTGGTCTATGTGCTCGTCGTTCTCGCGCTCATCGCCGGCTCGTACGCCGTCCTGATGCGCCGCTACCGGAAGGTCGGGCTGTGACCACGATCAACATCGACCACACCTCGCGCTGGTTCGGCAACGTGGTGGCGGTCAACGACATCACCATGACCGTCGGCCCCGGCGTGACCGGGCTTCTCGGCCCCAACGGCGCAGGCAAGTCCACCCTCATCAACATGATGGGCGGATTCCTCGCCCCGTCGACCGGCACGGTGACACTCGACGGCGAGCCGATCTGGCGGAACGAGAACGTCTACCGGCAGATCGGGATCGTGCCGGAGCGGGAGGGGATGTACGACTTCCTCACCGGCCGCGAATTCGTCGTCGCCAACGCCGAACTGCACGGCCTCGACGAGCGCGCCGCGCAACAGGCGCTCGCCACCGTCGAGATGGAGCCCGCGCAGGACCGCAAGATCGCGACGTACAGCAAGGGCATGCGGCAGCGCGTGAAGATGGCGTCCGCCCTCGTCCACAACCCCAGCGTGCTGCTGCTCGACGAGCCCTTCAACGGCATGGACCCGCGCCAGCGCATGCAGCTGATGGAGCTGCTGCGGCAGATGGGCGCGGAGGGCCGCACGGTGCTCTTCTCCTCGCACATCCTGGAAGAGGTCGAGCAACTGGCCTCGCACATCGAGGTGATCGTGGCGGGACGGCATGCCGCGTCCGGTGACTTCCGCCGGATCCGCCGGCTGATGACGGACCGGCCGCACCGCTATCTCGTACGGTCCAGCGACGACCGGGCCCTCGCCGCCGCGCTGATCGCCGACCCGTCGACGGCCGGTATCGAGGTGGACGTCACGGAGGGCGCGCTGCGCATCCAGGCGGTCGACTTCGGCCGGTTCACGGCGCTGCTGCCGCGCGTCGCCCGTGAAAACGGCATCCGGCTCCTCACCGTCTCGCCGTCGGACGAGTCCCTGGAGTCGGTCTTCTCGTACCTCGTAGCGGCCTGAAAGGAGCTGTGACGCCCATGTACAACCCCACAGTCGCCCGGCTCACCTACCGGGCCCTGCTCGGCCGCCGCCGGGCCGCCATCCTGTTCGTACTGCCCGCGCTGCTGATCGTGATCGCGGCCGCGGTACGCACCTTCAGCGGCGCCGACGACCAGGTCGCCGCCGATGTGCTCGGCGGGTTCGCCATGGCCACGATGGTGCCGCTGATCGGTGTCATCGCGGGTACGGGTGCGATCGGCCCGGAGATCGATGACGGTTCGATCGTCTATCTGCTGGCCAAACCGGTGAAGCGCCCCACGATCATCTTCACGAAGCTCATCGTGGCGATCGCCGTGACGATGGCGTTCTCCGCGATTCCGACCCTGATCGCGGGCCTCATCCTCAACGGCAACGGCCAGCAGATCGCGATCGCCTACACGGTCGCCGCGCTGGTCGCGTCCATCGCGTACGCCTCGGTCTTCCTCCTCCTGGGCACGGTAACCCGGCACGCGGTCGTCGCCGGGCTGGTCTACGCCCTGGTCTGGGAGGGCCTGTTCGGCAACCTGGTGCCGGGCGCGCGCACGCTGAGCATCCAGCAGTGGGCGCTCGCCCTGGCGGAGAAGATCGGCGCGCCGGGTGCGGTCAGCTCGGACGTCGGACTGCCCCTGGCCGTGGTTCTGCTGGCGGGCGTCACCGTGCTCGCCACCTGGTACGCGGGCCAGAAACTGCGAAGGCTGACGCTGGCCGGCGAGGAGTGAGACCGGGGGGCCGGGGGCGGGAACGACGGGGTGCCGTCGTTCCCGCCCCCGGCCCTTTTATCGGGCTTCCTGCGGGGGCTCTTCCTTCAGAGCCTTCAGTCCCCTCAGCGCCGGCGACGGAGGCGGCGCTTGATCTCCGCCATGTCCTCGGTGACATCCGACAGCCGTACGCTCATTGCCCCGACGACCCGGTTCGTGGCGTCGAGCCGCTGGTCCAGGGCCCCCAGACGATCCGACATACGGGCCAGTACGGGGCCCAGCTCCCTCAGCGCGGGTCCGACCTCGCTCATCGCGGACTCCAGCTGTGTGACGCGGCGGTCGAGTCCGTCGAAACCGGGGTCCGACACCGGCGCCGGGTGCTGCTCCTCGGTGTCGAGGAGGTAGCTCCGCACCCGACGGGCGACTTCGCTGTCGCGCAGCACCATGGCGATGTTGAGGACAGTCCGGCGGGTGTGAACCGTCAGGCCGGAACGGGGCTGTGGATAACTCAGGCCGTGCGAGGGAAAGGGAGACAGGTTGTCCCCCTTGAATTCTTCGAGGTCAGAGCCTTGCAGTACGCGCAGTCCGTTTGAGGAGAGCTCCTCACGGTGCCGTTGGGTCAACTTCTTGATGACGTCTGTGGATACCTCGAAGTACCGCGCCACATCTTGTGTACGGAGATGAATCCCGTCCGGCAGCAGTGCGAGCGCCTTGACCTTGTCCAGGACGCCGACGCGCCCCAGATGGTCGGCGCGCAGTGCGCGCGATTCGAGCAGGGCGATTTCGGGTGGCATGGATGAGCCTGCCGTTCATGGTCATTGGTGCATGACAGTGACGGCCCTCTCCCCGGGCTTCAGGGGTGGAGGTCCGCTCATCTACGTCACTACTCAATGACCGGCCCGGGCTTCTGCCTCGGCACCGGCACTCCCGGACTTCACGCACTCTCGTCGCCTCGGACCCCAGTCGCCTCCACGCACACTGACCAACGACCCGACAGTCGTACAAGTCACGCGCCCCGCCTTTACCCGACGGTCTGGACCTTCCTGTCCCGAGCCGCGAACAAGCCCACCACCAAGGCCGCCGCGCACACCCCGAGTACCAGGGCGATCGGCAGGGTCCAGCTGCCCGTCGCCTGGTACACGGCGCCGGCCGTCAGCGGGCCGGCCGCCGCGAGCAGGTAACCGACCGTCTGCGCCATCCCGGACAGCCGCGCCGCCGTCTGTGCGTCGCCCGACCGCAGCACGATCAGTGTCAGGGCCAGCCCCACCGCGCCGCCCTGCCCGACACCCAGCACCGCCGACCACAGCCAGGCCCCCGACACCGGGGCGATCATCAGGCCCGCGTAGCCGACAGCCACCATCGACGTGACCAGCACGATCAGCGGGCGCTGGCTGCGCATACGGCCGGCCAGCAGCGGTACGCCGAAGGCGCCGGCGACCTGGATCAGGTTGTTGAACGCGAAGATCACGCCCGCTGTCGAACGGCTCATCCCGTGGTCGGTGAAGATCGTCGGCATCCAGGCGATCAGCACGTACGACCAGAGCGACTGGAGGCCCATGAACAGGGTGACCTGCCAGGCCAGCGCCGAGCGCCAGATGCTCCTGGCCGGTCCAGTAGCCGCCGGCGTGACGCGCACCTCGTGGCCGGTACGGCCGCGGGCGATCAGCACCTGCGGCAGCCACGCCACGGCGGCGACCGCGGCCAGCAGCGACCAGAAGGCCAGCGACGCCTGCCAGCTGTTTCCGAACGCCTTCTCCAGCGGGACCGAGGCCGCTGCGCAGAGGGTGGCGCCGCCGATCATCGCGCCTGTGTAGACCGAGGTCATCGACGCGGCCCGGTCCGGGAAGTCCCGCTTGATCAGACCCGGCATCAGGACGTTCAGCAGGGCTATCGCGGTGCCGGCCAGCACTCCGCCGCCGTACAGGGCGAACACGGACGGCAGGACCCGGACGAGAATGCCGACCCCGAGCAGGACCAGCGCGCACAGCAGCACCACTTCGGTACCGAATCGGCGGGCCAGCCAGGGGGCGATCATCGCGCCGACTCCGAGGAACAGCACCGGTACGGAGGTGACCAGGCTCGACGCCGTCGACGAGAGGCCGAATGTGCTGCTGATCTCGCCGATGAGAGGTGACACGCTCGCCAGCGCCGCCCGCATGTTGAGCGACGCCAGCACGATGCCGATGAACAGCACCGCGGGGTGTGCGGTCAGGGCTCGCCGTGCGGCGGTCCCTTCGCGGGACGGCCGGACGTCGGCCTCCGCGTCGGGAAGCAGTTGATCCAGGTCCGGGCGGGACACGTCAGGCACCTCTCAGCGTTTCTGTTCGTATGTCGGTGGTGCGGGGTGGTGGGGCGGGTGAGGCGCCCGGTCAGCGGCCCACCAGTCGGCGGACGACGTCCATCGGTACCTGGAGCAGGGCGCGGGCAGCCTGCTCCGCCGCTGCCGGGTCACCGCTCTCGATCGCGTCGACCAGGGCTTCGTGGGCGGTGATGTCGATCGGCGGCATCTGCTGGTCGCCGAGTGCGGTGACCAGGGATTCATGCATCTGGGTGGAGAAGAAGCGGTAGACCTCGGCGAACGTGGCGTTGTGCGTGGCCTCGACCACCCCCAGGTGGAAGGCGAGGTCGGCGTCGGCCGCCCGGTCGCCGTGCTCGTGGAGGGCCCCGAGGGCTTCCCGCAGCCAGTCGAGGTCCGCCGCGTCCCTGCGGACGGCTGCCAGCCTGGCGGCCTCCGTCTCCAGGGCGACCCGCAGCTCCAGGATGTCCAGCACTCCCGCGTGGCCCATCGTGCGGAGCACGGCGGAGGGGTCGGCGGTGGAGCGTACGAAGGTGCCGTTGCCCTGACGGGACTCCAGGAGCCCGGAGTGCACCAGGACCCGTACCGCCTCGCGGACGGTGTTACGTCCCACGCCGAGCTGTTCGGCGAGGTCGTGCTCGGTGGGGATGCGGTCGCCCACGGACCACTCCCCGTCGGTCAGCTGGTCCCGCAGTTGTTGGACGACGGTATCCACGAGGGAGTGCCGTCCTGCCGCACGCAGTGCCATCTCGTCGCCCCAAGTTCGTCAAGCGTGGTATCCGGGTCACCCGGTTGCCCAGTCATCCTACAACTGACTCCAAGGAACTGGGGGTCAACCGACCAGTCGCCCATTCGTTCTGCCGATCACCCGGCCAGCCGACGCCCCGGCCGCGGTTCCAGCCGACGCCCCGGCCGGTCATCCGGCCGTTGCCCCGCCCGGCCGTTCAGCCCGATGCCCAGCCCCCCAGCCGTTCAGCCCTGGAGCAGCCGTTCCAGCGCCACAGCGATGCCGTCGTCCTCGTTGGACGTGGTGACCTCGTCCGCCACGGCCTTCAGGGAGCTGTGGGCGTTGGCCATCGCCACCCCGTGCGCCGCCCAGCCGAACATCGGGATGTCGTTGGGCATGTCCCCGAAGGCGATCGTGTCCGCGGCCGTGAGCTTCAGGCGCCGGGCCGCCAGTGACAGACCCGTCGCCTTGCTCAGCCCGGGCGGCAGGATCTCGACCACGCCCTCACCCGCCATGACCACGTCCACCAGGTTCCCCACGGACTGCCGAGCGCTCTCCGCAAGCGCGTCGTCGCTCAGCTCCGGGTGCTGTATGTAGACCTTGTTGATCGGCGCGGACCACAGCTCGTCCCGTTCGTCGAACCGAGCCACGGGAAGCGGACCCTCATTGACCCGGTAGTCCGCGCTCACCAGCACCTCGCCGTCGAGACCGTCCCGGCTCGCGGCCAGCGCCAGCGGTCCGGTCTCCGTCTCGATCTTGGCGAGCGCGACGGCGGCCAGCTTGCGGTCCAGGGTGACGGAGGTGAGCAGCCGGTGCTCACCCGCGTGGTAGACCTGCGCCCCCTGCGCACACACCGCGAGGCCCTCGTAACCGAGGCTGTCGAGGATGTCGCGGGTCCACGGAACCGCCCGCCCCGTGACGATGATGTGCGCCGCCCCCGCCGCGGTGGCCCCGGCGAGTGCGGCCCGGGTGCGCTCGGAGACCGAACCGTCGTCACGCAGCAGCGTGCCGTCGAGGTCGGTGGCGATCAGCCGGTAGGGCAGCGCAGGGGTCGTCACTTGGACGCGGGCTCCAGAGTCTCTCGTCCGCCGAGGTAGGGCCGCAGCACCGGCGGGACCCGGACGGAGCCGTCGGCGAGCTGGTGGTTCTCCAGGATCGCCACGATGGTGCGCGGCACGGCGCAGAGCGTGCCGTTGAGCGTCGACAGCGGCTGGACCTTCTTGCCGTCGCGCATCCGGACCGACAGGCGCCGAGCCTGGAAACCGTCGCAGTTGGACGCCGACGTCAGCTCGCGGTACTTGCCCTGCGTCGGGATCCACGCTTCGCAGTCGAACTTCCTGGAGGCCGACGCCCCCAGGTCACCGGTCGCCACGTCGATCACCTGGAAGGGCAGCTCAAGGCTGGTAAGCCACTGCTTCTCCCACTCCAGGAGCCGCTGGTGCTCGGCGGCCGCGTCGTCGGGGTGCACGTACGAGAACATCTCGACCTTGTTGAACTGGTGCACCCGGAAAATGCCCCGGGTGTCCTTCCCGTACGTGCCGGCCTCGCGGCGGTAGCTGGGCGAGAACCCCGCGTACCGCAGCGGCAGTTCACCGGCGTCGATGATCTCGTCCATGTGGTACGCGGCGAGCGGGACCTCGGAGGTGCCGACCAGGTAGTAGTCGTCCTTCTCCAGGTGGTAGACGTTCTCGGCGGCCTGGCCGAGGAATCCCGTGCCCTCCATGGCGCGCGGGCGGACCAGCGCCGGTGTCAGCATCGGGATGAACCCCGCCTCGGTGGCCTGCGCGATCGCCGCGTTGACCAGCGCCAGTTCGAGCAGCGCGCCGATGCCCGTCATGTAGTAGAAGCGCGAGCCCGACACCTTCGCGCCGCGCTCGGTGTCGATGGCCCGCAGGGCCTCGCCGAGCTCCAGGTGGTCCTTGGGCTCGAAGCCCTCGGCCGCGAAGTCGCGGATGATCCCGTGCGTCTCCAGGACGGTGAAGTCCTCCTCGCCGCCGACCGGCACGTCCGGGTGGACCAGGTTGCCGAGTTGGAGCAGCAGGCGCTTGGTCTCCTCGTCGGCCTCGTTCTGCTCGGCGTCGGCCGCCTTGACGGCGGCTGCGAGCTGCCCCGTCTTCTTGAGCAGCTCGGCCTTCTCGTCTCCCGAGGCCTTGGGGATCAGCTTGCCGAGCGTCTTCTGCTCGGAGCGGAGTTCGTCGAACCGGAGTCCGGACGACCTGCGCCGCTCGTCGGCGGAGAGCAGGGCGTCGACGAGGGCGACGTCCTCTCCACGGGCGCGCTGGGAGGCGCGAACACGGTCGGGGTCCTCACGGAGCAGGCGAAGGTCAATCACCCCACCAGGCTACCGTTGCCCGCTTCCTGCACTCGACTTGATATTCACTGTGCTGCATCGCCAGGGGCGCTTTGTCTGAATTCATCCACTATCTATGGAATGGTGAAGTGGGGCGGGATACCCCGGCGGCGACGCCGTGCGCCCCTCGTCGGCCAGAGGTCAATAAAGGTGACCGATTCCCCGGAACGAAGCATTCCGGGTCAAACAGTTGACTCTTTTCCCTTGCGCGGGGCGGGACTTGGGCTCGCTTGTCCACAGGGATCCACAGTCCGGATTAGTTATCCACAGGCTGTGTGGGAAATCTGTGGACGGCGAAGGGGATGGTTCCGAAAGCCCCACAGGCAATCGACTGTTTGCTGGGATTTCCCCTTCAAACCCCCTCCGCGTGCTCATTCAGGTAGGAATTGATCGCTCTAAAGGGTTGATCGGCTGAATTGAGATGACGGCTCCCCACTTGCTGGACCGTGGATGCATCTGCCGTCGCTAGGCCGATTTGTCGACCATGTCGGCTTGCCCTGTCGACTTGTCCCCAGGTCGAGACAGAGCCTGTGGATAACTTTTCCGGAGTGCGGAAATCAGGACGTACGACGATTACCCGCAGCGATTACGTATGACCACGAAGTTCAGGGCGCGTCGGCGGTCGCGTCCAGCAGCCACCAGGCCACGTCCGGCGGGTCACGCACGCCGACGTCAGCCCCTCGTTCAGCCCCGCCCCCGTCAGGCCCCCCGTTCAGGGCTCTCGTTCAGGCCCGGCCGTCCTCGCTGCGCGCCAGCCAGTCCGACGCCGCGACGAACTCCGCGTCCGACGTCCCGGACCGCAGCGCCCGTACGTCCTGCGCCGTCACCCCGGCCCGCGGGTACGAACCGAGGAACCGCACCTCCGGGCAGCTCCGCTTGAGCCCCATGAGCGCCTCGCCCACCCGGCGGTCCGCGATATGGCCCTCCGCGTCGATGGCGAAGCAGTAGTTGCCGATGCCCTCACCCGTAGGCCGCGACTGGAGCAGCATCAGGTTGACCCCCCGCACCGCGAACTCCTGAAGGATTTCGAGCAGTGCGCCGGGATGGTCCTCGCGCTGCCAGACGACCACCGACGTCTTGTCTGCGCCGGTCGGTGCCGCGGGCCGGGCGGGGCGCCCCACCAGGACGAAGCGCGTCTCGGCGTTCTGCGCGTCGTGGATCTCGGTGATCAGCGGTTCGAGCCCGTACGTGGCGGCGGCGAACTCACCGGCGAAGGCCGCGTCGTACCGGCCTTCCTGTACGAGTCGTGCGCCGTCCGCGTTGGAAGCGGACGACTCCCACACCGCCTCCGGGAGGTTGGCCCGCAGCCAGTTCCGTACCTGGGGCTGGGCGACGGGGTGCCCCGTCACCGTCTTCACCTCGCTCAGCTTCGTGCCGGGCCGCACCAGCAGCGCGAAGGCGATGGGCAGCAGCACCTCGCGGTAGATCATCAGCGGCTCGCCGCCCGACAGTTCGTCGAGGGTCGCCGTGACGCCGCCCTCGACGGAGTTCTCGATCGGTACGAGCGCCGCTGCGGCCTCCCCTGTCCGTACCGCGTCGAGCGCGGCAGGTACGGACACCATCGGGACGAGTTCGCGGGTGGCGGCCTCGGGGAGGGTGCGCAGGGCCGCCTCGGTGAACGTGCCTTCGGGGCCCAGATAGGTGAAGCGAGTGGCTGACATACGGTCACCCTAATGGGCCGGACGGTCCGCGCCCCGGGGCGCGGACAGGGAGCCACCACGTACCGGCCCGTCGGTGCCCGGCCACCGCGTACCGCGCAGCCCCCCGCCACCGCGTACCGCTCAGCGCCCGGCCCCGGGCCCTGTGCTCAGTGGCCTTCGAGGAGTCGCTGGCCCACGTACTCGCCGGGTCCGGCCGCCCCGGGTACCGCGAAGAGTCCGCTGGACTCGTGCCGGATGAACGTGGACAGCGCGTCGCCGCGGTCGAGCTTCCGCTGCACCGGTACGAAGCCTTGTGCCGGATCGGCCTGCCAGCAGACGAAGAGCAGCCCGGCGTCCGGTGTGCCGTCCTGGCCGATCCCGTCGTGGTACGAGAAGGTGCGCCGCAGCAGCGCGGCACCGCCGTTCTGTTCGGGGGCCGAGATCCGGGCATGGGCGTTGTCCGGGATGACGAACTTGCCGTCCGGGCCGACTTTGGTCAGATTCATGGCGGTCGTCTCGGTGCCTCCGGTCAGCGGGGCGCCGTCCTTCTTCCGCCGCCCGATGACCTGCTCCTGCTTCCCCAGCGGGAGCTTCTCCCAGTCGTCGAGGAGCATCCGGATCCGGCGTACGACGGCGTACGAGCCGCCCGCCATCCACTCCGGCTGCGCGCCCGCGCCCTTGCCGCCGCCCGCCGGGACGAAGATGCGCCGGTCGAAGTCGCTGTCCGAGGGTTTGGGGTTCCCCGTTCCGTCGACCTGGCCCATCAGATTGCGGACGGTCATCGGCTTGGCGGTCGCGCCGGGGGAGCGGTTGAAACCGTTCATCTGCCAGCGGACCCGGGCCGCCGAACCCGCTTCGTTCTGGAGTGCGCGCAGAGCGTGGAAGGCGACGAGCGGGTCGTTGGCGCCGATCTGCACCCACAGATCGCCGTTGCTGCGCTTGGCGTCCAGGTGGTCGGAGGAGAAGTCCGGCAGCGGGTCGAGCTGGGTGGGGCGCTGCGCGGTCAGTCCTGTACGGCTGAAGAAGGACTGTCCGAAGCCGAAGGTGACCGTGAGGGAGGACGGACCGGCGTCGAGCGCGATCCCGGTGTCGTCGCCGGTCGGCTCGCCCGCCATCATCCGCTGTGTACTCGCCGACCAGCGGCGCAGCAGCGCAGCGGCCTGGGCGCGGCCGGCGCCGGCTGCCAGGTCGAAGGCGATCAGATACCCGGTGGACTGGGCGGGTGTGATGATGCCCGCCTGGTGCGCGGACCTGGTGGTCTTCCCCGAGCTGTGGAAGGCCACCTCGGTCGAGCCGACGCTCGTCAGCGCGGTCGCCGGAGCCGACTCGGCTGCGGCGTGCGCAGCGGCTCCGCCGGCGGCGCCCACCACGAGGCCACCCGCGCCCACAGCGCCCGCGGTCCCGAGCAGCCGCCTCCTGGAGATGTCGTTCATTGCTGGTCAGCCGATCTCCACCGTCTTGTTCACGGTGGTCTCGTCGATGTCGGAGGTCCGCACGGTCACAGCGATGTCCCACTTGCCGGCCATCGGGATCTGGACGCCGTCCGCACTCCAGTGGCCGGTGAACAGGTGGTCGGGGACGACGGGCAGTGGCCCGATCTTCTTCGCCTTAAGGGTGAGGGCGATTTTCACCTCGGGCACGTCGTACGGCTTGCCCGCGGGGTTGTTCACGAAGAGGTGCAGTTGGTTGTCGCCGCTGCGGCCCGGGGTGAGTTCGAGGGCAGCCGTTCCCTTGCCCTTGGGCCCGCCCGTGTCGAACGGGAGGGTGATGTCCACCGGCCCCGAAGGCACCGTCGCTGCGGCGGACGAGGAGGTGTTCCGTCCGGCTTCCTCCTCTGTCCGGCCCGGCTCCGTGGTCGTCAGGACCGTCGTCACGGCGAGCAGCGCCACGGCGACCACGGTCTCCGCGAGCACCGACTTCCGGAGCCCGGTGCGGTGCGGGTCGGCGTCACGTACCCGCCTCTCGCGCACCACGGTCCTGGCAGCCTGCTGCCGGGCGAGCTGGGCGGCGCGCTGTGGATCGGCGGGGACGGTGAGCTGTTCCTTTACCTGCTCCTGCGCTGCAAGGCCGGTTACGGCGCCGCTCTCAGCAACAGCAGCTTCACCAGCAGCAGCTTCACCAGCGACAGCCTCCCCCACAGCCGTCTCGGAGAGCCGCGCCGTCCAGCGCCGCGAGAAGGACGCGATGCAGACGACCACCGCGACGAGCCCCACCTTGACCATGAGCAGCTGCCCGTACCCCGTACCGAACAGCGCGGACCAGGAGCCGACCTGCCGCCACGACTGGTAGAGGCCGGTCGCCGCCAGGGTGCAGACGGCTGTGAAGGCGATACGTGAGAACCGCTGCACGGCGGCGCGTTCGATGGACGGAGTACGGAACAGGGCGACGAGCAGCGCGGCAAGACCGCCGAGCCAGACGGCGACCGCGAGCAGGTGCACGATGTCGACCGGCATCGCTACACCGGGCTGGAGGCCGACCGACGCGTGCTCGGTGAGCGCCCAGGTGGCGGCGATCCCGGCGGCGACGACCGTCCCCCCGAGGCCCAGGCCGAAGGTGAGGTCCTTCCGCTCCTTCGCCGCCTCCGGCTCCGCGGAGGCCGTGCGCCGGGCGTACGCCCCGAAGAGGACGGCGACGAAGAGCGCGGAGGCGCCGAGCAGCAGCAGTCTGGAGACGAGCGCGGCGCCGGGTTTGGTCTGGAGCACGCCCTTGAGCGCGCCCAGGTCGAAGACGTCCGCGAGGTGCCCGGAGCCGGTGTACGGGGCTCTGAGCAGCAGAAGGACGAGGGTGGCAGCGGTCAGCGTCAGCCAGCCGCGTACGACGAGCCGTTGCAGCGGCCGCTCGTTGGCCCCGCGCTGCCAGCAGGCGACGACGAAGGCGGCGCCGCCGACCAGGACGATGAATCCGGCGTAGGAGGCGTAGCGCGCGGCTCCGTAGAGGACGCCGACGAGTCCACCGCCGACGTTCTCGCCGGTGGCGGACACCGTGGTCCTGGACGGGGCGCCGATGGAGAACGTGAAGGCCCCCGAGACGGGGTGGCTGTCGGCGGAGATGGCCTGCCAGGCGACGGTGTACGTGCCCTTCGGGAGGCCGGGGCGCAGGTCGACACCGTAGGTGACGGTGCTGCCCTTGGAGAGGTTGCGGAGTCTGGCGGTGTCGGAACGCTTGCCCTTCGGGTCGAGGACGCGGATGGACTTGTTGTCCATGGCGACCTGTTCGGAGAAGGTGAGCGCGACGTCCGCCGGAGCCTTGGCGACCACCGTTCCGGCTTTCGGGTTGCTTCCGAGCAGCGCGGCGTGCGCGGCGGCGGGGGCGGCCGCGGCGAACAGTGCGCCGAGGACCGCCGCCGCGACGAGCAGCAGCCGTGTGAGCGGAAGACCCGAGCGCGGTGGAGCGGTGGTCGCCGTCATGGAGTCAGCTCCTCAACTGTGCTGCGGGTTGTAGGTGGGCTGTTTGACGGGAAGTTCGGCCTTGAGTACGCCGCCCTTCGCGAAGTGCAGCTCCACGGCCACCTTCTGGCCGAGCTTGGGCTGCTTCTTGAGGTGCATGAACATGAGGTGGTTTCCGCCGCGTTCCAGATCCAGTTCGCCGTGGGCGGGGACCGGGAGCGACTTCACGGCGAGCATCTGCTGGTTCTTGGTGGTGTGCATGGTGATGTCGTCGGAGAGTCCGCTGGTGACGGAGGTGAGCCGGTCCGCGGTAGCACTGCTGTTGGTCACGGTCACGAACCCCGCGGCCATCCCGCTGCCGCCGACCGGCTCGGGCATGAAGGACTCGGTGACCTTCAGCTCGGGCTTCCCGCCGGCCCGGTTGCCGGCCGAGCCGGAACCCGACCCCGACCCGGAACCCGTTCCCGACCCCGATCCGGACGAGGAACAGCCGGCCAGCGCCAGAGCCGCCGCTGCGGCTATGGCGCAGACGGCGGTCGCCCGGGCACCCCGGCTCACGGATTCTCGCCCTTGACGATCTTCGGGAGGTCCTTCGTGTAGTCCTTGACGGTGGTGTCCTCGCCGTACAGGAGGTAGCCCTTGTCCGTCCTCGGCGAGAAGGCGATGACCTGCGCCCCGTGCATCGAGACGATCGTGCCGTCCTTCTCCTTCTTGGTCGGGGAGATACCGATTCCGATCGAGCGGGCGCCCGCCTGGATCGTCTTGAAGTCGCCGGTGAGCCCGATGAACGACGGGTCCTGCGCCTTCAGCCACTTGCCGAGCTCGGACGGGGTGTCGCGGCCCGGGTCGGTGGTGACGAAGACGACCTGGAGCTTCTTCTGCTCGGCCTCGGGCAGCGCCTTCTTGGCCACGGCGATGTTGCCCATGGTCAGCGGGCAGATGTCGGGGCAGTGCGTGTAGCCGAAGTAGATCAGCGTCGGCTTGCCCTTCGTCTCCTTGCGGAAGTCGAACTTCTTGCCGTGCGTGTCCGTGAGGACGAAGTCCGGCTTCGTGAACGGGGTGTCGAGCACCGTCGCTGCCTGCGTCTTCTTCTGAGTGGAGACGTCGGCGACCGGGTTCTTGCCGGAACCGCCGCCGTTGTCGCTGCCGCAGGCCGCGAGGGAGAAGGCGGCCGCCACCGCGAGGGCGGCGGCCGTCAGCGACTTCTTGTACGTGCTGCGCGTCGTGCTGTGCATGGAGGAACGTCCCAAGTGCTGTGGGTGGTGGGGGCCCGTCAGGCGGTACGGCGGCGGCCGGCGAGGACACCGAAGGCGACGCCCGCGATGCCGATGACGATGCCGATGACCCCGAGGATCCTGGCGGTGTTGTCACTGCCGTCCGAAGACGAGGCGGTGGCAGTCTTGGCGGGCGTGCCGCTGTCGCCCGATGATGTCTTGCCGGACGTGCTGCCCGGGGTGGCGCCGGCCGTGTCGGCGGCCGGGGTCAGCTTGAGCACCGGCGCCGGGTTCTGCGGCTCGGCGGCGCCCGGCTTCTGCTCCTCGATCCAGCGCACGACCTCCTTGTTGGAGTACGTCTGCAGAGCCTTGAAGGTCAGCTGGTCGGTGTTGGTGGGCAGCTGGCCGACGGACAGCGGGAACTGCTGGAACTGTCCGGGCTCGATCTTCCCGCCGGTCCAGGTGACCTTGGTGACCGCCTTGTCGATCTGCTTCCCCTCGATGGTCAGCGGCTTGGGCAGCTTCGACGTGGTGACGTCGACCTTCCAGCCCGGCACGGGCTCCGGCATCACCGAGGCGAGCGGGTGGTCGGTCGGGAAGTTGACCTCGACCTTGGTGGTCGACGCGTTGTCACGCTCGTTGGGAACCTTGAACGCGATCGTCGCGTAGCCGCCCTTGGCCGCGTCGCCCTGCGGCTGGACGGTGACGTGCGCGAACGCGGTACCCGACAGCAGCAGGACGGAGGTGGCGGCGATGCCACCGACGACAGCGATACGGCGGATGCGCCCCGGGCGGCGGCCGGTGCCCTGACGGGTGTCGCCCAGCAGGTCGACGTTCAGCGGGTTGATGCTCATAAGGAACACACTCCACGGTGCGGAAGGAAGGGTGGCAGCCCGCGCGCCGGTGCGCGCGGACAGCACGGCACCCGCTCCCGTCGCTTCTCGCGTGGGGAGGTGCCGCGTCAGGCTGCGAACGCGTACGCGGCGGGCGGACCGCGCCTGATCACCGTGTGCTGGAGTGCTTCGCCCGCCGTCCACAGCGGCGCGGGGAGAGGTGCGTACCCGGCGCGCGGCCCCTGGGCGGGTGCTGCCGGAAGTCCGGAACGCAAGGCGCGTACCAGGGCGAGCGCGGCGCGCAGATTGCGTACGAGCGCCCCCTCGGCGAGACCGTGCGACTGCCGGGTCAGCCGGAACAGCGCGATCTCGCCGCGCCGCAGAACCCAGCCGGTCGCCAGGGCTGCCAGCAGATGGCCGAGCACCATGGGAAGGTTCGGCAGCATGAAGAGGCACGTCGAGGCCGTGGCCCCGGCCATGTGGTGCGGTGCGCCCTGGGCGGCACTCGCCGACGGGTCGATCCCTGCCGCGGTGACGATGCTGTGAGCCTTGGCCGCGCTCAGCGGGGCGGCCCCGGCGCCGCAGACCAGCTTTCCCGCGAGCAGGGCCAGGGCGGAAGAGCCGCCCGCGGGCTCGCCCGTACCGCCCGTTGTCCCCATGGGGTCCATCGCCATGGCACCGTGCTGGCCGAGCCCGAATACGGTGTGCAGAGCGAGCTGGCCCACGGTCAGGGCCGCGGCGATGCCGGGCAGCGTGCGCTCCCGCCCGGCGAAGGGCGCGGCCACCACGAACAGTCCGGCGAACCCGAGGACCAGCGGCCACCACGGGACGGCCGCGCCGGAGGCAAGTGCGTGTCCCACCCCGGCCAGCACGACGCAGACCGCGGTGAAGACCGCGGTCCTCAGGAGCCGTGGACCGGCTCCGGCGCGTACGGCAGAGGTAAGCATGGCCGGGCCATCATCGCACTGGGCCCGGGGCCCGCATACGGCAGGTCCGAAAGGTCAGCATCCGACCCGCGATACACCTGCGCACGGCATACGCGCGTCCGCCGAATGAGCGGTATCACGTCAACTGTGTGCTTACGCCCTCCGTACCGCGGCAATACGTAACCGTAATGTCGAGCCGCAGCCAGGAGGCTGGAGCATGAGCATCTGGTGGTCTCTGCATTTGCGGCGTGAAGCCGCGAGCGTTCCGCTCGCCCGCCGTCTTCTGCTCGGTGCCATGGAGACCGCGGGCGTTGACCCCGACATCTCCTTCGATCTGTCACTCGCGCTCAGCGAGGCCTGTGCGAACGCGGTGGAGCACGGCGGAGCCGGAGGACCGGGCGCCACTTCCACGGGGTACCGGGTGACGGCGTTCCTGGACGGTGAGCGGTGCCGGATCGAGGTCACCGACTCCGGTCCGGGCTTTCCCGTACGGCAGAAGCGCCGCGCCGCGCCGCAGAACGTGCTGGCACACCCGACGGCGCCGGCCTGTGCCGAGAGCGGCCGGGGCCTGGGTCTGATCGCGGAACTCTCCGACCACGCCGATTTCCGCAACAGGCCGGGCCGTGGCGCGATGGTGCGCTTCGACAAGGTCCTGAAATGGCGCGAGGACGCGCTGCTCAGAGCCTCCTGACCGTACTGCTCTGAGCGGCGCGTCCCGGCTCCCCGCGTCTGTCGGGTTCTTGCGGGGCTCTCGCCTTCACGAGGGCTGCCCGGAGGGTCAGCCCTGCTTGACCGAGGCCATCCACGCCTCGACCTCGTCGGCCTGGCGCGGCAGCGCCGCGGACAGGTTCCGGTTGCCGTCGGCGGTGACGAGGATGTCGTCCTCGATCCGGACCCCGATGCCGCGGTACTCCTCGGGCACCGTCAGGTCGTCCGCCTGGAAGTACAGACCGGGCTCGACCGTGAGGCACATGCCGGGCTCCAGCGTGCCGTTGACGTACGCCTCGGTGCGCGCGGCCGCGCAGTCGTGGACGTCGAGCCCGAGCATGTGACCGGTGCCGTGCAGGGTCCAGCGACGCTGGAGACCCAGTTCGAGCACCCGCTCCACGGGTCCGTCGACCAGGCCCCACTCGACGAGCTTCTCGGCGAGTACGCGCTGGGACGCGTCGTGGAAGTCGCGGTAGGCGGCGCCGGGCTTGACGGCCGCGATACCGGCTTCCTGGGCCTCATACACCGCGTCGTAGATCTTGCGCTGCAGCGCGTTGAAGCGGCCGTCGATGGGGAGCGTGCGGGTCACGTCGGCCGTGTAGAGGGAGTGCGTCTCCACACCGGCGTCGAGCAGCAGCAGCTCGCCGGAGCGGACGTCGCCGTCGTTGCGCACCCAGTGGAGGGTGGTCGCGTGCGGACCGGCGGCGCAGATCGAGCCGTAGCCGATGTCGTTGCCCTCGACGCGGGCGCGCAGGAAGAAGGTGCCCTCGATGTAGCGCTCGGAGGTGGCCTCGGCCTTGTCGAGGATCTTCACGACGTCCTCGAAGCCGTGCACCGTCGCATCGACGGCCTTCTGCAGTTCGCCGATCTCGAAGTCGTCCTTCACCGCGCGCGCCTCGGAGAGGTAGACGCGCAGCTCTTCGTCGCGTTCGGCGGTGACCTTGTCGGTCAGCGCGGACTCGATGCCCGCGTCGTACCCCCGGACGGCGCGGACCGGTCCGGTGGCCGCGGTCAGCGCGGCGGGCAGCTCGCGGACGTCCTTCGCCGGAATTCCGAGCAGCTGCCCGGCCTCGGCGAGCGAGTTCCTGCGGCCGACCCACAGCTCGCCCTGGCCGCTCAGCCAGAACTCGCCGTTCTCACGGTCGGAGCGGGGCAGCAGGTAGACCGTTGCGGTGTGCCCCCCGTCCGCGGCCGGTTCGAGGACCAGGACGCCGTCCTGCGTCTGGTCACCGGTGAGGTACGCGTACTCGCTCGCGGCACGGAAGGCGTACTCGGTGTCGTTGGAGCGGGTCTTGAGACGGCCCGCCGGGACCACCAGGCGCTCACCCGGGAAGCGCGCGGAGAGCGCGGCGCGGCGGGTGGCGGTGTGTGCTGCCTGGGCGATCGGCTCCAGGCCGTGCAGCTCGGTGTCGGCCCAGCCGGACTTCATGTTCTCGGCGAGCTCTTCGGACACGGCCGGGTAGAGGCCGTTCTTCCGGGGCTTGACGGTCTCCGCCGCCGGGGTCTCCGGGGATTCCGGGGTCTCGGTCTCCGGGGTCTCCGGTGTGAGCTCCTCAGACACGTTTCTGTCTCCTTGCTACGACGCTGGGCCCCTTGATACGAAGCCGGCCCCCTCCATCGTACGGGTGTACGGAAGGGGGCCCAGTGCCGAAGGACCTCTTACCCGAACGGTCCTGGACCCGGCCGGAACTCAGTCGAAACGGGCCACCAGAATCACCACGTCGTCGGTGCATTCCTGCTGGTCGAGGCCTTCGGGCAGCAGAGTCCGCAGGACGTGATCGGCGATCGCCGCGGGGTCGTCGCGCAGCGGTCGGGACAGGTTCGCAGCCGCCGAGTGGAGCCGGGCGAACGCACGGTCCGTTGAGTCCCCGGTGCGGCGCAGCAGCCCGTCGGTGCAGAGCAGAACCGTCTCTCCTGGTGCGAGTGAGAACTCCACGCTCGGCGCTTCCCAGCAGGAGAGCATCCCCAGCGGCGCCGACAGCGAGGTCTCGACGAACTCGGTGCGCCGGTCACCGATGATCAGCGGCGGGGTGTGGCCTGCGCCGGCCAGCACGATCTTGCGCTGTGCGGGTTCGCAGTAGGCGAAGAGGGCGGTCGCCGAGCGGGCGGGCTCGGTGAGCCGCAGCAGCAGTTCGAGGTCGGAGAGGACCGCGACCGGGTCCTCACCCTCCATGACGGCGTACGCCCGCAGCCCGGCCCGCAGCCGTCCCATCGCGGCGGTGGCGCCGGGGCCCGAGCCGGTGACCGATCCGACGGTGAGGCCGAGTGCGCCGTCGGCCAGCGGCAGCGCGTCGTACCAGTCGCCGCCGCCGCGCGGTCCGGTGCGGTGGCGGGCGGCGAGCTGCACTCCGGGCACCCGGGGCAGTCGGCGGGGCAGCAGTTCGTCGGTGAGGGTGGTCACCCGGGCGCGGGCGCGGGTCAGTTCGACAAGCCGGGCCAGGTGTTCGCTCGCGTACCGCGTGTAGAGGCCGATGAGACGGCGGTGGCGCTCCGCGGGTTCGGCGGGTTCGTCGTAGAGCCAGACGGCGGCGCCGAGGGGCCCGGCTGTCGCGGCGGAGAGCGGAACGGCGTAGCTGGCCGCGTAGCCGACGCGGGTGGCGACCTCGCGGTGGCGTGGGTCGAGCCGCTTGTCGCCGAGGATGTCGGGGGTGGCGATGCCGTCGGCGGGGGCGGTGTCGGCGCCGCTCCGCCCGCTGCTTCCTGTGCGGTTCCCCGGGCTGTTTCCTGTGCTGCTCCCCGCGTTGGCCTGCATGCTGTTCTCCGCGCCGGCGCGCGCGCCGGGAGGCGTGCCCGTACGGCTGCCTTCGAGCATGCGTCCGTACGCGGTGACGCTGCGCGGAACCGTTTCGATGTGGCCGAGTTCGGCGTGGGTGAGCCCGAGCCCGACGGTGCGCGCGGGGCAGGGGCCGTACGCGGTTCCGCCCGGCGCCGAGGTGTTCGCGGGTTCCAGTACGACCAGACCGCGGCCGGCGCCCACCAGGGAGGCGCCCGCCCGCAGGAACTCCTGGAGCGCGTCGTCCAGGGCGCTGGTGGCGGCCAGCCGTTCGGTGAGTTCGTGCAGCGTGGTGAGGTCGAAGACCCAGCCGGCCAGCCGGTCCTGGATGAGGGCGCCGGGGGCGGCTGCAGGTACGGGGGCGGGGAGTGGAGCGGCAGTGTGCGCGGGGGCCGGAACTGTGGAGTCGATTCCAGCCACTTTCGGCAGGTGAGGTGCGCTCATGGCAGCCGGCTTTCTGACTGGTGTGTTTCGCTCGATAGCATCGCAAACCCTCATGCCATTCTGCGTAGCTATCAATGGATCCACATGTACACGCAGAAGCGAGGAGATGTCCAGCATTGTCCCCTTGGGGCCCCTGGTGTCCACGGGAGGAAACTGTCTCCCTCCAGTAGATAACCAACTTGGCCGGAAAGTGCCCCCCTGTGCGGCTATTTGATGTCGACTGAGGTCGTTCGGCAGAGCGTCACACCGACTGCGGCGGGTACGTAACCGGTGATGACCAGGGGCAGTTGACTCGGCCCCGGAACCTGGCGGCGGGCCTGGGCGTCTAAACCGCCGTGGGCCGCGCCCCAGCCCCGAATGGCGGGGTTCGCACAAGCGGCACAGTGGCACAGCGATTCAGCGGCACGGCGATTCACCGGCACAGCGCACAGCACAGACAGCAAGCACACACAGCACGGGACAAGTACGCGCCACGCACGCGCCACTCCTGGCCATGCTTGAGCAGTGAACTCGGACCAGGCTCCGCCCTGCCGGTCATCAACACCGCAGGTCAACAGCGTGCGTACGTACAGTGACGCGAAGTATCCATGGCGCGATGCGGACCTCGGCGTTCAACGGGAAGGGCGCGATGCGGACCTCGGCGTTCAACGGAAAGGAACGAGCGCTCATGCGCGAGATCCTCGGAAGGCGACGCGGACTCCGGTTCCGGCGCAGCGGGAGGCACGCCCAGCTCGATGCGGCGCTGACCTGCGCAACCGGCTGGCACTGGCCCGTCGTTCCCGGCGTGGGGCACACCGCCTCCGCCGGCCGGGAGCGCAGTTGCGGCTGCCCCGACCCCGAGTGCGTCGTACCCGGCGCACACCCCTTCGACCCGGGGCTCCTCACGGCGACCACGGACGAGCGCATGGTGCGCTGGTGGTGGACCAGCCGGCCTGACGCCCCGGTGATCATGGCGACGGGAGGCCGTGCGCCGTGCGCGCTCAGCCTGCCCGCTGTGGCGGGCGCACGCGCCCTGGTGGCGCTCGACCGGATGGACATGCGGATCGGGCCTGTCGTGGCGACGCCCACACGCTGGTCGCTGCTGGTCGCCCCGTACACGCTGGAGCGGCTCGGCGAACTGCTGCACGCCAAGGAGTGGGTGCCCAGCTCGCTGCGGTTCCACGGCGAGGGCGGCTATCTGGTGCTGCCGCCATCCGAGACGGGCAGGGGCCCTGTCTGGTGGGAGCGGGCCCCTTCCCCGGCGGCACGGTCGCTGCCGGGCGCGGGAGGCTCCGGCGGCGCTCGCGGTACGGCGGCGCCCTGGCTGCCGGATGTCGAGGCGGTGGTGGACGCGCTGGTCGAGGCGAGTACCGGCGCCCCCGGCGGCGGCAGCAAACTCGCCTACTGACGACCGAGGGGCGCGCCCTGCGCGCATACGCCCTGGTGCGTACGCCCTGACGCGTACGCACCGTGAGGGCGCCGGACGGCCGGACCGGGATGCCGGCCTGCGCTGTCGGCTCCGTGGGCGGGACACGCGCCCCGCGTGAACCGGCGTGCGGGCCGCGCTTCGGAGTACGGGACAAGCGGCTTGTGTTGCGGGGGCGGACAGCGCCGGGTCGGTGCGCCGCCACTGTGCTCCGGAGGCAACTCCGCGCCCCCCGCCGGGCATTGACAGCCCGGGCATGAAAGGACCCGGCCGTTGGCGACGGGGGATGCACCAACGACCGGGCTACTAGAACGGTAACAAGAGATCGGCGGTTCGCAAATTCGATCTCATGTATTCGGACAGCGACTTACCCGCGCGTATGGGCAGTTGTGACTGGAGTCACCTGCTGTTCCGCCCGGGTCGTCACTCTCAGCTGAGCGTCACCTGGCGGTTGGTGAGACCGCCGCGGGCCCGGCGCTCCTCCGGAGTGAGCGGAGCGCCGGCGGCCAGGGCCCCGGCGAGCCGCTCCGCGAACTCGGCCGCGGGCTTCTCGCATTCCTCGGCGTTCATCGCGCTCGGCAGGTCCCAGACCGGCACCGTGAGCCCGTGCGCCCGGAAGGACCCGACCAGCCGGGTGCCGGTGCCGAGCGAGGAGGTGCCCGCCGCGTGCAGCCGGGCCAGGGCGTCCAGGAGCTGCTCCTCGGGGTGGAGCATCACCCAGCGCAGATGGTTCTTTTCGGGGGTCTCGCACCAGTACGCGGAGTCCACCGAGGCTAGCTTCACGGTGGGAATGACCGCCTCGTTCGCGCGCTCCAGCGAGGCGGAGACCTCCGGGGTGGCGTTCTCCGAGTCGGGCACCCAGAACTCGAAGCCGGGGTGCACCACCGGGGCGAAGGGGGCGCCCGGGTCCAACAGGTCCTGGAGCCGGGGCCCGTCGGGGGCGGCCTGCTGACCGGCGACCGGCGTACCGGGCTCGGCGGCCAGTGCCCGCTGGAGGGTGTCGGCCAGGTCGCGGCTGAGGTCGCCGGACGGGGTGTCGTTCTGCAGGCCGAGCAGGACGGAGCCGTCGTCGCGCCGGAGCGCGGGCCAGGCCATCGGCAGCACCGTCGCGAGCGTCACGGACGGCACGCCGTCGGGCAGCCCGCCCTTGAGGGTGAGCTCCACGGTTGCCGCCGGCACCAGTTCGCGCAGCGCGACCCAGTCGCCCTCACCGGGCAGACCCTCGAAGGGGCGCTGGACCAGCTCGGCCACGGCATGTGCGGCGGCCCGGCCGTGACAGGCCTTGTAGCGGCGGCCGGAGCCGCAGGGGCAGGGCTCACGGGCCCCGACCACGGGGACGTGCTCAGCGGCGCCTGCGGAGCGGGCCCCGTTGGTTCCGTGAGGGGCCTTCGTCTGAGGACGCTTCTTCGCCATGGTGCGGCTCTCTCCCGACTGCGCTGGTCCTGTGTGTGGCGCGAGCCTATGGGATGTCCGCCCGATCGCGCGGGGGCTCACGGAGACCGGACCGCCGCTCCCCACCCGTCCGGCGCCGGATCAGTCGACTCCGTCGAAGACGTCAGGGAAGTCCGAGACCTCGGCGAACTCCGGGAAGCCCGCGACAGCCGACACGGCCGGGGCCGGGAAGTCCAGCCCGTCGGCGGGCCCGCCGACGGCGAAGTCCTCACGACGCGCCTCGGTGATGAGCACCCAGACGGTCACCTCGCCCGACGCGTTGTCCCGTACGCCCCACTCCTGAGCGAGCGCGCTGATGATGTTGAGTCCGCGGCCACCTCGTGCCGTGACCGACGGAGTGGCTGGAACCGGTCGGGTCGGACCGCCCCCGTCCGTCACTTCCACGGTCAGTCTGCCTGCCTTGTCCACGCGCCAAGCGGCCCGCACATCGCCGTCGCCGATCTCCGTCCGGCCCAGCGGCCTGCCGTGCCGGCAGGCATTGCTGAGCAGTTCGGAAAGGATCAGTACGGCGTCGTCGACGACCGAGTCGGACACCCCGGTCCTGCGCAGCTGATCGCGCATCCGGCGTCTCGCTTCTCCCACGCCCGCAGGGCCATGGGGTACGGCCATGCTCGACGACGCGGGCACTTCCTGTGCCACCACCAACGCCACCCCCGAGACCTCCTTTGCCCCCACGCCACCGATTGGATGCCCCGGTGTACTGGACCGGAAACCGGCCAAAGGAGGCCCGGTGACGCACTCGACGTGCTCGAATACGGACCGAACGCGCCGGTGCACTCCCTGTGACAGCATTAATAGGGATTGAACCGGATTAAAAAGGACTTATAAGGCGTAGCTGGCTAATCAGAAATAACTGTCGCTAAAGACGACCCAGTTGGGACAGGACCTGCTTCGGGCGGTTGGTGATGATCGCGTCCACGCCCAGCTCGGCGCAGAGCGCGACGTCCTCGGGCTCGTCCACGGTCCACACATGCACCTGGTGCCCGGTCCGGTGCAACCGTTCGACGTAGCCGGGGTGGTTGCGCACGATCCGCATACCGGGACCAGCGATCCCGGCACCGGCGGGCAGCCGGCCGTCGCGCAGACGCGGTGAGAGGAACTGCAGCAGATAGACGGTGGGAATGGCGGGCGCTGCGGCGGCGACCCGGTGCAGCGAACGGGCCGAGAAGCTCATGATCCGTACGGGCGACGAGTCGCCCGGCGAGGGCGAGTCCAGGCCGAAACGGGCCAGCGACGCGAGCAGTTTCTCCTCCACCTGACCGGCCCACCGGGTGGGGTGCTTGGTCTCGATGGCCAGCTCCACCCGGCGGCCCGAGTCGTGGACCAGCTCCAGCAGCCGGTCCAGGGTGAGTACGGACGTACTCTCCCGGTCCCAGTCCGGGGCCTCGTCAGGGTCCTTCCAGTTCCGCCAGGATCCGAAGTCGAGGGCGGCGAGATCGGACAGCTCCAGAGCGGAGACCGCGCCGCGGCCGTCCGACGTGCGGTTCACCCGGCGGTCGTGCACACAGACGAGATGGCCGTCGGCGGTGAGCCGCACGTCGCATTCGAGAGCGTCGGCGCCGTCCTCGATGGCGCGCGTGTACGCGGCGAGGGTGTGCTCGGGTGCGTCCTCGGACGCCCCTCGGTGAGCGACGACCTGGATGCTGTGCTGTCGTACGTGGGTCACCGCGTCATGGTGCCACCGTGGCGGGGTAGGAGGGTGCAGAAGAGCGCGGGCAGGTGCGTGAAGGTGCGGGCTTCCCGCCCTCTCGTCCTTCTCATCCGAAATAAAGGATGTGCGGGGAGTGGGCGGGGAGAAGTTCAGTGGGACAACCCACTGATACGACGAAGATGCACAGCTCCCGTTTACAGTGCCCCGACGTGCTGTGGGAAAAGCTGTCCGCAGACACTTGCACAGCGGGACTCTGACCGAGACGACGTGGAACCGAGGAGAAAGAGCTGTGAGCACCGAGAACGAGGGCACCGAGGGCACGGCGGCCGAGACCGCACCACCCGCCCCGTCCGCACCTCCCGTGCCGGTTGCCGCTCCTGAGGGCACGCCCGCTTCCGCCACCGAAGCCACTGCGCAGCTCCCCGGGCCGGTGCCCGCCGACGCGCCCGAGCCCGCCCGGGCCGCGGACGCCGGCTGGCCCCCGCCGCCGCCGTCGGTTCCCGCGTACGGGGGCGGCGGCAACGGCGGATACGGGGAAGGCGGCGGCCCCGTATGGGGGGCGCCCGTCCCGGCTCCGCCCGCCGGGCCGAAGAAGCGCGCGGGCGGTCTGATCGCAGCGGTGGTCGTCGCGGCGCTGGTCGCGGGCGGTATCGGCGGCGGCATCGGGTACTTCGCCGCCGAGCACAGCGACAACGCGACGGGCTCGACGACCGTGTCGGCGCCCGGCAAGGCGCAGGAGGTCAAGCGCTCTCCGAACACCGTTGCGGGGATCGCTGCCAAGGCGCTGCCGAGCGTGGTGACCATAGAGGCGAAGAGCGGCAACGGCGACGGCGGCACGGGCACCGGCTTCATCTATGACACCCAGGGCCACATCCTCACCAACAACCACGTGGTGGCGGAGGCGGCCGACGGGGGCACCCTGACGGCGACGTTCTCCAACGGCAAGAAGTACGACGCCGAGGTGGTCGGCCGGGCGCAGGGTTACGACGTGGCCGTCGTCAAGCTCAAGAACGCTCCCTCCGGGCTGACCCCGCTGGAGCTCGGCAACTCCGACCAGGTGGCGGTGGGCGACTCGACGATCGCGATCGGTGCGCCGTTCGGCCTGTCCAACACGGTGACGACCGGCATCGTCAGCGCCAAGAACCGCCCGGTCGCCTCGGGCGACGGCTCGGGCAGCAAGGCCTCGTACATGAGCGCCCTGCAGACCGACGCCTCGATCAACCCGGGCAACTCGGGCGGCCCGCTGCTCGACGACCGCGGGGCGGTCATCGGCATCAACTCGGCCATCCAGTCGGCCAGCAGCGGCAGCCTCGGCGGCGACTCGCAGGCCGGCTCGATCGGCCTGGGCTTCGCCATCCCGATCAGCCAGGCGAAGAACGTCGCCCAGCAGCTGATCAAGACCGGTCAGCCGGTCTACCCGGTGATCGGTGCCACGGTCGCGATGGACGAGCAGGGCAACGGCGCCAAGATCTCCGACCAGGGCGCGAGCGGCACGGCCTCGGTCGCGGCCAACGGCCCGGCGGCCAAGGCCGGTCTCAAGCCGGGCGACGTGATCACCAAGCTGGACGGCACGGCGATCGACAGCGGCCCGACCCTGATCGGCACGATCTGGACGCACAAGCCGGGCGACAAGGTCCAGCTCACCTACAAGCGGGGCGGCAAGGAGCACACGGTCGAGGTCACCCTGGGCCAGCGCAAGGGCGACAGCTGACGCGCTAGTCTGTTTCCCGCATCACCCCGACGGGGTGATGCGGGGTGGGTTGCCCGAGCGGCCTAAGGGAACGGTCTTGAAAACCGTCGTGGCGAGAGTCACCGTGGGTTCAAATCCCACACCCACCGCTTGCAGGTCAGAAGGGGCGCCCCCGTTCGCGGGGCGCCCCTTCCGCCTGACCGCTGCCCGACCGTCAGGGGGCGTGCGGACCGGAGATCTGCGGGGCCGTCTGCCGCGAAGGTGCGGGGTGGGGCGTGCGGAAGGTGAACGCCTCGGGGCTCTCGCCGTGTTCGCGTAGCCGCGCTATGCGCTCCATCGCCTCGGCGACGGTGGGCCGGTGGCCGGCCGGGACCCACCACATGGCCTGATGGTGCTCGGACATCCGCTCGAACCACTCCCGGCGGCGGCTCAGCAGTCGCAAGTGGTCGCTGCGGTAGGTGAACTCCTTGAGGGTCTCGACCGACTCCCAGACCGAGCAGTTGATCAACAGCATGTCGTCATGCCCGTCCGGTCGCAGACTCGTCGAGTCCGCGCCGCCGCCGTCGACCAGCCGCCAGACGAATCCGTCGGCGTTGTCGGCGAGTGCGTTGATCTCGGGGAGCTGGGCTACGAAGTCCGCCAGGACGGGCCCGTCGAGCGGGCCGGTAATGCGTCCGACATTGACCTGGGCCAGCTGATAGGTGGTCATGACGACAGCATGGCGGCCCGGGCTTTCTACCGTCAAGCTCTATTAGTTTTAGAAGTCAAGGCGACGCAACACCCCACCGGCAGCGGGTCCATTGCGGCCGTCCAGTCCTCGCCCCCGGCGCAGCCGGGCAGCAGACCCTCGATGTACGCCAGGTTCATCCCGCAGGTGAGCGCCGGGAATTCGTCCGCCAAGGCGTGGAACGGGCAGTTGTTCAGGCGGACGGTCGTCCCGTCCAGGTAGGGCTCGTAGCCGCGCGAACGCAGCACCGCGACGAGATCGTCCTCCACCGAGACGGGACCGTCCGCGCCGGCCGGAACCTCCGCGGCCCCCGCCGCCCGCGCAGCCGACTGCAACTCCCGGTCCAGCCCGGCGCCGTCGACCACCTCGGCGAGGAGCCGGCCCGCGGAGCCGTACGAACGGGGCGGCAGCGAAACCGTCCGCTCGCCCGGCGCTCGCAGATACAGCTTCGACGGGCGGCCCGCTCCCGGCCCGGTGCGCCCGGACAGCCGCCGGTAGGTGACGGCCAACAGCCCGGCCTCGACCAGCTTGTCCAAGTGGAAGGCGGCCAGGGAGCGGGAGACACCGGCCGCCTCGGCTGCCGCGTCGCGGCTCGTCGCGCCCGGCGTCGCGACCACGTACCGGTACAGCCTGCGCCGCACCGGCTCCGCCAGCGCGCCCACGGCTTCCAAGGCCTCGTCCTCGATGGCATCGCTGTCTTCGCTTTCGTTCCCGCTGCTCACGCCGCGAGTCTAGGATGACGCCCGATTCGCGCCCGGCAGCTGGTCTCGGCTGGGCTGCGTGGGGGGAACCGGAGGAAGACGGCCGTCCTCCCTCAGCGCGAGTACACCGCCACGAAGTCCCGCGTCGCCTGGTTGTAGTAGCGCTCGGGCGGGTTCTCGAAGTCCAGGATGTTCGTCGGCTTCGGGTCGGCGGGGTCGGCCTTGCCGTTGTAGCTCATGAAGGAGGGCCAGGCGCGGTTCATGTCGAGCGGCATCGCGCGTACGGCACCGGCGCGCTGCATCAGGTCCGCCAGCGTGTGGGCCGTCAGTGCCTGCCCGACCACCATGATGACGTCGCCCTTGGCGGTGACGCCCACGCCCGAGCGCTCCACGAACATCTTGCTCTGGTCGGTGGCTCCCCACTTGGAGTCGCTGTCGATGTCCGGGACGACCTTCCCGCCGTCGACCATCAGCTCCAGGCACTGGCGTACGCCGACGACGTCCGGTGTCATCCGTACGTCGCGGCCCCAGACGCCGAGCTTGAACGAACCGTCACGGTAGAAGACCTCGGAAGCGGCGCCGTTTCGGAGCGATCCGGCGGTACGGCCGTTGAGGTAGAAGCCACCGTTGGAGCCGCCGTCGGTGATCTTGAATCCGCCGTTCCAGGTGGCGACGAGTCCGGTGCGCTGACCCTTGGGGACGTTCGGCGGCACCGAGAAGGTGCCGCCGGGCTCCCGTACGCCCGGGTGGAGCTGGAAGCGCGCGTTCTTGGTGCTGATCCAGGCGACGGCCGCCTCGTACGACGTGTGCTCCGCGTCGGGCCGCACGTACGTCCCCTGCACGATCGGCCGCCCCTTGCTGTCGCTTGCCAGCGTGCGGTAGACGCCTTCGCCCTTGAGCGCCGGTGAGACCATCGGGCGCATCGGGTTGCGCAGTGGTACCTCGGAGTGGGCGCCGCGCGGGGGCGCTTGCGCGGCCGCGGTCTGGTTCATGCGGGCCTGGGCATCGGCCGACAGGGCGCCGCCGACCTTCGGTGGGTCGAGGTCGTACCTGATGTTCTCCAGCTTGTCGACCACAACGCCCAGGTGGTGCTCGCGGGCCCAGCCCGCGAGCCGTGCCGCCGTGCTGTCGTCGCCCGGGTAGGTCAGGGCGCCACTCACGGACCAGCCGAGGGCTCCGACGCAGACCAGGAGGGCCGCGAGCACCGCGCGGGTGGCCTTTCCGCGGGGGCGCAGGCGCTTCCGGGGGCCGGGATCCGTTGCCTGGGACATGACGCTCCTTCGCCTGACACGCACACCTGACACCCCATCGGAACCCGTCAGCGGAAATCCGCCCAGCCGGGAGGGGCCAACCGGGTGGTGTTCATCCGAAGAACACCACTTCCTGTGCGTTGATCCCTGTCTGTCCGGGCCCCATCCGCATCATGTGAAAAGTACGTAGAACGTCCCACCGTAAAAACCGCTTCACATCACAGAAATGAGGGGCCGTCATGACCAGCCAGGCCAAGAAGGTGTGGGCCGCCTTCAGCACCGCGTTCTTCGCGCTTATCGCGATGCTCGGATTCTCCACTTCGGCTCGCTCCGCCACCGCTGCCGTCTCTGCCGGGGCCTCCTCCCCGGTCCCCGCCGACCTGACGGGCCGCACCGTCCGTACGACGGGTGTCCCTGCCGTACGAACGGCTCCGGATGCCGCGGAACCGGCACCCGCTCCCGCGCCGGCACCTGCGCCGGTCACCGTCGAACCGGCGCAGGTCGCCTGGTGGGCGCTGCCCAAGGACCGTGCGCTGCCCCCGACCATCAAGCAGCGCATCCGCGCCGAAGCACACGGGTCCACGCCCAGCACGCGGCACCTCCCGCTCGACGTCGACGCTTCGTCGGACAACGCGGTCACGGACGCGGCGGTCGGTGAAGCGGTTCTTCAGCCGGCCTGATCGTGCGACCGCTGCCGTGGGTTCTTTCGAGCCGCAGGCCGCACGGGCCACGCAGGCCGCACGGGCCACGCAGGCCGCACAGATCACACAGGTCAAACAAGCCGCACCGATCGCGGTGCGGGCATCGTCAGGCGGGCTGCCGAGGCGATGGTGGCACGGGCTTCATGCTCGGTGAGTCCGGTACGGGCAGCCGCGTGGGTGAGCTGGTAGGCGAGTCGGTCGCCGAAACCGTTCTCGTAAGCGCGGCAGGCAGCCCAGAACAGACGGATGTTGCGCTGCCCCTCATGGGCGGCGAGTACGAAGTGCACCAGGCCATGGCCCTGAGTGGGCCGGCCGGTGGGGTACTGGGAACGCGCGGGAGGCGTGAGCAGACGGAGAAGAGCACGAGGACAGGGCGCGGGCGCGAGATGTGCCGCGCCGGGCGCGAGACGGTAGACCCCGTGGGCCGTGAGTGAACCGGGCCCCACGAGATAACCGCCGGCGCCACGGACGTCGATGCCGGGAGCGAGCCGGCTCACCGAGTTGGGGACGACCCTGTCGGGTGGTCCGGTCAGCCAGAGGTGGCTGCCGCCGCTCGGGGTGAGCACGGTGACGGTCGCCGGGATCGCGAACAGATGCTTGAGTGCGAGGCGTTGCAGAGCGGCAGTGGAGTCGGTCTCCGCCTTGGTGTCGAGGTCGATGCCGATCAGATGGTGCGGCGGCCGGCCGCAGGCGATGCCGTAGCCGGTGGCCCAGGGGGCGGCGGCGAACAGCGCGTGTACGGCTGTGGGGTCGGCCGTTGCGTCGTGGACGCCGTGCCCCGTACGGCCGCAGGCGCCGCGGCAGCGGACCGGGGCGGCCTCCCCGTGGTGCGGCGAGGGGATCGCCGGGAGCTTTGTGCGGGACAGGGGGATGACGGGGAGCCCGAGCTCGGCGGCGGAGAGCGCCTGGGTGAGGGCCAGGGCGGCGGGGTGCCTGTCGGTGGCGGCCATGCGTTCATTATCGTGCAAGCGTTCGAATGAAGACAGTGGGGCGGAGGGCTCTTTCGCGACCGGTCCGGAAGAAGTGCAGGAACGCTTCGCCTCCTGGGGTGCCCGGGCTCTGAGTGTGGGGGGCCGGCCGTTGCGCAGGTTCGTGACATGTTAGGGGTTTATCGACTTAACGTCACGCTTGCGAGGGAATCAGGCCTTCCAGGCTGGTTCAGCGGGGGTCCGGTGGGCAACTCTGATCTCGCGACAGTCGTGAACCACTTCACCGGGGCGGTCGGCCAACCACCCCGGAAACAGCCGCACTTCTGGTTCCTGGAGGAAATGACATGGCACACATCCGTACCGTTCGCGTCCTTGCCGCCGTCGCCGCCCTGCCGCTGGCCGCGGCCCTCTTCACGGGTGTGGCGACCGCGGACAACGGCGCCGTCGCGGGCAGCGGATCCAACGCCAGTGTTGCCGGGGTCGTCGGCAGTGGCGTCGGGCACAACAACAATGGCAACTCGACCACCACGCAGCAGGTTGCCACCGGCTCCGGGGCGTCGAACCAGAACAGCACGGCCAGTGTGAACGGTTCGGCGTTCACGTCGATCGACCAGGCCCACTACACGGTGAACTTCACCAGGCTCTGGTGACATACGGCCCGATGGGGGTCGGGGCAGTGGGGGTCGTGCGGCAACCGCACGAGTACCGCAAGGGGTGAATGACGGTCCGGGCGACGGTGCTGAGGCGCCGCCGCCCGGACGGTTTTCCGCGTGCTGCGGTGGCAGTTGTGGCAAGGCTCCGGTCTTGACACCGGACAGGTAACTGACGGACAGTCAGAAACCCTGATCCGGACGCCCCGGGAGGCCGCCGACGTGCACCTCGCCCCTACGGAACGGCAGTTGGAACTCCGTGCCGAACTCCGTTCATATTTCAGTGAAGTGATGCGCCAGGGGCCTGGCGGCGGCTCCTCTCCGGGCGCCGGCGCACCCCCTGCGGAACAACGGGCGCTGCTGCGGCGCATCGGCGCCGACGGAATGCTCGGGCTCGGCTGGCCCGTCGAGTACGGAGGTAAGGGCCGCGGGCCCGATGAGCAGTTCGTCTTCTTCGACGAGGCGTACCGCGCGGGTGCGCCCGTTTCGATGGTCACACTGAACACCGTCGGACCGACCCTGATGAAGTACGGGACGCCCGAGCAGAAGGACTACTTCCTTCCGCGCATACTGACCGGCGACGTCGTCTTCGCGATCGGCTACAGCGAGCCGTCGGCCGGTACCGATCTCGCCTCGCTGCGCACGCGCGCGGTGCGGGACGGTGACACGTGGGTGATCGACGGACAGAAGATCTTCACGTCCAACGCCCAGAACGCCGACTGGATCTGGCTCGCCTGCCGGACCGACCCGGACGCGCCCAAGCACCGCGGCATCTCGATCATCCTGGTGCCGACCGGTGCCACCGGCTTCTCGTGGACCCCGATCGAGACGGTGGGCGGGCAGACCACGACCGCCACGTACTACGACGGGGTCCGGGTGCCCGCGGGGAACCTGGTCGGTGCCGAGAACGCCGGCTGGAAGCTGATCACCAACCAGCTCAACCATGAGCGGGTGGCGCTGGCCGCGATCGGTATGCAGGCGGAGGACGCCTATGCGGAGGTCCTGGCGTACGCCCGCACACCCGAACCGGACACCGGCGCACGGCCGGCCGACCGCGCGTGGGTCAGGGCGCGGCTCGCGGAGGTGCACGCCCGGCTCGCGGCGGTCAGATTGCTCAACTGGCGGCTGGTCGGGGACGTCGGGGCCGGGACTCTCGCGCCGGGGGATGCAAGTGGGGTCAAGTTTCTGGGAACCGAAAGCGCCGTAGAGGTGTATCGAATGTGTCAGGAAATTGCGGGGGAGACAGCGTTGATCCGGGCGGGGGCTCCCGGGGCTTTCGGGGACGGAGAGCTGGAGCGCATGAACCGGGCCGCGCAGATCAACACGTTCGGGGGCGGGGTGAGCGAGGTGCAGCGGGAGATCGTCGCGACGATGCGACTCGGGATGAGGAGCCGGAAGAGGTGAGCGGTGAGGTGGTGAGGGGCGAAGCGGTCAATGGTGGGGCGTCCGGCGGTGGGGTGGCCAATCGCCAGGCGGCCGGCGGCGCGGAGCCGAGCGGGAAGGACGGAAAGGAACTGCTGTACGAGCAGTTGAAGGTGTACGAGGGGCGCCCGGCCGCGACCTCCGGGGTGGGCAAGGACACGGTCAACGAGCCGATGATCAGGCACTGGTGCGAGGTGATGGGGGACGCGAACCCGGCCTATCCGGCTGTCGCGCCGCCGACGATGCTCCAGGCCTGGACGATGGGCGGGCTCTCGGGGCACACGGGCAGGACCGCCGCTTATGACGAGTTGTTCGCCCTGCTGGACGGTGCGGGATGCACGGCGGTCGTCGCGACCGACTGCGAGCAGGAGTATCTCCGGGATCTGCGGCCCGGTGACCGGATCACCTTCGACGCGGTGATCGAGTCGGTCTCCGAGCGCAAGAAGACCGCGCTGGGGGCCGGGTACTTCGTCACTACGCGGATGGATGTCCGGGCCGACGGTGAGCTGGCGGGGACGCACCGTTTCCGGATCCTCAAGTACGCACCCGGGGCGAGGACGGAGAAACCGGCTGCGGCAGCTACGGGGTTCGGCAGCAAGGCCGTTACGGGCGTGGGGGAGGCCGGGGGCGGGAGGCCGGGGGCGAGGCGGCCGCGCCCGGTCGTGAACCGGGACAACGCCGGGTTCTGGGAGGGGGTGGCCCGGCACGAGCTGCTGATCCAGCGGTGCACGGCCTGTTCGGCGCTTCGGTTCCCCTGGCTGCCGGGCTGCAACGCGTGCGGATCGCCGGAGTGGGACACGGTCGAGGCGAGCGGGGCCGGGGCGGTCTATTCGTATGTGGTCATGCACCATCCCGCCTTTCCGGCCTTCGACCCGCCCTATGCGGTGGGCCTGATCGAGCTGGCCGAAGGAGTGCGCATGGTGAGCAATGTGATCGGTGTGGCGTACGACAAGGTGCGGGTCGGTCTGCCGGTGAGCCTCGAGTTCCTCCGCGTGGACGAGGACCTGGAGCTTCCGGTGTTCAGGGGAGGCGGGGGCTGACATGGAGTTCACACCGACGGAGGAGCAGGAAGCCGCGCGGGACCTGGCCGCACACATCTTCGCGGACCTCTCCACGCACGAGCGGCTGACGGCGGCCGGCACCGGGACGGATGCCGGATTGTGGAAAGCGCTGGGCGCGGCGGGGCTGGTGGCGGCGGCCGAGGAGACGGGGCTGCTCGGTCTGGTGCTGCTCCTGGAGGAGCAGGGCAGGACCACGGCCCAGGTCCCCTTCGCCGCGACCTGTGTGTACGGGCTGCTGGCGGTGGCCGCCCATGGCACGGCCGAGCAGCGCGGGAGGCTGCTGCCCGCGCTGCGGGAGGGGGCGGCGGTCGCGACGGGTGCGGTCCCGGCGCGCGGAGGCGTACGTGCCGACGCGCACGGGATGCTGAGCGGGAGCGTTCCATTCGTGCCGTGGCTGCGGGACGCCACTCTGGTGCTGGTCGCCGACCAGGACCTCGGGCTCTGGCTGGTACGGGTGGCGGACGCGCGGACGGAGCCGGTGGAGAGCACCGCACCCTGGTCGGGAGGGCGGCTGACTCTGTCCGGGACACCGGCCGAGGCGCTGGGCGGCCCGGGGGCGTACCAGCAGGTGCTGGCGGTGGCGCGGATAGCGTTCGCGGGGCTCCAGGCCGGTGTGTGCGCGGGTTCACTCGCGCGTGCCGTCTCGTACACCTCGGAGCGTGAGCAGTTCGGGCGGCCGCTCTCCACCAACCAGGGGGTGCTGCTGCGGGCGGCGGACGCGTACATGGACACCGAGGCGATACGGGTCACGGCGTATGAGGCGGCCTGGCGGCACGACGAGGGACTGCCGTTCGTCACCCATGCGCTCACCGCGGCGTGGTGGGCGTCGGAGGCGGGCAAGCGGGTCGTGCACGCGGGCCAGCATCTGCACGGCGGGCTGGGCTCCGACCTCGAATACCCAGCACACCGGCATTTTCTCTGGGGGCGGCAGCTCGACGCGTATCTGGGCTGCGGCAGCGAAGTGCTGGACGAGTTGGGCACGTTGCTCGTGGACGGCTGTGCGGGAACCGCAGAGATGGAGGAGCCGGTATGAGAGTCGGCGATGAACTGGCGCCGTTGGAGATCCCGGTCACCCGCACCCTGATCGTCGCGGGAGCCGTCGCCTCCCGTGACTACCAGGACGTGCACCACGATGCCGAGGCCGCCAAGGAGAAGGGCTCTCCGGACATCTTCATGAACATCCTGACGACCAATGGGCTGGTCGGCAGATTCATCACCGACCACTTCGGCCCCGGATACAGACTGCGCAAGGTCGCGATCCGGCTCGGGGCTCCCAACTATCCGGGGGACACGATGGTGTTGACGGGTACGGTGTCCGCGGTCGAGGGGGACGACGCGGAGGTCTGGATCATCGGCACCAACGGGAAGGGCCGGCACGTCACAGGCACCGTGACAGTCACGGCTTCGGGCGCGGAGGGGGGAACGGCCGCGGATGCGGATGCGGACGTCGCCGTGCACACCGGCTCTGGCTCTGACACCCGCGCCGACTGCGGCACCCGCGTCTGCTCCGGTGCGGATTCCGGGAGCGGGGTGGCCGTATGAGCCGGGAACGGCGCGATGCGCTCGGCGGGAAGGCCGCCATCGCAGGGATCGGGGCAACCGAGTTCTCCAAGGATTCCGGGCGCAGCGAGCTCAAACTCGCCGTGGAAGCGGTCCACACGGCCCTCGACGACGCGGGACTCACCCCCGCCGACGTGGACGGACTGGTCACCTTCACCATGGACACCAGCCCCGAGATCACGGTTGCCCAGGCGGCCGGGATCGGGGAGCTCTCCTTCTTCTCCCGCATCCACTACGGAGGCGGCGCCGCCTGTGCCACGGTGCAGCAGGCCGCACTCGCCGTCGCTGCCGGAGTGGCCGACGTAGTCGTCTGCTACCGGGCGTTCAACGAGCGCTCCGGGCGGCGGTTCGGCTCAGGGGTCCAGCACAGGGAGCCTTCGGCCGAGGGAGCCGCGCTGGGCTGGGCGCTGCCGTTCGGGCTGCTCACACCGGCCTCCTGGGTGGCGATGGCTGCCCAGCGTTATCTGCACACATACGGTCTCTCGTCCGAGGTGTTCGGCCATGTCGCGGTGACCGACCGCAGATATGCGGCGCGTAACCCGGCGGCGTACTTCTACGAGAAGCCGATCACCCTCGCCGATCACGCCGCCTCGCGGTGGATCGTGGAGCCGCTTCGGCTGCTCGACTGCTGCCAGGAGACCGACGGGGGGCAGGCGATCGTCATCACCAGCGCCGAGCGCGCCCGTGATCTGCGCCGTCCTCCGGCGGTGATCGTGGCCGCGGCGCAGGGAGCGGGCCGGGCACAGGAGCAGATGACCAGTTTCTACCGGGACGATCTCAGCGGGCTGCCCGAGATGAACGTGGTGGCACGGCAGCTCTGGCAGACCTCCGGGCTGCGGCCGTCCGACATCGACGTGGGCATCCTCTACGACCACTTCACTCCGTTCGTGCTGATGCAGCTGGAGGAGTTCGGCTTCTGCAAGCCGGGCGAAGCAGCGGCCTTCGTCGCGGAGGACGCGCTTCCGCTGAACACCCATGGGGGCCAGGTCGGGGAGGCGTATCTGCACGGCATGAACGGCATAGCGGAAGCCGTACGGCAGGTGCGTGGCACATCGGTGAACCAGATATCCGGTGCGGCCACGACCCTCGTCACCGCAGGTACCGGCGTACCCACATCCGGGCTCATCCTCGGCACGGACGGCTGACACTGCGGCGTGGGCATTGGGTGGTCCGGGCCGGCGGACCGTTCACTGCGCCTATGCAACGACAAAAGATGTTCTTGTCCCATCTTCTGGGCGCAGCTGTCCTCCTGGCGCTCGCCGCTCCGGCAGCCGACGCCGCACCGGACGTCACCACTCCCCTGCCGGGAACGCCGGCCGGTACAGCGACGGGTGCGCAGACCAGTACGCAGCCGGGCGCGCAGACCAGCCCGCAGCCGGGTGCGCAGACCAGCCCGCAGCCGGGCGCGCAGACCAGCCCGCAGCCGGGTGCGCAGACTGGTACCGAGCCGGGTGCGCAGACCGGCAGGACAGGCGCAGGCAGGGCAGGCGTAGGCAGGACAGGCGCCGGAACGCCGGCCTCGCCCGCCGCCGCTGACACCGATCAGTTCGACGGCTGGGGGTTCGACACCTGTGTCACGCCGTCCCTCGCGACCATGCGTGCCTGGAAGTCGTCCCAGTACCGGAGCATCGGTGTCTACTACGGCGGCCGGGGCCGGGGCTGCCCCAACCAGCCCGAGCTCAGCAAGAACTGGGTGTCCAGCGTGTACGGGATGGGCTGGAAGGTTCTGCCGGTGTTCGTCGGCTCCCAGTCGCCGTGTGTGGCGGCCGAGGGCAAACGGAAGGTCACGATGGGCGACGACCCGGGGGGCCAGGGAACGGACGAGGGGCACGAAGCGGTCGAGCGGGCCCGAGCGCTCGGCATGGTGGAAGGCTCACCGCTCTATCTGGACATGGAGGCGTACGACCAGGGCGACAGCGACTGCGCCGCCACCACCCTCTCCTTCATCCGCTCCTGGGACCGCGAGGTGGAGCGTCTCGGATACGTCTCCGGTTTCTACAGCAGCGCGGACTCCGGGGTGGCGCAGCTCGGGGCGGAGCGCAGGGCGGGCACGTCGGACCTGCCGTCGGTGATGTGGTTCGCCCGCTGGAACGATCAGCCCTCGGTGACCGGGGAGCCGTCCCTGCGAAGCCAGGACTGGTCGCCGCATCTTCGGATCCACCAGTACGCGGGCGATGTGACGGAGGAGCACGGCGGCCAGGAGCTCAACATCGACCGGAACCGGGTCGACGCCCCGGTGGCCCGTATCGCCGATTAGCGAACGAACGTGCCGGACCGAAACGACCGCCCTCTCCCGGCGCCCTCCCCGCAATCCTTCCCGGGTCCTTCCCCGGTCCAGCACCGGAACCCCGACGAGGGGGAGGGCCGCCCTCCACCTTCAGGAGGTGGGGGTACCACCATTCCTACAACCTGAGGGGGATTCGCCTTCGGCACCTCTGGGCGATCTGCTCAAGGGGGTCCGGCTCCTAGCGTGGAGCTATGACCACGCCAGTCTGTACCAGCGCAGCGAAGGTGGCGACGCCGTACTCGTCGTTCGCCACCTACATGCGGGCCCGGGGGCCCGTTCTGCTGCGTACCGCCCGTTCGCTGACCGCCAATCCGAGTGATGCCGAGGACCTGCTCCAGACCGCGCTGACCAAGACCTACGTCGCGTGGGAGCGGATCGAGGACCATCGCGCGCTGGACGGTTATGTCCGGCGGGCGCTGGTGAACACCCGTACGTCGCAGTGGCGCAAGCGCAAGGTCGACGAGTTCGTCTGCGACGACCTGCCCGAGCCGGAGACCGCGCCCGCGCCCGACGCGGCCGAGCAGCAGGCGCTGCGCGACGCGATGTGGCACGCGGTGATGAAGCTCCCCGACCGGCAGCGGGCCATGCTGGTGCTGCGCTACTACGAGGACCTCAGCGAGCAGCAGACCGCCGAGGTGCTCGGGGTCTCGGTCGGTACGGTCAAGAGCGCGGTCTCCCGCGCCCTCGGCAAGCTGCGCGAGGACCCTGAGCTGTCCCCCGCCCACTGAGCCCGCCCAGCAGGGCACGGCATGGCGGACCCTCGCAGTACCGGAGCAGTACCGGAGCAGCGCAGGGACGTGCAGGGGCGGTGCAAGGCAGGACGGGGCGGGAGGCGTCGGCGGATTTCCTGACGACGGGTAGTGACATACCGATTGGTATGTGCGCAGAATTGCGACACATTACCCATGCGTAGCCAACGCTGCCCCTCCAGGAGGACGCCGTGCTGAGCACGATGCAGGACGTACCGCTGACAGTGACCCGCATGCTCGTCCACGGAACGCTGGTGCACGGGGCCTCCCGGATCACCACCTGGACCGGCGACGCCGCAGCACCGCAGCGCCGCTCCTTCGCCGAGACCGGCGCACGCGCCGTGCAGCTCGCCAACGCACTCCGCGGCGAGCTGGGGATCGACGGGGACCAGCGGGTGGCGACACTCATGTGGAACAACGCCGAGCACGTCGAGGCGTACTTCGCCGTTCCCTCCATGGGTGCCGTTCTGCACACCCTCAACATCCGGCTCCCCGCCGAGCAGCTGAACTGGATCGTCAACCACGCGGCCGACCGCGTGATCATTGTCAATGGCTCCCTGCTGTCGCTGCTCGCACCGCTGCTGCCGGACCTGCCGACCGTCGAGCACGTGGTGGTGAGCGGCCCCGGGGACCGCTCACTGCTCGCGGGGACCTCGGCGACCGTGCACGAGTACGAGGAACTGATCGCGGGCCGCCCGACGCGGTTCGACTGGCCCGAAATCGATGAACGTCAGGCCGCCGCCCTCTGCTACACCTCGGGCACCACCGGCGAGCCCAAGGGTGTCGTCTACTCGCACCGTTCCATCTTCCTGCACTCCATGCAGGTCAACTCGGCCCAGTCGATGGGGCTCACGGACCAGGACACGACGCTCGTGGTCGTGCCGCAGTTCCACGTGAACGCCTGGGGCTTGCCGCACGCGACCTTCATGTCGGGCGTCAACATGCTGATGCCCGACCGTTTCCTGCAGCCCGCGCCGCTCGCCGAGATGATCGGGCAGGAGAAGCCGACGCACGCGGCGGCGGTGCCCACCATCTGGCAGGGGCTGCTGGCCGAGGTGACCGCCCATCCGCGGGATCTGAGCTCGATGAAGCGGGTCACCATCGGCGGCGCCGCCTGCCCGCCGGCGCTGATGGAGGCGTACGACAAGCTGGGCGTCCGGCTCTGCCACGCCTGGGGCATGACGGAGACCTCACCGCTGGGGACGACGTCCAACCCGCCGGCCGGGCTGAGCCCGGAGGAAGAGTGGCCGTACCGCGTCACCCAGGGCCGCTTTCCCGCCGGTATCGAGGCGCGGCTGGCCGGGCCGGGCGGCGACATCCTGCCCTGGGACGGCGAGTCCGCCGGTGAGCTGGAGGTGCGCGGGCCGTGGATCACCGGTGCGTACTACGGCGGCGCGGGCGGCGAGAACTTCCGGCCCGCCGACAAGTTCAGCGCTGACGGCTGGCTGAAGACCGGCGATGTCGGTGTGATCAGCAAGGACGGCTTCCTGACGCTCACCGACCGCGCCAAGGACGTCATCAAATCCGGCGGAGAGTGGATTTCGAGCGTCGACCTGGAGAACGCGATCATGGCGCATCCGGCGGTCGCCGAGGCCGCTGTAGTTGCCGTCCCGGACGAGAAGTGGGGCGAACGGCCGCTCGCGACGGTCGTACTGAAGGAGGGCGAGAGCGCCGGGTACGAGGAGCTCAGGGCCTTCCTCGCACGGTCCGTCGCCAAGTGGCAGCTGCCGGAGCGGTGGGCGATCGTGCCGTCCGTGCCGAAGACGTCGGTCGGGAAGTTCGACAAGAAGGTGCTCAGGAAGCAGTACGCGGACGGCGAGTTGGACACCACCCAGCTCTGACCCTCGCCCCTGACGGTGCCCCTGTCGGCGCCGGCCCGGTCCAGGGTCGGCGCCGACGTCGGCCCGGCGTGCTCCGGTCCAGCCTGCTCTGGCTCAGATCGAGCTGGCCCAAAGCGAACTGGTCCAAAGCGAACTGGCTCAGAACGAGTCGGCTCAGAACGAACTGGCTCCGTTTCAGTTGGTGCCGATCTTCGCCAGCAGGTCGACGATCCGGCCCTGCACCTCGGTGCTGGTGGAGCGTTCCGCCAGGAACAGCACGGTCTCGCCCGAGGCGAGCCCGGACAGTTCGGACGCGTCCATTCCGGCCGAGGTGTAGACGACCAGCGGAGTGCGGTTCAGCTGCCCGTTCGCGCGGAGCCAGTCGACGATCCCGGCGCGTCGGCGGCGTACCTGCATCAGGTCCATCACCACCAGGTTCGGCCGCATTTGGGCGGCCAGGGCGACGGCCTCCGCGTCCGTGCCGGCCCGGGCCACCTGCATCCCGCGCCGCTCCAGCGTGTCCGTCAGGGCAAGCGCGATCTCCTCGTGCTCTTCGATCAGCAGGACGCGCGGCGGGTGCTGCTCGGTGTCGCGCGGGGCCAGCGCCTTCAACAGGACGGCTGGATCGGCCCCGTAGGCCGCCTCCCGTGTCGCCTGCCCGAGTCCGGCCGTCACCAGGACGGGCACCTCGGCGGCCACCGCCGCCTGACGCAGTGACTGCAGCGCCTTACGGGTGATCGGCCCGGTCAGCGGATCGACGAAGAGCGCTGCGGGGAACGCGGCGATCTGGGCATCGACCTCCTCCCGGGAGTGCACGATCACCGGGCGGTAGCCGCGGTCGCTCAGGGCCTGCTGGGTGGAGACGTCGGGCGCGGGCCAGACGAGCAGTCGGCGCGGGTTGTCGAGCGGCTCGGGAGGCAGCTCGTCGTCGACGGGCTGCGGCTGCGGCCGGTTGGCCACCTCCACGGCGCCACCGGGGCCGTCCAGCGGTTCGGGCCCCTCCGCCCCCTCGTCGGGGGCGCCTATGGCGTACGAACGACCCTCCGACTGGGGCGAGAGACGCTGCTGAGCCTGCTGGGAGGCCTGAGCCTGCGGGGGAAGCGGGACCTGCTGGGAGGTTGGAGCCGACGGGGACATCTGGCCCTGCTGATTCGCCCCGTGCTGATTCGCCCCGTGCTGGATTGCCCCCTGCGGTGTGTGGCCCTGCGGGGAGCGGCTCGGCTGGGGTCCCCCTTGCTCGCCGGCGGTCTGCGGATGCGGCCGGGCCGCCGGTTCGGGGCGTTCGCCCTCCGGCGGGGCCGCGAGCTTGCGCCGTCGGCCGGAACCAAGCGAGTGGGGCTGGTTCTGCTGTGCTGCGATCTGTTCGGCGAACGGCACGCCCTGACCGAGTGTCCGTACGCTTATTGCGCGTCCCTGCGCGCTGTCCGCGAGCAACGGCTCCTCGGCGGGCAGCGGCTGGGCCGTGGCCTCGTCGGCTGTCGGCCGCTCGGTGACGGAGGGCCAGCCCTCGGGCGACGCGTACAGCGTGCCGTCCTTCGGCTGCTCCTCGCTCGCCCCCGGGTGGTGCTGCGGCGCGAGCGGGTCGGTGCCGGGGGGCCCGGCCGCCCGTACGGGGTCATGGCCGCCCGGCGTCGAACCAACCGAACCAACTGAACCGACTGAACCGTCGGACGGCCCCTGTACGGGCCCCGCTTGCGGCTGCCCCTGTCCGTGTCCCTGCCCCTGTCCCTGCCCTTGCCCCTGTCCCCGGTCGGCGTCCGCGGGGGGAAGCGCGAACGGCGTACGCGGGCGCTCGGCCTCCGCGGCCGCTGAGGCCGAAGCTGTTGCGAGAGCCCGGCGCGCCCGGCGGCCGGGAGGCGGTGTCTGTCCTGTCTGGGTGTGGCCTGCCTGGGTCTGGCCCGGCTGGCCGTGGGCCGAGACGCCCGGCTGTGGTCCGGCAGGCGCGGGTCCCAGGGCGGGGCGGGCGTTCTCGATCTCGCGCACGCCCTCCGCGCGCCGTGCACGCCGTCCGGTGGGCACCGACGCTTCCGCCGGTACGCCCTGCGGCGGCACGGTCGCCCCGCGCTGCGGGTGCCCCGGCGCGTTCGCCCGCGCGTTCTCGGCGGAGGTCACCACGGAGCCCTCTGACGGCAATCCTCCCGCTGGAGGTACGGCGCCCTCGGAACCCGCGGCCCCGCCGGACAGTTCCGTACGTCCGCGCCTGCGGCCCGACCCGCCGTCACCGGTGCCGTTCTCCTGCGCGGGAATCACCGGGCCGGGGCGGCCTGCGCCCGGAGCGCCCGTGCCTGACCCGTCCGTACGGGCCGCTCCCGGAGCCGCACCCGCAGTACCCCCCGGAGCAGGAGCCGACCGAGCTGACAGAGCCGACCGAGCCGACGACTGAGCAGGAATCGGTGCGGGAAGAGCCGCAGGACCGGCTGCGGAAACAGGTGCGGGAGCCGCACCAGGACCCGCTTCCCCACGGCGCGCCCTGCGGCGCCCCGTGGGCGGCTCCGGGGCACCGGCACCCGTGGCGTCTGCCGGGCTCGCGCCCCCGGCGCCGCCGGAGCCCTCCAGGAAGGCATCGGTGGAAGAACGCCTGCCCCGGCGCCGTCCGCCGCCCGATGTGGCGTTCGACTGGTCCGTCGGATCGGGCGCAGGACCGCCGACCGCCTCCGATGCCGCGGCAGCCGGATCCACCGTCCCCGAGCCACCCCCGAGAGGCAGCTCCAGAACGTACGCACTGCCGGTCGTCCCCGGCACCTCATGGGTCTGGAGCACGCCGCCGTGCGCCCGGACGATCCCGCGCACGATCGGTTCGTGCACCGGGTCGCCGCCGCCGAACGGCCCGCGCACCTCGATCCGTACGACCTTGCCGCGCTGCGCTGCGGCCACCACGATCGTCGAGTCCACATAAGCGCCGCCCGCGGCGACCCGCGCCTTGCCCGTGGCGTCGACGCCGGCCACGTCCGCGATCAGATGCGCGAGAGCGCTCGCCAGCCGTCCCGCGTCGACCTCGGCCTCTATCGACGGCGCGTGCACCGCGAACTGCACCCGGCCGGGGCCGATCAGCTCGACCGCGCCCTCCACACCCGCTGCCACCACGGTGTCGACCATGACCTTCGTCCTGGTCAGCTCCTCCGTTCCGGCGGCGAGCCGCTGGAAGCCGAGCACGCTGTCGACGAGCGTGGTCATCCGCGCGTAACCGGCGGCCAGATGATGCAGGATCTGGTTGGCCTCGGGCCACAACTGGCCGGCCGGGTCGGCGGCGAGCGTGCCCAGCTCGGCCCGCAGCTCCTCCAGCGGCCCGCGCAGGGCGTCGCCGAGCACCGCGGTCAGCTGCTGCTGCCGCTCTTCGAGCGCCTCGTACTGTTCCGTCCGCGCCGACAACTCGGCCGCGTGCTTCTTGTCCCGGGCCGCGAGCTCGTCCGCGTGCCGCGCCTCGGCGGCGGCGTTCCGCTCGTCCTTGGCCCGGAGTTCGGCGGCGTGCTGCTTCGCCTGCTTCTCGTACGGGCGCCGGTCCGCGAAGGTCAGCACCGCGCCGACGAGCTGCTCGCCGTCCCGGACCGGCGCCGTGGTCAGGTCGACCGGCACCGGGCTGCCGTCCTTCGCCCACAGCACCTGCCCGCGCACCCGGTGCTTGCGCCCGGACCTGAGCGTGTCGGCGAGGGCGCTCTCGTCGTACGGGAAGGGTTCACCGTCGGCGCGGGAGTGCTGCACCAGCGGATGCAGCTCCTTGCCGCCGAGGTCGCTCGCCCGGAAGCCGAGGATCTGCGCGACGGAGGGGTTGACGAGCACGACGCGTCCGTCGGTGTCGGTCCCTACGACACCCTCGGACGCCGCGCGCAGAATCATCTCGGTCTGCCGCTGTGAACGCGCCAGTTCGGCTTCCGTGTCGACGGCACCCGACAGGTCCCGTACGACGAGCATCAGCAGCTCGTCACCGGTGAATCCCCCGCTGTAGGAGTCGTAGGCCTCCCGGCCGTCCTCCAGATTCGCGCTGGTCACCTCGACGGGGAACTCCGCGCCGTCGGTACGCCGCGCGAGCATACGCGTCGGCTTGGTCCTGCCCTGCTCGTCCGCGCCTTCGGGCCGCCGCATCGAGCCCGGGATCAGCCGGGAGTCGAACTCCGGCAGCAGATCGAGCAGCCCACGGCCGACAAGCGCCGTGCCCGGCGTCTCGAAGGCTTCGAGGGCGATGGAGTTGGCGTTGACGACCGTTCCGTTGCAATTGACGAGCAACAGCCCGTCCGGGAGGGCGTCAAGTATGGCTGCGAGGCGAGCAGCGCCTCGGGATGGCCTGCTGCTCACGACGACGCTTCCTCCCTGAACTACTGCACCTTGCTGACAACCTGGCCCATCTTGCCCCTCGGGCCATGGCGTGTCACTGCTGGAAGTCTAAAGGCAGGCGCTCCGGACATCGGCGGATGAGGGGGAGCTCTCACCAAGGTTGTGTGGAAGAACGGCTGGGGAGGCCTCAGCCGACGGTGTGCGGAAGGACGGGTTCGAGGGCGTCCCAGCGGGAGACCTCGCACCCGTTCGTACGCCGGAACATCGCGTCGACGGGCTGTCCCCGCCAGACCCCGGTGATGTGCGCGGTGGCCGGACCGCCGTACTGCATCGTGCACATCATGCCGGCGGGAACGGGCGCGAACGGCGCCCGCCGCTCGGCGGCGAGCTGGTCCAGCCGGTCGCAGGCCTGCTGCGGCGAGGCGTGTGTCCCTCCGGCGGGGGAGCAGACCAGGCGATGGGTGCCGTCGGCGGCGGGGCTGCCGGAATCGGCGACGGTGATGGTGAGCCGGTCACGGACCCACGGACCGGGAAGCCGGTGGCCGGGGTGCGTTCCGGGGGCGGGGAGCGGGGTGGCGGCAGGGGCGGTGGTCGCGACAGGGCCCGCGGGGGCGGCGGTCGCGACGGGGGCGGCGGCCAGCGCGGAGAGACAGGCGACGGCGGGGAGAGCGAGGCGGCGAAGCATGACGTGACTCCTCATGACGAAACTCCTCGGCAGAACGGACCAGCCGACCCGGGACATCAGCAGATCGGGAGATCAGCAGATCCGGGACGTCCGCCGATCCGGGTCAACGGATAAGGACGGCGGATACGGATCGGCAGACGCGGGTCAGCGGATACGGGTCAGCGGTACGGCTCAGGGGCGGGTGCCCCTGCCTCCCTAACGCTCCTGCGCGCCGGGCGTTGCGCGACACGAACGACTTTGCTCTGCCACCCCACGGCCTAGTACCGTGGGGCGCGATTGGTGACGGCCCGCAAGGCTGTGTCATCATCTGCACGCACCACTTCGCGCTCGCGCGACTTGTGTCGGTGTGCTGGAGGCGTCGCCTAGTCCGGTCTATGGCGCCGCACTGCTAATGCGGTTTGGGTTTTACGGCCCATCGAGGGTTCAAATCCCTCCGCCTCCGCCAGCTGGATCACTGAAGCCCCGTCCACGATGGACGGGGCTTCAGTCGTCCCACGGCGGTGTCCGCAGGGGCACAGTAGGACGTGTCTTCGCAGCTCAGCAGGGATGCGGCCAATGGATTTCACCTGACGCCACAGGTCATGTAATGTTGTTCTCGCAACGCCGACGGGGCAGAAAAGCCCGGAACGCCAAGCACTCGTAGCTTAACGGATAGAGCATCTGACTACGGATCAGAAGGTTGCAGGTTCGAATCCTGCCGAGTGCACAGCAGGTCACAGCCCCCGCCAGGGAAATCGGGCGGGGGCTTTGTCGTACGTGCAAGCAGCGAAGTGCAGCAACCGCACTGATCGCTGTCAGCCGGTACCACTCATGGCGTCGGACAGCTTGCCGATCGTTCCAGGGCAGCCCCAGCACCGCACCGCGGCGAGCCCGAGGGTCCGCACAGCACTGGCAGGTGGCGCCCAGCTGGTCAGCCACTCGCGCACGTCCCGGACGCTGAGTTTGTCGAGCCGCCGCTTCGCGCCGAGGTGAGGGGCGATGTAGAGCCGCACGGACCCCCTCGTACGAGACGTACGACAGCGGAGTCAGGTGGGCGCGCACCGGCGCAGCCCGCGCGGAGCGCCGCAAATCGGACTTGTGTCAACCGAGCTCGGGACTGCCCTCGCGGTAGATCTTTGCCGACGCGATCCGCCGGTCGTGGAGCAGGTAGAAAGCGGCGATGGAGAAGGTCTGCTCGTCGCCCTGGAACGTCAGTGTCTCGGTCATCCGGCAGGCAGCTTCGCTGCCCTCGGTGACAAGGTTCTGCACGGTCAGCGTGGGAAGCAGTCCCTCCATGGCGTCACGGAAGAATTCGGCGAGCGCGGCACGGCCTCGCACAGTCGTCGTCCCGGTCACCCATAGGGCATCTTCGGTGAAGCCTGCCAGGAGAGCATCGAGGTCGCGGGCGTTGAAGGCTCGCAGGTGCTCTCGGATCACCCCAGCTGTGTCTGTCGTCGTCACACTCGGAGTGTCGCAGGCGGCAGCTTTCAGCACAGCGGCCGCCCGGCCGCTGTGGAGCCGGGGGTTCCTGTCGCCTATCGAGTGAACTTGCCTTGAGTCGGGGGGAGTTGCATATGCCTGCGGCTACGTTCCGGGGCGGAGGTGGTGCTCGATGCGCGAGCAGGACACGCCGGAGGACGAGCCGGTGGCCCACGGCCGGGACGCGGTCGACGTCAGCGACTTCGTGTACGCGGCGACAGACGCGCGGGTGCGGCGGCTGACGTTGCCCGACGGGGCGCACTGGTTTCCGGCGGTGGACGTCGCAAGGAACCTTGGGTACACGAACACCCGGCAGGCCCTGCTGTGGCATGTCTCCCCGGACTGCCGACAGAGCCTCGGCGATCTCGCCAGAGGTGTCTACGGGGCAGACGCTTCGCGCAGAATTGCTGGTCACGGCCTCAAGAAGTCCATGAAGATGGTGTCGCTCGCCGGACTTGTCCAACTCGTCAACGGCTGTACGAAGCACGAGTGCGCGCCGTTCAGGAGATGGGTGGCCGACGTGGTGGCCACGGTGCAGCGTGATGGTGCGTACGAACTCGTTCCGGCCCCCGTCCAGCCCGACGGTCTGCGTGCCGCCTACGTCATGCCGGAGGAAATCGTCGACGCGATCGTGCGGTTGGAGGAGCGGAGTATCCGGGCTGAGGAGGCGTGTGCGGTCAGGGAGGCGGAGCGTCATCTGCTCCTGCGCGAGGCCAATCGGGGGCAGGATCTGCTGGCCCAGGCCTTCCACCGGATCGCCGATTCGCTGGACCGGCTTGCCGAGCGGGCGCAGCCGGGTGGCTTCGCGGCTGCCGCCTCGGCCGGCACGCCTCAGGAGCTGCTCGCGTGCTGGCAGGACAGGGATCTGGTCATCACCGAGGACATCCGTACGGTCGCGGCCGTGCTGGCGCCCGGTCTCGTTCAGGGCGCTGCTCGGTGCAGCGCCGAGGAGATCGCCACGCGTACTGGTCTGTCCCCCGCCCGGGTCCAGGACTGTGTCCGGCATCTGCTGCGGCGCGGATGCATACGGCAGTCGGGGTGCGCTCCGGACGGTTCGCCGGTCTACGTCCTCGCCTGAGGTGTGCGAGTGAGGTGTGCGTGCCGCCTCAGCGCCGGGTGAGGGGCCACTGTCAGTGGTGGGTGTCATGCTGCGAGTGACGCGGATTCGCCGTCCGTGCGCCGGTGGGATCAGGGGAGGGGGGTGCGGGAGCTATGTGGCGTTCCGGTGGGCTGCGGTGGGGGGACGAGGGCCCCCGGCTTGTGTGGGAGGGGCGGGCGCGGGCCAGTCCGCTTGTGTACGGGACGGACGTCGGCTTCCAGGTCGAGGTGTCGGGGGAGCGTACGTGTGTGGGGGCGCGGGGTCATGCCTGCCCGGTGCGGGCACGGGTGTCGGGGCGCGGTACGCAGGCGCGCTGCGCGGAGTGCGCCCGGCTCGACCGGGCGCACTCGGTGGCGGCCGACACGATCGCCGACGATCCCCGGGTCTACCGCGTCTACCTCGCCTGGTTCGGGGCCGGGATGGTCAAGGTGGGGATCACGGCGGAGGAGCGAGGCCCGGCGCGGCTGAGAGAGCAGGGGGCGGTGGCTTTCAGCTGGCTGGGGCGGGGGCCGTTGATGGCGGCACGGCGGACCGAGGAGCTGTTGCGTACGGCGCTGGGTGTGCCGGACCGGATTCCGTACGCGGACAAGCGGGCGGTACGGGCCCGGCTGCCCGGTCGGGGGGAGCGTGCGGCCGAGGTACGGGCGGTGCACGCCCAGGCAGTCGCGCTGTCCGGCTGGCCGGATTCGCTGGAGCGGCTGGAGTGCGAAGTGGCCGATCACGGGGAGGTGTTCGGGCTGGCGGGACTCGGTGACCCTTCGGGGGCGGTGAGCGAGTTGGTGGCGGGCGGGACCGTAGCCGGTCGACTGGTGGCTGCCGCAGGGCCTGACCTGCATCTCGCCGGGGACGACGGTGCGGTGATCGTCCTCGATACGCGGCTGATGGCCGGCTGGGGGCTGACGAGTGCGGAACCCGGTGCGGGGGTGACGGTGCCGGTGCGAGCGGCCCCGGCGGAACCGGAGGTGGAGCAGCCTGGGTTGTTCTGAGAGTGGGGCGCGGTGAGTGGTGAGGGGGTGGTATGGCCTGATCTCGGGCTGGTTATGTGGTGGCCCGGCTTGGCTTGGGTAGACTCGGGCTGGTTTGGGTCGGCCGCTTGGTCAGGGCGCTGTCAGTGCCTTCAGCGCTGCCCTGAGCTGCGTCGCGAGTTCCGGGTCCGTGATCTCGCCTGTGTCCCGGTCGAGCCTGGCGCCGATGGTTCCGACCATCAGGCAGGCCTCATCGATCACGCTGCCGGTCATCATCCGCAGGGTTTCGCGCAGTTGGGTGTTGGCGTAGTCGCCGCCCGTCGGGCTGGGTGACGCGGTGATCACACCAACCCTGCGGTCGATGAACTCGCCGCTGCTGACCAGCCAGTCCAGGGCGTTCTTCAGTACGCCGGGCACACCGTGCGCGTACTCGGGGCTCACGATCAGCACCGCGTCCGCCTCGGCCACGGACTTCCGCAGGGCCGTCACCTGGGCCGGGGGCACGGCGCCCTCGCCGTCGAGATCCGGGTTGAAGTGCGGCAGCCCGCCGATCTCGGCCGGCGTGACGGCCGTCCCTTCGGCCGTGGCCAGGGCCACGGCCGCACGTAGCAGGGCGCCGTTGGTCGAACGGGCGCGCAGGCTGCCCGACAGGGTGAGGATCCGCATGTGGCGACCGTACGTCAGCCGGCCCGGGCGACCGTACGTCAGTCCCGGCGACCGTACGTCGGCCCGGGCGGACGGGCAGCGCGAGCTGTTGCAGCAGCGGGCGTTGGGGCAGCTCCGGTCCGGATGGGGCAGTCCTGGCCCGGAGGGGGCAGCGGCCCGGACGGGGCAGCCCTGGCCGGCTGAGGGGCCCCCACCCCGGTGGGAAAGCCCCACCCCGGCGGGACAGCCCCGGCTGGGAGGCGGAGTGTCCCGGCCCGGCGGGGTGTGCCGGGCAGAGCCGTCTTCGGTGGCGGCGGTTTCTCAGGAATTTCACAGGTTGGGGAAAGAGGGCTCTCAGAGGTCGCTCGGAGGCTGGGCCCATGACTACGACCTCGCCCCAGGGGCGTACCGAAATGTGCAGGCGCGACGGCAGCGCGGTGCGCGTTCTCGTCGTGGACGACGAGGCCTCGCTCGCGGAGCTGCTCTCCATGGCGCTGCGCTATGAGGGCTGGCAGGTCCGCAGTGCCGGTGACGGGGCCGGAGCCGTGCGGGCCGCGCGGGAGTTCCGGCCCGATGCCGTGGTGCTCGATGTGATGCTCCCCGACATGGACGGTATCGCCGTGCTCGGCCGGATGCGCCGCGAGCTGCCCGATGTGCCGGTGCTCTTCCTGACCGCCAAGGACGCCGTGGAGGACCGGATCGCGGGCCTGACGGCGGGCGGTGACGACTACGTGACCAAGCCGTTCAGCCTGGAGGAGGTCGTGGCCAGACTGCGCGGGCTGATCCGCCGCTCGGGTACGGGCGCTCAGCGCAGCGAGTCGACACTCGCCGTCGGTGATCTGACCCTCGACGAGGACAGCCACGACGTCACCAGGGGCGGAACCAACATCCATCTGACCGCGACCGAGTTCGAGCTGCTGCGCTTCCTGATGCGTAACCCGCGCCGGGTGCTCTCCAAGGCACAGATCCTCGACCGGGTGTGGTCGTACGACTTCGGCGGCCAGGCCAACGTGGTCGAGCTCTACATCTCGTACCTGCGGCGCAAGATCGACGCGGGGCGTTCGCCGATGATCCACACCCGGCGCGGGGCCGGATATCTGATCAAGCCCGGGGAGTGACCGGTGTCGGTGCGGCGGCGCTGGTCGCTGCGTACCCGGCTCGTCGTCTCGGCCGTGGCACTGATCGCCGTGGTGGTGGCCGTGATCGGTACGGTCACCACCATCGCCATGCACTCCAATCTGGAGCGGCAGCTCGACAAGCAGCTGGTGGCGGCGGCCCAGCGGCCCGACCACGACCCGATGGGCGGCGACCGTTCCATCGTCCAGCAGCCCGGGCTGCCGATCGGGACCGTCGGCGGGCGCACCGCCGTCGGCGGTGACGGCCTGGTCGACGGGGTGAAGAGCGTCGCCACACCGGGCGCCCGGCCCGACAGCTCGCCACTCGGCGACGACCAGCTCGGCGCACTGGAATCGGTGCCCAGGGACGGGTATCCGCACACCGTCTCCCTCCCCGGCCTCGGGGACTTCCGGGCGATCTCCTCCAGCAGCGGCACGTTTGTGCTCGGCTTTCCGCTGACCGGTGTCCAGTCCACCGTCACCACTCTGATCGTGGTCGAGGTCTGTGTCACGGCGGCCGGGCTGCTCGCGGCCGCCATCACGGGGACCGCGCTGGTCGGGGTGGCGCTGCGTCCGCTCAGACGGGTCGCGGCGACCGCGACCCGGGTCTCCGAACTCCCGCTGCACAGCGGCGAGGTGGCCCCGCTGGAACGGGTCCCCGACGCCGAGGCCGATCCGCGGACCGAGGTCGGGCAGGTCGGCGCGGCGCTCAACCGGATGCTGGGCCATGTGGGTTCGGCGCTGGCCGCCCGGCAGGAGAGCGAGACGCGGGTACGGCAGTTCGTGGCCGACGCCAGTCATGAGCTGCGGACCCCGCTGGCCTCCATCCGCGGCTATGCCGAGCTCACCCGGCGCGGCGGCGAGGAGACCGGCCCGGACACCCGGCACGCGCTGGGCCGCATCGAGTCCGAGGCCCGGCGGATGACCGGTCTGGTGGAGGATCTGCTGTTGCTCGCACGACTGGATGCGGGACGCCCGCTCACGTACCAGAGCACTGATCTGTCACCGCTCACGTACGAGAGCACCGATCTCTCCCCGCTCGTGGTCGACGCGGTGAGTGATGCGCGCGCGGCGGGCCAGGATCACACCTGGCGGCTCGAACTGCCCGACGACCCCGCCCTGGTGCCGGCCGACGGGGCCCGCATCCAGCAGGTCCTGGTGAACCTGCTCGCCAACGCCCGTACGCACACCCCGCCCGGCACCACCGTCACCGCACGGGTGAGGCGGGACGGGGGCTGGGTGGTGGTGGAGGTGCTGGACGACGGCCCGGGTATTCCGGCCGAGTTGCTGCCGTACGTCTTCGAACGGTTCGCCCGCGGGGACGCCTCACGGTCGCGGCATGCCGGTTCGACCGGGCTCGGGCTCGCGATCGTGCAGGCGGTCGTGGTGGGGCACGGCGGGACGGTGACCGTACGGAGCGCGCCGGGCCGCACGGAGTTCGTGGTCAGGCTGCCGGGGGTGGCGGCGGTTGCGGGGCATCCGGGGCCGTCGGGAGTTCTGGGGCACCCGGGGGATCCGGCGGTCCCGGTAGTACCCACGGCTCCGGCCGCCCCCACGGCTCGCCCCACCCCGCACCCCCCGACTCACAGCTCCACCACAGGCTGACCACACAGGGGTGACAGCGCCGCTGGCGAGTGTCGTCGGTATGCGAACCGACACTTCTCCGGGCACCCTGCCGGCACGGGAGCATCTCCCCGTGACGGCGGCCGACGCCCCGGTGCTCGATGTGGTGATCCCCGTGTACAACGAGGAGAAGGACCTCGAACCGTGTGTGCTGCGGCTCCGCGACCATCTCGCCGGGACGTTCCCGTACAGCTTCCGGATCACGATCGCCGACAACGCGAGCACCGACCGGACCCCCGAGGTGGCCGCGGGACTCGATGCCATGCTGGACGAGGTGCGGGCCGTCCGGCTCGACCAGAAGGGGCGCGGGCGGGCACTGCGGAGTGTCTGGTCCGCGTCCGACTCCCCCGTCCTCGCCTATATGGACGTCGATCTCTCCACGGGCCTCAACGCGCTGCTGCCCCTGGTGGCTCCGCTGATCTCCGGGCACTCCGATCTGGCCATCGGCTCCCGGCTCGCGCGGAGTTCGAGGGTGGTGCGGGGTCCCAAGCGCGAGTTCATCTCGCGCGCGTACAACCTGATCCTGCGCTCGTCGCTCTCCGCCCGGTTCAGCGATGCCCAGTGCGGATTCAAGGCCATCCGCCGGGATGTCGCGCAGCGGCTGCTGCCGATGGTCGAGGACACCGGGTGGTTCTTCGACACCGAGATGCTGGTGGTCGCCGAACGCGCCGGGCTGCGGATCCATGAGGTGCCGGTCGACTGGGTCGACGACCCGGAGTCGACCGTGCACATCGTGCGGACTGCCGTGGACGATCTCAGGGGCGTCTGGCGGGTGGGGCGCGCGCTGGGCGTCGGTGCGCTCCCGCTCGACCGGCTCGCGCGCCCCTTCGGCGACGATCCGCGCGACCGCGAACTGACGGGCGTGCCCGGGGGGCTGGCCCGTCAGCTGGTCGGTTTCTGCGTCGTCGGTGCGCTTTCCACGCTGCTCTATCTGCTGCTGTACTCCCTGTTCCGTACGGGGGTGAGCCCCCAGCTCGCCAACGCGGGCGCCCTGCTGGTCTCGGCGCTGATCAACACCGCCGCCAACCGGAGACTCACCTTCGGTGTGAGCGGGCGCGACAGCGCGGTACGCCATCAGGCCCAGGGGCTGGTCGTGTTCGCGATCGGTCTCGCCCTCACCAGCGGGTCCCTCGCCGCGCTCGGCGCGGCGTCCGACGACCCCTCGCACGGCACCGAGCTCGCGGTGCTGATCGCGGCCAACCTCGCAGCGACGGTGCTGCGTTTCCTGCTCTTCCGCGCCTGGGTGTTCCCCGAGCGGCGCACCGACGACCCGAGGACTGCACGATGACCACCGCCGATATCCGTACCCATCAGATCCCGGGGGCTATCTCGCCACCCTCCGGGCTGTCGCGCACCGCCCGGCTGTGGCGCGGGCGTGCCGAGGACCCGCGCTGGGTGCGGCCCGCGTTCCTCGGGCTGCTGCTGCTCACCTTCGTGTCCTACCTCTGGGACCTCAGCGCCTCCGGATACGCCAACTCCTTCTACTCCGCGGCGGCCCAGGCCGGCGGGGTGAGCTGGAAGGCCCTCTTCTTCGGCTCACTCGACTCGGCCAACGCCATCACTGTCGACAAACCCCCGGCCGCACTCTGGCCGATGGCGCTCTCGATACGGATATTCGGGCTGAGCTCGTGGGCGATCCTCGTCCCGCAGGTGCTGATGGGCGTCGGCACGGTCGCGGTGCTGTATGCGGCGGTACGGCGCCGGTTCAGCGCGGTGGCCGGGCTCATCGCAGGCGTGGTGCTGGCGACGACGCCGGTCGCCGCGCTGATGTTCCGCTTCAACAACCCCGACGCGCTGCTCGCGCTGCTGATGACGGTCACCGTCTACTTCGTGCTGCGTGCGCTGGAGGACGGGCGGACCAAGTGGCTGGTGTGGGCGGGCGTGGCGATCGGCTTCGCCTTTCTGACCAAGACGCTCCAGGCGTTCCTGATCCTGCCGCCGCTGGCTGTCGTGTACGGGGTCTTCGCGCCCACAACGGTACGCAGGCGGCTGGGCCAGATCGGCCTGTCCGCGGGGGCGATGCTGGTAGCGGGCGGCTGGTGGACGGCGGTCGTCGAACTGTGGCCCGCGTCATCGCGCCCGTACATCGGGGGCTCGCAGAACAACTCGTTCCTGGAGCTGACCTTCGGCTACAACGGGCTCGGCCGCATCAGCGGCGACGAGACCGGCAGTGTCGGGGGTGGCGGCGGCGGTCGGGGTGCGGGGGGCGGCGGCTGGGGTGCGTCCGGCCTCGACCGGATGTTCAACTCCGAGATCGGCAGCCAGATTTCGTGGCTGCTGCCTGCCGCCCTCATCCTGCTGGTCGCGGGGATCGTCATCACCTGGCGGGCCAGGCGCACGGAGACCGCGCGCGGCGCGTTCCTGGTGTGGGGCAGTGCGCTGCTGATGACCCTGCTGATCTTCAGCTTCATGGCCGGGATCTTCCACCAGTACTACACGGTGGCGCTGGCGCCTTACCTCGCCGCCCTCGTAGGGATGGGCGTCACGGTCCTGTGGGAGGAACGCGGCCGGTTCGTGTGGTCGGCGGTGCTGGGCGTCGTGGTCGCGGCGACCGCGGTCTGGGCGTACGTGCTTCTCGGCCGGACGCCGGACTATCTGCCCTGGCTGCGCTGGGCGGTGCTGGTCGTGGGGCTGGCCGCGGCGCTCGGCCTGGCGGTGGCCGGCCGGCTGAATCGCAGGTTCGCGCTGAGCGCCGCCGGCGTGGGGCTGGTGGCTTCGCTGGCCGCGCCCTTCGCGTACACGGTGTCCACGCTGAACACCGGACACACCGGGTCGATCGTGACGGCGGGTCCGGCGGGCGCGAGCCGGATGGGTGGCATGGGCGGGTTCCCCGGTCGGGGCGGCCGGGATGGCGGTGGCTGGGGCGGTCCGGGGGCGGGGCAGACGCCCAACGGGAAGGCCGGTCAGGCGGGGCAGGCCGGTCAGGCGGGGCAGACCGGTCAGGCCCCGGGTAATGGCCCGGGCGGCCGGCTGGGACAGCCGCCGACCGGTGGGCAGGGGAGCGGCCAGGGCCAAGGCCAGGCGCAGAACGGCCAGGGCCGGACGGGCCGCGCACCGGGCGGCTGGATGGCCGAGCGCGGCTTCGGGGGCCGCGGCGGTATGGGCGGTCTTCTCGACGGCCAGCAGGTCAGCGCCAAGGTCAAGACCAAGATCAGTGCGCACGCCGACGATTACACCTGGATGGCCGCAGCCATCGGCTCGCAGAACGCCGCGAGTTACCAGCTCGCGACCCAGAAGCCGGTCATGGCGATCGGCGGCTTCAACGGCAGCGACCCCTCACCCACGCTCACGCAGTTCAAGAAGGACGTGACGGACGGGAAGATCCACTACTTCGTCGCAGGCGGCGGAATGGGCGGCGGAATGGGCCGCGGCGGATCCGGCAGTGGTACCGCTTCCAAGATCACGTCCTGGGTCGAGGGACGGTTCGTAAAGGTGACGGTCGGGTCGGCGACGCTGTACGACCTGACGCAGGTGAAGGCCGGCGCGAACACCTCCGGCGGCTGAGGAACGCAGCCGGTACGCGAAGGGAAGGAGGGGTGGGGTGGGGAGAGGATCTCCCCGCCCCACCCCTTTCCTGTTGCTTCCCCGCGCCTCGCCTACCGTCGCAGCGAAAGATCCGCCACGATCGGCCGATGGTCGGACGCGAGCGTGTCGGGCACCTCCGCGCCGCGCACCGCCACCCCGGGCGAGACCGCCACGTAGTCGATCCGTTCCACGGGTTTCAGGGCCGGGAACGTCGGTGCGCCCGGCTCCACGTCCGTCAGATCGCGCCACAGCGGCGCCAGCTCGGGTGCGTCCGGGGTCGCGTTGAAGTCGCCCAGGAGGACCTTCCGGTTCCGGTCCCGCCCCATGATGCGGCGGGTATCGGCGACTTGGCTCACCCGTACGGAGGGGTCGGCGCGGTAGTCCAGGTGCGTCACGTACACGTGCAGCGGTACGCCCTTCACCCGCAGCTCGACCTCACCGAAGCCGGGGGCCGGCGCAGGGACCGGATTGGGGTCCTGGGTGGAGAGGCGGGTGATCTCGTGGTTCACGGCCTTCAGGATGCGGTACTTCGAGAGCACCGCCACCCCGAACTCCCGCCCGTCGACGCTGTATATCGGGGCGAAGTACACCTGCATCCCGAGCCGTTTCGCCAGCTCGCCCGCCACATCGCGCCACTCGCTGCGCGCCGCCCAGTGGACGTCGACCTCCTCGAGCCCGATCGCGTCGGCGTGCATCGCGCGCAGGGCCGCCTCCTGCCGGTCGAGGTCGAAGACGTTGTCCATCCCGGCGCCCGCATGGATGTTGTACGAGGCGACCCGCAGCGGGACGTCACGGGTATGGGCGCGAGTGGGGGCATGTGCCTGCGCCGGGGGCGCGATCGTCGCGGCGAGGACACCTGAGACCAGAAGCACTTCAGCAACACGAGCAGTCAGCTTCATCGGACGTAGCTACCCGAAAGCGGCTCGGCGCAAAACGCGTTTACACCGTAGAAGGTATTCCTCTACGGTGTAGAACTCCACGACGACCTCACGACCTCACGACCTCACGACTTCACGACCTCATGACCCCACAACTCCACGCCCCCAGACTCCACGGCTCGACGACTTCCTCACCCACCCCGCCCACCCCGCCCACGGATCAGGAGCCCGGCATGACGGCCACCGCCGCCGAGCACGAGAGCGCCACCACCCGACACCCCCAGCGCTGGGTGATCCTCGGCGTCATCTGTCTCGCCGAGCTCACCGTGCTGCTCGACAACACCGTCCTCAACGTCGCGATCCCCTCACTCACCCGCGATCTGCGCGCGTCCACAGCCGACATCCAGTGGATGATCAACGCGTACTCGCTGGTGCAGTCCGGTCTGCTGCTCACCGCCGGCAGCTCCGCCGACCGGTACGGCCGCAAGAAGATGTTGATTGCGGGCCTCACGCTCTTCGGGGCCGGGTCGCTCGTCGCCGGGCTCGCCCAGTCCACCGGGCAGCTGATCGCAGCCCGCGCTGGCATGGGTATCGGCGGCGCCCTGCTGATGACCACCACCCTCGCCGTCGTCGTCCAGATCTTCGACAACACCGAGCGCGTCAAGGCCATCGGCCTCTGGTCCACGGTCAATTCACTCGGCTTCGCGGCAGGACCGCTCATCGGCGGAGCGCTGCTCGACCACTTCTGGTGGGGCGCCATCTTCCTGGTCAACATCCCGGTGGCAGTCATCGCGCTCGCCGCGGTCGTCGGCCTCGTACCGGAGTCCAAGAACCCGGCCGGTGACCGCCCCGACCTGCTCGGCGCGCTGCTCTCCACGGTGGGCATGACCGCGGTCGTGTACGCGATCATCTCGGGCCCCGCACACGGCTGGGCCTCCACCCATGTCCTCGTCGCGGCCGTCATCGGCATCGTGTTCCTGGCCGGGTTCGTCGCCTGGGAGCTGCACATCCCGTTCCCGATGCTCGACATGCACTTCTTCCGCAACCAGCGCTTCGTCGGCGCCGTCGCCGGGGCGGTCCTCGTCGCCTTCGGCATGGGTGGCTCGCTCTTCCTGCTCACCCAGCACCTCCAGTTCGTCCTCGGGTACGGGCCGTTGGACGCGGGGCTGCGGACCGCGCCCCTGGCCCTCACCATCGTGGTGCTGAACCTCACCGGGGTCTCGGCCAAACTGCTGCCCCGGCTGGGTACGCCCGGCACCATCGCCGCCGGGATGACCGCGCTCGCGGCCGGTCTGGTGGCCATCGCGCTGCTCGGCGGTGACAGCTATCCAGGGATGCTGCTCGGTCTTGTGGTCATGGGCGGGGGTATCGCGTTCGCCATGCCCGCGATGGCCAACGCGATCATGAGCGCGATCCCGCCGGAGAAGGCCGGGGTCGGTGCGGGCGTCAACGGCACCCTGGCCGAATTCGGCAACGGCCTGGGTGTCGCGGTGCTCGGCGCCGTACTCAACTCCCGCTTCGCCGCACTGCTCCCCGCGGCGCTGGGCGCGGCCTCACTGCCGGCTGCTCTCGCCGCCACGGACGGCCCCGGCGAGCGCAGCCGGGTCGCGGATGCTTTTGCCTCAGGTCTGCAGACCAGCCAACTGGTGGGCGCCGCAGCGGTACTTGCGGGCGGGCTGCTCGCCGCTGTGCTCCTCCGGCGTGCCGAGAGGGCAGATGCACCGGGAGCAGCGGCCTAACATCGGTACCGGTACCGGTGGATCCACACGTTCCGGAGGAGGCGCGCCATGGTGACTGCGGCCGACCGCGCGAAGGGTCCCGCGCGGGCCAGTGTCTGGCTGGGCGGAAAGGTGACGCGCCCCCGCAGAACGGATCAGCCGGCCGGGCTCGACCTGGACAAGATCACCGCGGCGACGGTCCGGCTGCTGGACTCCGAGGGCCTCGCGAAGTTCTCCATGCGCCGTCTCGCCGCCGAACTGGGCGTCACTGCGATGTCGGTCTACTGGTACGTGGACACCAAGGACGACCTCCTCGAACTGGCCCTGGACGCGGTGATGGGCGAACTGGTGCTGCCGGGAACGGTGGACGGCACCGAGACGGGCACCGGTACTGAGACGGGCACGGGCACCGCGACAGGCACGGGCACCGACAACGGCACCGAGAGTGGGCCTGGCGGCAGCGAGGTCGGGCCAGACGGAACGGAGGGCGGGACGGAGGGCGGGACGGAGACCGGGTCCGACTGGCGCATTCAGCTGCGTCGCCTCGCCGCCGGATACCGCAGCGTTCTGGTGCGCCACCCCTGGGTCTCCCCGCTCGTCGGCGTATTCCTCAACATCGGCCCGCACGCGCTGAAGTTCGCCGCGGCGTCCCAAGAAGTGATGCGCAGCGCCGATCTGCCGCTGCGCGGTCAGACCGGCGGCCTGGCCGCCGTCTTCCAGTTCGTGTACGGATTCGGCACCGTCGAGGGCCACTTCAGGGACCGCTGTGCGCGGGCCGGGATGACTCAGGACGAGTACCACCAGCACGCCATGGGCGGCATGAGCGAACAGCCCTCCCTGCGCCGGACGTTCGAGCAAGCCCAGGACCTGATGGCGGCGCGCGGCGGTGACACGGTCGAGGAAATGCGGGAGCGCGACTTCGACTTCGCCCTGGACCTGCTGATCGCGGGCATCGAGGCCAAACGCGGGCGATGAGCGGGCAACCGGGGCGAGCCGGGGAGCCGGCCCAGGGAGCGCCCCGAGAAGGCCCCCGAGCCCCCCCCGAGTCGGACCTCCCCGAGGCCGCCGTCAGCTGTCCTCGGCCAGCCGCGCCGGGAAGCCGCCGGTCGCGATCGGGCTCCACCGCTCCGGGGTGATCCGGATGATCGACTTGCCCTGCTTGACCATGGCGGCGCGGTACTCGTCCCAGTCCGGGTGTTCGCCGGAGATGTTGCGGAAGTACTCCACCAGCGGCTCCACCGAGTCCGGTGAGTCGATGACCTCGCCCGCTCCGTCGACCTGGACCCATGGGCCGTTCCACTCGTCCGACAGCACGATGACGCTCACCCGTGCGTCGCGCCGGACATTGCGGGTCTTGGCGCGCTCGGGGTAGGTCGACAGGACGATCCGGCCCGCGTCGTCGACCCCGCAGGTCAGCGGAGAGCCCTGGGGGCGGCCGTCGGAGCGGGTGGTGAGCAGGATCGCCCGGTGCCTGGGGCGTACGAAGTCGAGCAGTTCGGGCAGTTCCACGGGGGTGTTGGTCGCGATGTTGGGTGCCATGGCTGCACGATACGTCGCCCCGCACGGACGGGCCCGGCAGCACACGGGCGCTCCCGGTCACTCCCGGCCACCCGTCCCGGGCAGCGGAACGCCCGGCCCCGCGGCGCGCGCAAGGAGCGGGCGCCGAGGGAGCCGGGCGGGGGCCACGAGGACCGTGCGGTCCGGTGGTTGGCCGGTGCGGCCGGTTACGCGGTCGGGAGCGAGTCGCCCTGGACGGCCTGGATATCCAGCTCGACCTTGAGTGTGGTGCCGATGGCCGAGATGCCCGCCTGGACGACCTGGTTGTAGTTCATCCTGAAGTCCTCGCGGCGCAGTTCGGCCGTCGCGTGGAAGGCCGCGCGCACGCCGCCCCACGGGTCGGGGCCCGTACCCAGGTAGCTCAGGTTCAGGTCGACCTCGCGGGCGACACCGTGCAGCGACAGTTCACCGTGGACCGTCCAGCGGTCCGGTCCGGCGGGGGTGATCCCGGTGCTGCTGTAGGTGATCTGCGGGTAGCTCTCGACGTCCAGGAAGTCCGCGGACTTCAGATGGCCGTCGCGCATTCCGTTGCCCGTGTCGATCGAGGCCGTCGCGATGACGGCCTCGACGCGTGACTTCTCGACGTCCTCGGCGATCTCGATGCGGCCCACGAACTCCGTGAACCGGCCGTGCACGCTGGAGATGCCCAGGTGCTGGGCGACCGCGCCCACCGACGAGTGCGCCGGGTCCAGCGTCCAGGTGCCGGGCGGCGGGAGTTCCACGCCGCCCTGCCTGGCCAGTACCACCGTGCCGACGTCGGCACGGCCGCTCGCCGTGACGAAGGCAGTGGACGCGGCGGGCGCGTAGCCGACGGCCGTCACGATCACGGTGTGCGGGCCGGGGGCCAGGGCCGCGTCGGCGCTCACCGTGCCGTCCTCGTCCACCTGCGCTCGCAGTACCTGGGCACCGGTCATGTCGGTCACGGTCACCACGGCGTGCTGGACCGCCCAGCCGTCGCGCGTCCGTACCTGTGCGCGAAGTCCCATTCCCGTTCTCTCTCCTTCAAAAAAGTGGGCCCCGGGCGGTGGTGGCGGGCCGTCCCCTGCCCGTCACCACCACGTCCGGGGCTTGGAAAGGGCCGGTATGAACAGGCCCCTCCGCGCCCCGCATCCGCTGGGGCAGCCTGGTGACTACTCGCCCGGGTGGGCCAGTTGGATGTCGTGTCCGTCGATGCCGCTTCCCGCGACCGTCAACGAGCCCGCCACCGGCGGGTAACCCGTCGCGATGACCGTGTACTCGCCGGAGTTGAGGTCGGCGAAACCGTAGGCTCCGTCGCTCCCGGTGGTCGCCGTGGCCACCACGTTGCCCGCGGCGTCCACCAGCGTCACCCTGGCGTCGGGCAGCGGGCGCCGGTCGGCTCCACCGCGTACGACACCCTGGACCAGCGAACCGGACTCCAGCGCGACCTCGACACGGGTGACACCTTGGCCGCCGACGTCGACCGGCAGGGCCATCGGCCGGAAGCCGGTCGCGTTCACCGCGACGGTCACCGAACCCGGGATCATCTCGCTGAAGGTGAACTCGCCCTGCGCACCGGACGTGCCGGTGGCCAGCACATCGCCGCGCACATCGGTGACGACGACCATCGCGCCCTCGACGGCCTTGCCGCCGTCGGCGGACTTCACGGATCCGGCGAGACCGCTCGTACCGGAGAGGAGGATGTCGTACGACAGCGCCTCGTCCCCGACGGACACGGTGGAGGCCTGCGGCTGGAAGCCGTCGGCGGACGCGATCAGGACGTACGAGCCGGAGCTCGGCGCGTCCACCGCGTAGCCGCCGTCACCCTGCGCTACCGCGCGGCCCAGCTGGCGCCCGGCCAGCGAGATCAGCGTGACGGCCGCCTGGCCGACCGGTGCGCCCTCGGCGCCCCTGACGACACCGTGGATAGTGATACCTGGGGTGGGGGCGGACTGCATCGGCATCGTCTCCTCAGTGGTCGGGCCACTTCCGTACGGAGTGGCGGGGGCCGGCAGAGAGCCGGCCGGAACGGCGTTGACAGGGACAGTCTCCGCCACCGCTGCCGAAGCGGCTGCGGCGGGTACCTCCTGGTCGGGTGCACCCACGGCGCGAGTACGCAGCGGTACCTCCTTGATGAAGAGCGTCACCAGGAACGCGAGCAGCGCACAGGCGGCGGCGTACAGGAAGACGTTGGCGACGCCGTGGCCGTACGCGCTTTCCATGATGGAGCGCAGTGGCTGCGGCAGGGCACCGATGTCGGGAACCGATCCGTCGCCCATGCCCTTTCCGGCCAGCGCCGCGCCCTTCGGGCCCAGGTCGTGGAGGCCGTCGGTGACGAAGTGGGTGACCCGGTTGGCGAGCACCGCGCCCAGCGCCGAGACGCCGACCGCACCACCGAGGGAGCGGAAGAACGAGACGGTGGAGGACGCCGAACCGAGGTCCTTCTGGGAGACCTGGTTCTGCGTGCAGAGCACCAGGTTCTGCATCATCATTCCGATGCCGAGACCCATCAGGGCCATGAAGACCGCCACGTGCCAGTACGTGGTGTCGTACCGGATGGTGGAGAGCAGGCCGAGCCCGGCGGTCACCAGCACACCACCGCTGACCAGCCAGATCTTCCACTTGCCCGTCCGGGTGATGAACTGCCCCGAGATGGTCGACGAGATGAACAGACCGCCGATCATCGGGATCGTCATCACACCGGACATCGTCGGCGACTTGCCGCGCGCCAGCTGGAAGTACTGGCTGAAGAAGACGGTGCCGGAGAACATCGCGACACCGACGAACAGCGAGCCGATGGAGGCAAGGGTGATCGTCGGGTTGCGGAAGAGCCGCAGCGGGATGATCGGCTCGCTCGCCTTGGACTCGACGAGCATGAAGAGCAGCCCCAGGACGACCGAGCCGCCGACCATGGCGGCCGTCTGCCAGGACATCCAGTCGTACTTGTCACCGGCGAAGGTGATCCAGACCATGAGCAGGGACACCGCGGCGGCGATGAAGAACGCGCCGCCCCAGTCGACCTTGACCTCGCGCTTGATGACGGGAAGCTTCAGGGTCTTCTGCAGAACGATCAGCGCGATGACCGCGAAGGGCACACCGACGTAGAAGCACCAGCGCCAGCCGAGCCAGCTGGTGTCCGTGATCACACCGCCGAGGAGCGGCCCCGCGACGGTCGCGACCGCGAAGGTGGCGCCGAGGTAACCGCTGTACCGGCCCCGCTCACGGGGGGAGATCATCGCGGCCATGACGATCTGCGCGAGGGCGGAGAGACCGCCGACGCCGATGCCCTGGACGACGCGGAAGATGATCAGTGTCGATGAGTTCTGCGAGAGACCGGCCGCGGCCGAGCCCAGGACGTAGATGATCAGTGCTATCTGGACGAGCAGCTTCTTGCTGAACAGGTCGGAGAGCTTGCCCCAGAGCGGGGTGGTCGCCGTCATCGCCAGCAGGGACGCGGTCACGACCCAGGTGTAGGAGGACTGGCTGCCGTGCAGATCGGAGACGATCTTCGGCAGCGCGTTGGTGACGATCGTCGACGACAGGATCGCGACGAACATGCCGAGCAGCAGGCCCGACAGGGCCTCCATGATTTGCCGGTGCGTCATCGGCGCACTGTCAGCCGGGGCGGGATTCCCCCCGTGGGGAGCGTGACCGCCCCCGTGCTTGGCGTGGCCGCCCCGCACACCGGCCGGTGTGGTCGTAGCCATGGAATTCCTCTGTCTCTACTTACGCGCGGTGATACGCGGGTGATACGCGGGTCTGTGCAGATCTACGAAGTCTGTGCAGATCTACGGAGGTCTTTGTGGAGCTATGCAGACCAATGCGGGTCTTTGCAATGGAACGTGAGTATTTATGAGGGTTTACGCGGTTCTGGGTGGTCCTAGGCAGACGCACGGGTCTGCTCGTGGTGTCCGGTCCAGGCCCGGCAGTCGCCGAAGCTGGCGCGCAGGCGATCCAGGAGCGCGTTGAGCTGCCCGACCTCGTCGTCGGACCAGTCGCTGAGAGTGCGAGCGAGAGAGTCGATGTATCGATCGGCGAGGACGCCGAGCATGTCGTTGCCTGCGGGGGTGAGCCGCAGGATGCGGGAGCGCTTGTCGGCGGGGTCCGGGGACCGCTCGATCCAGCCGCGCTCCGCGACGTGGGCCACATGCCGGCTGGTCACCGACATGTCCACGGCGAGCAATTCAGCGAGCCTGCTCATCCGCATCTCGCCGTGCCGGCCCAGCAGGGACAGCGCGGCGGCTGATCCGGTCGGGCATTCAGGCGGGAGTATGCGGGAGAGGCCGCGCTGGACGGCGCCGATGGCACTCAGCTGCCTGGCCAGTTCTTCGTACTGACTCTGCGCTGCCACGGACACCTCCCTGTGGGCTTCCTGTGAACGCTCCATGTTGTTGCTCCAGGCAACATTAAACCCGTTGGTTGCTGCAGGCAAATTAAATGTCGCCAGGAAAAGTAAAGGAACCTTAAAATGTTTGCAAGTGTGAGTTCAGTGAGGTGACGGAAGGGTGTTCGAAAGGTGTCGCCCTTCGCCCGGGGGTTGGGCGGAACCGCAGGGTTCGCTAGGGTCCTGCGTCATGGCACACAACCCCCAAGCGCCCCAAGGCCCCGAGGGCAACCACGACCCCGCGGGCAGCACTCAGATGTTCCGCGCCTTTGTCGACGACGGCGCACCGCAGGGCGCCGCCCGGCCCGCGGCCGCTCCGCAGCAGTCGGGCCCGAGGATCGGCGTGATCGCCGGGGTCATCGCCGTGATCGTGGTGCTGGCCGCCGTCGCGTTCCTCGCGCTGGGCTGACCGTCCCGTTTCCTGCTCCACCGAGACCCCGGCGCGTCCGGAACTCCGGCCGGTGCGGGGCCACTTCAAGCGGAGTGACTCCGGCCGGAGCCGCCAGGGCCACGAGGGCCGCCGAGGTCGGCCGGGCCGCCGGGGTCGCTTGCGCCGGGTCACTTCCAGCTGACGGCGACCTTCTGGGTCTCTATGTGCATCCCCAGCGGCACCCGCCAGTCGTCCACGCACACGGTGTACGTCTTCGACTTGGCCGCACCGGCGGCGAGCGGCCCCGGCACCGGCTGAGTCGACGTCCGGGTCGCCCAGTCCACTCCGAGCCCGCCGATGATGTGCGTCGAGAAAGTGACCGTGCCCGAAGCGACCGGGGAACCACCGGTGTTGCTGAAGCGCACGGTCACTTTCTCGCACCAGCGCTTGTCCGTCGCGGCGCGGTCGAGGGCGCCGACGACCTTGAGTACGGCGGGCCCCGCCGGCGGGGCGGGCGATGTGCTGCCGGAACCGGAACCGCCGTCGGATCCGGAGCCCCCCGAAGAGCCGCGTCCTGAGCCGGACTTGGGCGGAGTGGAGGAGCTGCCTCCGGTATGGCCGGGTGCGCCCGGGGTGGCTGATCCGTCCGATCCGGCCCGCCCGCCCGGTGTCCGCGAGGCGCCTGATGTCGCTGTGCCGCCCGAGGTTCCTGTTCGGGCCGTATCCGGTGGCAGGTTCCCGGGGTTGGCTCCGCCGGGCGCGGAGGAGCCCTGTGCGCCCTCTCCGGCTACGGAGCCACCCGGTCCGGGTGGCTGCTTCCCCGCGCTGTGCCCCGCGGCCGCTCCCGGCCCGTCCAGGGGTGTCAGGGTGACCTTCCCGGAGGGCGGTACGGGTGTGGTGGGCGCCTGCCCGGCGCCCGCTGCGCCGACGGCGGCGTAGCCGTGGTGCGCCGTGCCGCCCGCGCGAGCGGCCACCAGGCCGCCCAGGCAGAGGACCGTTGCGGTGGCGGCGATGGCCGCGTGCTGGCGTCGCATCGCGCCAGTGTGTCTGACGGCCCGTCAATTAGGAAGCCGACGGGGGGTGGAAGAACCGGCGGGGGCCCGTGAACGGCCGAGCCCCGCCTGTTCCTGCCGCCGTTTCCGCCGGCTTGCGCCTACTCCCCGATCAAGCCCTCGCGCAGCTGCGCCAGCGTCCGCGTGAGCAGCCTGGACACATGCATCTGGGAGATGCCGACCTCCTCGCCGATCTGCGACTGGGTCATGTTGGCGAAGAACCGCAGCATGATGATCTGCCGTTCCCGCTGGGGCAGTTTGGCCAGCAGCGGCTTCAGCGACTCCCGGTACTCGACTCCCTCCAGCGCCGTGTCGTCGTAGCCGAGACGGTCCGCCAGGGACCCCTCGCCACCGTCGTCCTCCGGGGAGGGCGAGTCGAGCGAGGACGCGGTGTACGCGTTGCCCACCGCGAGCCCGTCGACCACGTCCTCCTCCGAGACGCCCAGAGCCAGGGCGAGTTCGGGGACGGTCGGTGAACGGTCGAGCTTCTGGGCCAGTTCGTCGCTGGTCTTGGTCAGCGCGAGCCGCAGCTCCTGGAGGCGGCGCGGTACCCGCACCGACCACGAGGTGTCGCGGAAGAAGCGCTTGATCTCGCCGACGATGGTCGGCATCGCGAACGTCGGGAATTCGACGCCGCGTTCGCAGTCGAACCGGTCGATCGCCTTGATCAGGCCGATCGTGCCGACCTGGACGATGTCCTCCATCGGCTCGTTCCGGCTGCGGAACCTGGCCGCCGCGTAACGCACCAGCGGCAGGTTGAGCTCGATCAGCGTGTCCCGTACGTAGGTGCGCTCCGGGCTGTCCGGTTCCTGGGAGGCCAGTATGGCGAGCCGCAGGAAGAGGGAGCGGGACAGAGTGCGGGTGTCGATGGCGCCAGAGCTCGGCAATTCGGAGCTGAGTGTCTCCGGTGCGTCTTTCGTGAGCACCTTCGAGCTGCCCTGTTCTGCGGACATGCCACCCCCTTGAGGTCGCGGACGGTCGCGGCGGACGCTCCCGTCGGAGGAACGCAGCCTCCACCTGAATACCGGAGGGTGGACTGCGGCAAACGCGGTTCCAGCAGAATGTCACATGTCGGCAACACGCTGTAGCGCCAAGTCGACAAATGTGCGCTGGAAAGAGGGGGTGTGGGGCATTTCTGCTTCAGGTGAGGATCACCCGTACCGGTTACGCCTCGATCCGGTTTGCGGATCGGAGCCGCGCGAAGCTTCTGGCCAGCAGTCTTGATACGTGCATCTGGGAGACGCCCAGTTCCTGGCTGATCTGTGACTGCGTCAGATTGCTGTAGTAGCGCAGCATCAGGATCCGCTGCTCCCGCTCCGGCAGCTGGACGAGCAGATGCCGGACCAGGTCGCGGTGTTCGACTCCGGCCAGCGCCGGGTCCTCGTAACCGAGCCGGTCGAGCAGCCCGGGCAGTCCGTCGCCCTCCTGGGCGGCCTCCAGCGACTGCGCGTGGTACGAGCGGCCCGCCTCGATGCAGGACAGGACGTCCTCCTCGCTGATGCGCAGCCGCTCGGCGATCTCCGCCGTCGTGGGGGACCGTCCGTGCATCGTCGTGAGGTCCTCGGTGGCCCCGGTGACCTGCACCCAGAGTTCGTGCAGCCGCCGGGGGACGTGGACGGTCCGTACGTTGTCGCGGAAGTAGCGCTTGATCTCGCCGACGACGGTCGGCATCGCGAAGGTGGGGAACTGCACCCCCCGCTCCGGGTCGAACCGGTCGATGGCGTTGATGAGCCCGATCGTGCCGACCTGGACGACGTCCTCCATCGGCTCGTTGCGACTGCGGAACCGGGCGGCGGCGTACCGGACCAGCGGCAGATTCGCCTCGATCAGCGCCGAGCGCACCCTGGTGTGCTCGGCGCTGCCCGGCTCGACCCCCTTGAGCTTGGCGAACAGCACCTGGGTCAGCGCCCGGGTGTCCGCACCCCGGGTCTTGGCGGCCGGGGTCTCCTCGACCGTGGCCTGAGTGGTCTGGGGCTGACTGCTCCGGGTCTGAGTGGTCTGGGTCTGGCTGCCCGGGGTGTGGCCGGTCTGGGGCTGGGCGGTCGGCGGCTGGTCGGTGTGGGTCTGGTCGGTCTGGGTCTGTGAGGCCGGGGTCTGGCTGTTCTGGGGCAGGGCGGTCTGGGGCGGTACTTCAGGCGCAGTACTGGCCGGCACGGTCACGCCACCCCTTTTTCATCGCCTTTTTGGTCAACTCATCTGTCAAAAGCGGTCATAGCATCACAAGACATGTGCACTGTGTGCAAGCACCTCATAACGTCGTGTTGACGTAAAAAGGGGCGCTAAACCTGCCTGAACGCCAAAAAACTCCCCACCGGAAACGATGGGGAGCCGTACGCCCGAAGGGCTCAAGCAGGACTCAGGGGTGGCGCGGGGATCTACTCAGAAGGGGTAGTCGGCGATCACCCAGGTGGCGAACTCGCTCCACTGCCCGACGGCCGCCTGGTGGGCGGGGTGCTCGATGTAGCGCTTCAGCGCGTCGGCGTCCTGGACAGCCGAGTTGATCGCGAAGTCGTAGGCGATGGGCCGGTCGCTGATGTTCCAGGCGCACTCCCAGAACTCCGCCTCCGGGATCAGCCCGCCGAGCTCCGCGAACGCTTTGGCGCCGGCCACGACCCGGGGTTCGTCACGTGAGACGCCCTCGTTGAGCTTGAAGAGGACCAAGTGGCGGATCAAGGGACACTCCTTACGGAACGGATGTACGGGCTCAGCTCACCAGTTCGGTCATAAACTTGCCGACGCTTTTCGCTGCGTTGGAGACCCCTTCGAACCCTACCTGCACGAGGTCGGCGGACCTGGCCGGCGAAGTGATGATCGTGTACAGCACAAAGACGACTGCTATGTAGAGAATGATCTTCTTCACTGGCACCGTTCGGCCCTGCTTCCCCTGGGGTCCCTGAGCAGTCGCGAGAGTCTAACCGGACGGGGCGCCGGGGGATCAAGGGCCGGTGTGCGCGGGCCTGAGCACGCGTCACCGCTCCACCCGCTCGCGGCACACGGGACGCACCCGCCCGTGACATACGAGCCGCACCCACTCACGGCACGCGGGTCGGATCAGCCCCCGGCATACGGCTCCCCGCCCGGCGCGCACGGTTCCGTCCAGGCGGGAACGTACGCAGTGGGGCCGGACACGGTGGGGTGGTGCGCGATGGGACCGTACGCGGTGGGACCGCGTCGTGGAGCAGAGGAGCCGGGTCCGGGCGGCGACGGTTACTTTCCCGCGCCGACCGGGTCGACGGAGACGGCGGGGCCGGACTGGCTGGCGGGGATGTTGATGGCCTGGGCGATGGTGTGCGCGTGGGTCTCGTTGGGCGGCGTGACCACAAGGCTGGTGAACGTGACACCGGAGCCGCCGGTGTTGTTCGGCGGGTAGTGCAGGGTGAAGCGGGTCTCCTGGCCGGGCGCCACGCTGACATCGTGCGCGGCGAGCTTGCTGCGGGCGGCGCTGATGGTGCCGGTACGGCCCTTGAGGTCCACACCCGGGAAGCCGTGCAGCGTGCAGGTGGCGGCGCCGGTGTTCTTGAGGTTGACGATCAGTTCGCCCTCCGCCATGCCGCCCGAGGTGGTGAACCCCAGGTTCGCGGTCCGGCAGGCGTTGCCCGGGGCATGCGCGGTGCCCGGCGCCGCGCCGGAGCCGGCCTTGTTGGTGACGTTGGTCCCGACCCCGACGGCGGACTCGGACTTGGCCGGGCCGGCCTGGCTCTGGCTGCCTGAACTGTCAGAACTACCGGAATGGTTCGGAGTGCTGGAGCTTGAGCCGACGGGAGCGCTGGAGCTGTCGCTGCCCTTGTCGCAGGCCGTGAGTGAGAGTCCGGCGGCCACGGCGACGAGAGTGAGGACCGAGATCTTCTGGATGCGCATGTGCTTCTCCGTAGGTTCGAGGTTCCCTGCCAGGCAGGCCGTTCTTCCTACTCCGATACGGGTGGCACCGGTCGGGTTCACGGAGGGAGCTGACCAAGACACTCCTGTGACACGGGAGTGGGGCAGCCGTGACACGCGACGGCGATATGACCGGAAACGCTGGGATGCGCCCGTACGGCGAACGTACGGGCGCGGGCCCACGAGGCGCCGATGCCGCTGGTCGGCGCCGTGGCGGCCCCCGAGCCGGCCCGCCTCAGCGCACCGTGATGACGAGCTTGCCCGTGGTGCGGCCCGTCTCTCCCCGGATGTGGGCGCGGGCGCCTTCGGCGAGGGGGAAGGTGCCGGAGACGTGGGCACGGAGCTTGCCCCGGTCGGCGAGTTCGGCGATGGCGCGCATGCCGGCCTGATCGTGCTCAACGAGCAGGTTGACTGCGCGGACCTGTGCCCTCTCCGCCGCGGCCCGGGTGTCATCGGTGCCCGGCAGCAGCGAGACGAGGACGCCGCCGGGGCGGAGCACGCCGACAGAGCGGGTGGCGGTCTCCCCGCCGAGGGAGTCGAGGACGACGTCGTAACGCTCCTCGGTGTCGGTGAAGTCCTCGGAGCGGTGGTCGATGCAGGCGTCCGCGCCCAGGCCACGCAGGAAGTCATGTTTGGGGGCGCTCGCCGTCCCGGTGACGTGGGCGCCGCGCTCCTTGGCGATCTGTACGGCGAGGTGACCGACACCGCCTGCCGCGGCGTGGACCAGCACCCGCTGCCCGGCCCGGAGGCCCGCGGTGTCGACGAGGGCCTGCCAGGCGGTGAGCGCGGCCAGTGGCAGAGCGGCCGCCTGCACGTGGTCGATTCCGGCGGGCTTGGCGGTGAAGGCGCGGGTGGGTCCGGTCACGTACTCGGCGTGGGAGCCGGCCCCGTACGGGTAGGGCAACATGCCGAACACCTCGTCACCGGGCCGGAAGAGGGCGACGCCGAAGCCGGTCTCCACGACGGTGCCGGAGACGTCCCAGCCGAGGGTCAGTGGCGGAGGCGGCAGGAACATGCTCAGGGCGCGGTGCTTGAAGTCGGTGGGGTTGAGTCCGGCCGCGTGCACGGCGACGAGGATCTCCCCGGGGCCGGGCGCGGGGCGCGGAAGCTCGGTCAGCTGCAGGACCTCCGGGCCGCCGAGGACTGTCTGGTGCAGGGCGAGCATCACGGGGGCGTCGCCCGGGGCGGCGGGGCCGGTGGAGTCCGTGGCGGCCGCCGGGTCCGGGGAGTTGAATTTGTCAGGGGTGTCCGTCGAAGTCATGCCTTGATCCTTGCCGTACGGTCCGGCCGGGGCGATGGCAAGAAGGTCATCATCCGATACATTCTTGCCATGCCCGCCGCCCCTGCCGCCCGTCGCGCCCCCGGCGCCTGCGAAACCCCTGCCGCCCGCCCCGCCTCCGCCGCGCCCTCCTGGGCCCGTGACTTCGCCGACCGCGCGGCCGCAATGGACGGCCGGATGAGCCCGGACCTGCGACCCGGCGCTCACAAGGTCGTGGTCCTCGCCCTCGACGGCGTCTATCCCTTCGAACTCGGCATCCCGCACCGGATCCTGGGTTCCGCCGACGGCCGCTACGAGGTGCTGTCCGCGAGCGTGGACGGGCAGCCCGTGCGCACCGACTCGGACCTGACCATCACCCCCGGGCACGGTCCCGAGGTGCTGGCCGAGGCGGACACCGTGGTCATCCCGCCGTACGCGATCTCCCGGGCCTCGGCCACCGCCCCGGACCCGCGGGCCCTCGCCGCCCTGTCCCGCGTCCGCCCCGGCACCCGTCTGGTGTCCATCTGCACCGGCGCCTTCCTGCTGGCGGCCGCCGGTCTCCTGGACGGGCGCCGGGCCACCACCCACTGGGCGCTCACCGACCACTTCCAGGAGCTGTTCCCCCGGGTCGAGTTCGACGCCGGCGTGCTCTTCGTCGACCACGGTGACGTACTGACCGCCGCGGGGGCGGCGAGCGGTGTCGACGTCTGCCTGCACCTGGTGCGCCAGGACCACGGCAGCGAGGTAGCCAACCAGGTCGCCCGTTGCTGCGTCGTGCCGCCGTACCGGGACGGCGGGCAGGCCCAGTACATCGAGCGGCCGCTGCCGCCGACGAGCGGAACCGGTACCGGGCCGACCCGCGACTGGGCGCTGCGGCGACTGGACCTGCCGCTGTCGCTGGACGAGCTGGCCGCGCACGCGGCGATGAGTACCCGTACCTTCGCCCGGCGCTTCCGGGAGGAGACAGGTCTGAGCCCCGTCCGCTGGCTGACCCAGCAGCGGCTGCGGCGGGCGCGGCACCTGCTGGAGTCCAGCGACCTCCCGGTGGAACGGGTAGCCCACGAGGTCGGCTTCGCCACCGCCACCTCGCTGCGGCGGCACTTGGCGGCGGAGGCCGGGGTCGCCCCGTCGGCGTACCGGCGCACCTTCCGCGCCTCGCGCCCATAGACGGGACGCCGACCGGGCCACGGGGCCGCACGCAAAACACCCCCCTGACTGCGTTTCCGCAGATCAGGAGGGTGTGAGAGCGGTAGCGGAGGGATTTGAACCCTCGGTGAGTTTCCCCACACTCGCTTTCGAGGCGAGCTCCTTCGGCCGCTCGGACACGCTACCGAGAGAGAGCTTAGCCCAAGGTCGGCCGTGGTCAGAAATCGGCCTTCGGGAAGGGGGCAGGAGGGGCCGCTAGCGGTCGCGGAAGAAGGACGTCAGCTGGTCCGCGCACGCGTCCGCGAGCACCCCGACGACTACTTCGGGGCGGTGGTTGAGCCTGCGGTCCCGTACGACGTCCCAGAGTGAGCCCGCCGCTCCGGCCTTCTCGTCGAGTGCGCCGAAGACGACCCGGTCCACCCGCGACTGGACGATCGCGCCCGCACACATGGTGCAGGGTTCCAGCGTGACGACGAGCGTGCAGCCGGTCAGCCGCCACTCGCCGAGCGACGCCGCGGCCCGGCGGACCGCCAGGATCTCGGCGTGTGCCGTCGGGTCGCCCGTCGCCTCGCGTTCGTTGTGGCCCGCCGCGAGCGGCGTGCCGTCCGGGGCCAGCACGACGGCGCCGACCGGCACATCGCCGGCCACCGCCGCCTGCGCGGCCTCGGCCAGGGCCAGTCGCATCGGCGCGGCCCAGGGATCACGTAGGGGATCGGTCATCTGCTCGTCTGTTCGATGGTGTGCCCGATGACGGTGTACCGGCACCGGTGGGTCCGGCTGTCGGGCACCTGGGGTGGGGGCGGCCGGGTACTGGGTACGTCAGCCGGGCACCTGGGGTAGGTCAGCGGACGGTTTCCAGGACCTCGGCGGCGCCCAGTGCGTCGGCGATGTCTGCCAGTGCGTCGGGGCCGAGTGTCAGGAGCTCCTTCTCCGTCACGCCGAGGTCGGCGAGGATCGTGATGTCCCCGAGCGGTCCCGGCGGTACGGCTTCGCTCTCGTCGGCCGGGTCGTCCCCGTCCTCCTCCAGCTCACCGTCCTCCGTACCGTCGAGATCGACAAGTTCTTCCAGGGCGTCCGGGTCCTGCGGGTCCCGGCCCATCAGCTCGTCGGTGAGCAGGATCTCTCCGTACGAGGAACGGCTTGCGGCTGCGGCGTCCGAGACGTAGATCCGTGGATCGTCCTCGCCGTCGACCCGGACGACGCCGAACCAGGCGCCCTCCTGTTCGATGAAGACGAGGACGGTGTCCTCGTCCCCGGAGACTTCCCGGGCGAGATCGGTCAGATCACTGAGGGTTTCCACATCGTCGAGCTCCGTGTCGCTCGCTTCCCACCCGTCTTCGGTGCGCGCGAGCAGTGCGGCGAAGTACACCGTGACTCTCCCACTGGTCTTAGGGGTGCCAATCGAAAGGGGCGCTGTGCGCCGCCCAGTGGGAATCGTGGCAGAAACATGGCGTTCGCGAGAGGTCTTCGGGCTCAGGTCTGCGTGTTGCTTCCGGGAGCCGGTAAAACATTGGTACGCCGCTACCAGCGGAACGTACGCATTCGCATGGCATGTCGCAGCCTGGCGACCTTGGCGCGCCTGGGCTGCACGCGGTCGCGCAACTCCTTGGCCTCGTTCAGCTCACGGAGAAACCGCGCACGGCGCCGCCGCCGGTCGGCGGCGCTCTCCTGGTCGCCGGCCTCGCCCGCGCCGCCGGGCCCGCTCCGTGCGCCCGGCTCATGCGCGGGCGCACTCTGCTGCTCGTACGCGGGCCCGTTCTCCGGCCGGTTCTCCGCCTCGTAAGCGGATCGGCCCGCCGGCTTCTCGCCGGCCTTGCTGCGGGCCGCGTTCGCGGGCTCGGACTCGGGCATCGGCCACACCACCTCCGTACCGGCCCGCCTTCCCTCCGACGGGCGGGTTGATGCCAGCGCGGGCCGGTCCGGGGCCCGGTTACCGTTGTCGTATGCGTATCCACGTCGTCGACCACCCGCTGGTGGCGCACAAACTCACCACGCTGCGCGACAAGCGCACCGACTCCGCCACCTTCCGGCGCCTCGCCGACGAGCTGGTCACCCTGCTCGCGTACGAGGCCACGCGCGATGTGCGCACCGAGCAGGTCGACATCGAGACCCCGGTGACGGCGACCACCGGCGTGCGGCTGTCGTACCCCCGGCCCCTGGTCGTGCCGATCCTGCGGGCGGGGCTCGGCATGCTCGAAGGAATGGTGCGGCTGCTGCCGACCGCCGAAGTGGGCTTCCTGGGCATGGTCCGTGACGAGGAGACGCTGAAGGCGTCCACCTACGCGTCACGGATGCCCGACGACCTCTCGGGGCGTCAGGTGTACGTCCTGGACCCGATGCTGGCCACCGGCGGCACACTGGTCGCCGCGATCCGCGAGCTGATCGCGCGCGGCGCCGACGACGTCACGGCCGTCGTGCTCCTCGCCGCGCCCGAGGGTGTCGAGGTCATGGAGAGCGAACTGGCGGGCACGCCGGTCACGGTGGTCACCGCCTCCGTCGACGAGCGGCTCAACGAGCAGGGTTACATCGTGCCGGGGCTCGGCGACGCGGGCGACCGGATGTACGGGTCTGCCGAGTAGCAGCGTCGCGCGCCGGGGCTACGGGTCCGGTGCTCCGGGTCCGGGGCTCCGGATTCGGTCCTGGCCCGGGCCTGGCCCCGACTCCGGCTTCGGGGCGGGGGCGGGGTGAGGCACTAGTTCACGGCGTCAGCACTTCCCGGCCGGCGTCGGCTGGGGGTGGGCCAGTACGGTCAGCGCCTTGGCGGCGTCCTGCTTCGTGTCCAGGGCCTTGAAGCCGGTGCCGATGATCAGGTCGACGTCGCCGGTCTTCCGGGTGTCGGTCTTCTGCGTGGCGCCCTTGACCTGCGTACCGAGTACGGAGAACGACGCGTCCGGGGTCCTGGCCGACCCCAGCAGCAGCGCGGTGCCGGGGACCTTCTTGTCGAAGGCGGCGGGGGCGTTGCCCACCTTGCCGATGGTGAAGCCGCGCTTCTTGAGCTCGTCGGCGGTGGACTTGGCCAGCCCGCCGCGCGGGGTCGCGTTGTAGACGTTGACCTTGATCGTCGCGGGCTTCGGCAGTGCCTTCGGCGGCGCGGTGGAGGCGGCCGAGGCGCCGGCTTTGCAGTCGTGCTGCTGGCCCGCGGCCGACGCCTTGTGGGAGCCGCCGGTGAAGAGGTGGATGAGCTGCAGCGATCCCCAGCCGACCAGGCCGAGGGCGACGACTGCGGCCACGATCCCGAAAACGAGTCGGCCACGCCGTCGGGGGCGGTGCATCCTCGGGTACTTGTCGCCCGTGATGCGGTACTTTCCGCCCATGCCGGGGGGTGTGAGCATGCTCATGAGCGCAGCGTAGTGCGGCCGGGCAGCGATGCGAACTGAACGATCATCTGATGACCGCCGGATGGGCGAAAATGGCCCCAAAAGGACCAGTAAACGGCTCTGGCCAGGGTGGATTCCCGGCCCCCGCCGAGGGTTGTGCGTCGGCGGGGTTGTGAGTCGGCGGGAGCCATCGGCTGCCGGAGTCTGCGCACCGTCAGAGGGCCAGGTCCCGAGGGGCTGGTCCCGCAGGCTTGGCCCCGGAGGGCCTGGCCCCGCTCGTCTGTGAGTCGTCAGCCCATGTCGAGAACGCGCGCGTGCAGGACCTGCCGCTGCTGGAGTGCGGCTCGTACCGCCCGGTGCAGTCCGTCCTCCAGATAGAGGTCGCCCTGCCACTTCACTACGTGCGCGAAGAGATCCCCGTAGAACGTGGAGTCCTCCGCGAGCAGCGTTTCCAGGTCCAGCTGGCCCTTGGTGGTCACGAGCTGGTCCAGCCGGACCGGGCGCGGCGCTACATCCGCCCACTGGCGGGTGGATTCCCTGCCGTGGTCGGGGTACGGGCGTCCGCTTCCGATGCGCTTGAAGATCACACGGAAAGCCTACCGGGGAAGCGCCTCCGGGCGCAGCCACGGTGGGGCGGCGGCATCGCGGCCCAAAGCTCTTATCTGGTGACATATCGGGAGTGAATCGGGAGTGAACCAGGATCGGAACCACTCCCTCCGGTGACCCTGTGGCCAAGATTGCGGATGGGCACCTTGCCTTCACTGTTCCTGCACTTGGTGCACTCAGTCCGGGAGGCGCTGGCCGACCGTTCCGTGACGGCTCTCAGGCGGCCGGGTGTGCGCGCGGTGCGGGCTCCCAGGGGGCTGGTGCGTGCGCGGTGCGGGCCTTTCGTGGCCGGCGCTTGCGGTGCGCGGTGCGGACGCCCGATGCGCGGTGCCCGTGTGCCGTGTCAGGGAACGCACGTCGGATGCGTACGTCCCCACGGCGTCGGCCATGACGGCGATGTTGATGCCGAACGCCTTCATGTTGATGTTCTTCAGGGTGTCGCACGCCAGGTGATAGCAGGCGTCGAGCGCGACTCCCGCCTTCCCGCCGAACTTCCTGGCCTGTGCGGCGGTCTTGATCTCCTCCGCGCCGGTGAAGGTGCCGCCCGAGGGGATGCCCGCAGCGATGAACGGGCCGTAGTCGGAACGGCCGTCGAAGTCCGTGCCCTCATGCGGCACATGTCTGCGGTCCAGAAAGCCGGTGATCCCCTTCTCCAGCGGACCGGACCCTGCCGGACCCGGCCCGGCGCCCTTGGTATCCGAGTCGTCGCCGTCGTAGACGAGCTGGGCGTAGTTCGGTGAGGCGATCATGTCGAAGTTCAGGTAGAGGGCGAGCTGTTTCCGCTGCGGGGCGGTGAGGCTCTTGACGTACGCCTCGGAGCCGCGCAGCCCCAGCTCCTCCGCCGACCACCACGCGAACCGCACCTTGTTTGCGGGCTGACGGCGGGTGCCGGCGAGCTGCTGGGCGACCTCGATGAGGCCGGCCGAGCCGGAACCGTCGTCGTTGATGCCGGGTCCGGCCGTGACCGAGTCCAGGTGGGCGCCGAGCATCACGGTGTGGGCCGGGTCGCCGCCCCTGGTCTCGGCGATGACGTTGCGGGTGGTGCGCCGCTCCTGAAGCTGACGGATCTCCAGTGAGACGGTCACCGCTTTGGTGTTGGGGGTGGTGTCGGGGTTTGGGCTGGGGCCGTGGTTGGGCTTGGGATTGGTGTGCGGTCGGGCAGCGGCGCGGTTCGCTTGGGCTGCCAGCGCTGCGCCGTCGGCCTGAGAGATGGCGCCGGTGGGGATCTTCACGCCCTTGGGGGAATCGAGGGTGCCTGACAGCGTGCCCACGGTGTTGTTGGAGATGAGCGCCGCCACCGCACCCGCACCGGCCGCCGCCTTCTGCTTCTGGGTGAACGTGCAGCCGCCACGGCGGATCAGCGCGATCTTGCCGGTGAACGCCCCCGCGGCGTAGTCGGCCGGCTCGCACCCCGTGGTGGTGTCCACCGGTACGACGGCGAGTGCGGCCGTGGTCCCGCCCGCCGGGGTGGACCTGGTGTACGAGAGCGCCGAGACCGCAAGTTCGCGCGGGGCGGGCGTGACGACGGCCAGTTTCTCGGCCCGGGTCTCGATGTAGGTGATGGGGAAGGGCTGGTACGAGACCCGGTAGCCGGCCTTCCGCAGGGTGTCGTGGACGTACTGGGCCGACGCGTCGTGGCCGGGCGTCCCGGCGGCGCGCGTGGAGTGGTGTGCGTCGGCGAGCGACTGGAACTTCAGCAGCTGCCGGTAGGCGCCCCGCGCGGACGACGCCCGTACCAGCTCCCGGGACAGCTGTGCGGCTTGCCTTGCCGGATCGGGGCGTACGGGGTGCGGGGCCGCGGTGGCGGGCGCGGCTGTCGAGGCCAGAGCCAGAGGGGCCAGGGCCAGGGAGGCCAGGGCCAGGGAGGCCAGGGCTGCGGAGGCGGCGATGGCGCCGGCGGTGCGGTGTGTTGCGCTGATGCGTGTCGTGGTCACCCGGGATCTTTTCCGCGCGACCGCGCACCACGAACGCCGGTGTGGCGTTCGGGTGCCGGTAGAGGGGGCTTCAGCGCACGGCGGGCAGCCCGGCGGCCAGCGCGGTCAGGGTGCGCCGCAACGTCGGGAGCAGTGCGGGGCGGACGGCTGCGAGTTGTGGCTCCTGGGCGTACAGCTCGGCCAGTACGGGCGACGGGGTGGCCATCGGGTAGAGGGTGCCGGCGAGAGCACCGGCGGTCGACACCAGGTCGGTGCACTCGTGTTCGGTCAGCCCGGGGCGGGCTCGCGCGATCTGGGCGCTGAGCGAGGAGATGGCGGCGAGCACGGTGTGCTTGAAGGTACGAGCTGCTTCGAGCGAGATGTTGTGTTCCAGGATCGTCGCGGTCTGGCTGAGAAGATCGCAGAAGAGCGGCCGTTCGGCGAGGCTCTCGGCGAGCGCGCCGATGGCCTCCTCACCCGCGTCCAGCCGCGCGACCACCTCATTCCGCCATTCCTGCCAGTCCTCTGCAGCGAGCACCAGGAAGATCTCTTCGCGGGTCCCGAAATACCGGATGACATTGGACTTGGCGAGCCCCACGGCGTCGGCGACGCTGCCCAGGGTTACCCGCCGTACCCCGTGTTCCAGTGCAAGACGGCGGGCGGCCGCGAGAATGCTCTCGCGCCGCTGCTGCTTCTGCTCCGGTCTGCGGGCCCGGAGGAAACTCTCTGATGGCATGACTCGGTCAGCATACGAGAGCGGGAAAGCGGTCGCCCTCTCTTCATACCGAAACGGCGGTCTGTTAGTACTTACCGGTCTGTTGGCGTCGCGGCAGTGGACTCATTCGGCGCGCGTCAGGATTTCGCAGTCGCTGATTTCTCGTCGCTCGCAGTGATTTCACACGGCAGGTATGGGGGATGCCGGTCCATTCGGTAGATGTATGCAGCTATTTCCTGGCTCTGTCTGTTTCTGCACGGGTGATTCCCCTCCATCATGTGACCAGCTCGAGAGTGTGGCGCAGACGGTGGTTGCAGTGGCCGGGTAACGGGGGTCAGGCGAGCATGCCTTGGGCAGTGCGGAGGTCAATCGAGTGGCGCGGAGCGGTCGCTGATCCGCTTGCCCGGTGCGCACTATGTTGAGTGGAAAGAGGGGCACACCAGGCGAGATGGAGTTCATGAGATGCCGTTCATGGGCCGTCATGAGAAGGAGTTCCCGTGCGTGTGACTGGCTTCGACCACCTTGTCCTCAGCGTCGCCGATGTCGAGCGCTCTCTTGAGTTCTACTGCGGCCCGCTCGGTCTCGAACCAGTCAGGGTGGAGGAGTGGCGTGCGGGGAAAGTGCCCTTTCCGTCCGTACGGGTCAGTCCTGAGACGATCATCGATATCGTCCGTGCGCCGGAGAGCTCTGGGAACGGACCGGGCCGGGTAGTCGGTGGTGCCAATGTCGACCACATCTGTCTGGTCGTCGAGCCGCTCGACTGGCGACAGGCCATTGAGGCGGGAGAGTTGGCTGAGTTCACCGTGGTGGACGGCCCCGGTGAGCGGTTCGGCGCCCGGGGACGCGCCCAGTCGGTTTACGTGCGTGACCCGGACGGGAACACCGTCGAACTGCGCTGGTACCCGCAGGACGCCTGACGGAACAGAGCCATTGGCAGGGCCGGCCGGCGCTGAGTGGCGCGACCGGTCGGGCAGCGTCACTTGCCGAGCAGGGCACGGATCGCTGCGCGGTCGACGTTTGTCAGGCCTCGTACGAGCTGCGGGGTGAGGACGACGAGCACCAGGCCCAGCAGGGAAAACGCGCCTATCTGGAGCGGTGACGTGAGGTAGTGCTGGTGGTGCACGCCGTTGGACGTGTAGTCGTACAGCCGGTAGCCGGGCCAGCCCACGTAGTGCGGAAAGACCCATTGGTAGGCCGGATAGAGCGCTACTGTCCAGCCGGTGACCAGGAAGGTCAGCGAGAGGACGAAGCTCGCCACCCGCCACGGGAACACGAGGACCTGAAACAGCAGCGCTTTCCATCCCGCAGCGTCTCTCAGGCGGGTCAGCAGTGCGGGCCACCGGCCGGAGTGCGCCGAGGCCCGGACGGGGGCGGGGGCGGCGACCTCCAGACCGAGCTGTCTTCGGGCCCGGCCCCGCTCGGCGGTTCCGAGCGCCCGTGCCCCGGCAAGCATGGTGGCGGCCACCGGCAGTCCGAGCACCGTCACCGCCAGGCCCGCGCTCAGCGAGAACATCGCCACCGCGAAGGCGAATCCGACGATGGCGACCGGCAGTGACGTGAAGGTGTATCCGACCTCCCGGAACGTCCGGGAGGAGAAGGGCGCCCGCCAGAATCCTGTGCCGCCTGTGCCGCCTGTGCCGCCTGTGCCGCCTGTGCCGCCTGTGCCGTCGGGGTTGACGGGTGGGGTGACGGGTGGGGTGGTCTTCGTCGCGTACGGAAGGGTGCTGGTGCTCATCGTGGTCCTCGGATCATCGCGGTCGGGACGTGCCGTCCTGATGCCCTTGACGATCCCGGATCCAGGTGCCCAGCGGGATGGTGCGAACTGCCCTCTTGGGGGTGGTGCCAGCACCCCCATCGCAGCGGGCCACAGCGGATCTCGGCGGCCGCAGCGGGCCGGAAGCCCAACGACTCCGTTCAGTTGGGCGGGCCGCTCGCCTCAGTTGTCGGTTCTGTCGAATCGTTCGGAGAGGGCATGCGCCGCCGCGTACGAAGGGATGCCGGAGGTCCCGGCGGGGAGCGCTGTGCTGTCCGCCACGGCCCTGGCGGTGTTGACCGCTGCGTGCAGGGCCGCGCGGAACAGCAGGGAACCGCAGCTGATCCGGCCCACCCCCAGCGCGGCGAGCCCTTCGGCGGAGGGCCCGCCGGGCGACACCAGGATGTTGAGCGGAACGGCGAGGTCCCGGATCAGCGCGCTGATGGCATGTCCGTCCTGGAGACCCGGGACGAACAGGCCGTCGGCGCCCGCGCGTTGGTAGGCATCCGCTCGGCGCGCGGTCTCTTCCGTGTGCCCCGGGAGCCAGTAGGTGTCCGTACGGGCGTTCACGAAGAGCTGGGGCGCCGCGTCCTTCACCGCCCGGATGACCTCGCACTGCAGGTCCTTATCTGCGAGCGTGCCGTCGGCCCGCCCGTCCTCGATGTTGACTCCGACGACGCCCGCGTCCGCCAACTTGGCTGCAAGCCGACCTACTTCGTCCGGGTCGGTGCTGAATCCGCCTTCGATGTCCACGCTGATGAGGGCGTCAAGCCGGACGAGTCCCAGCGCGAGCTGAACGGTCTCCGCGCGGGCGTCGCCGGTCGCGTCCGGCTTTCCCGCCGCTGCCGCTACCCCGAGACTGGTCGTCCCGATGGCGCGGAACCCGGCCTCGGCGAGCGCGGCGGCGGAGGCATGGTCCCAGGCGTTGGGCAGTACGAGCGGCCCCTCGGTGGTGGGCTGGTGCAGGGCGCGGAACTCTTCGAAGGGGTTCATCGGACGCTTCCTTACGCCGGGTGCGGGGTGCGGGGTGCGGGGTGCGGAGGGAGGTGTAGGCGGATGTGGGTGGTTGTGGGCGAGGCGCGGTACGGGTTGTTTCCACCGTAGGCCCCTGGCTGTTCAGCGCCCGTCGAACCGCCGGTTCTCCGACCCCTCGTCCCTCGGTCCATCCCGGGGAGCCGCAGGGACGTCGGCCGCGGGCTGTGGACGCAGCGGATCCGGCCTGCTGCCGCGGTACTGGTGAGATCCGCCGTACGCCGGTCTGTCAGGGGCGGGAAACGTCGCCTGCGCGCAGCCACTCATCGAGAGCGGCGAAGTCCGCGTCGGTGAGGCCCTGTCGGGGGTCGACGCGGCGGAGGAGGGTTCGGGCGGGGTGGTGGGCCTCCGTCCAGGCCCGGTCGGTGTCGGTGTTCTCGTCGTCGAGCCATGCGAAGGGGCGGCCGTCGGACCAGTCGACAAGGGCACGAGTCTTCCAGTGGAGCCCGCCGCGCTCGTCCTCGCGGGAGGCGCGGGACGGCTCCGGCCAGGTGACTACGGGGAGCTGTGGCAGGCCCAGGAGCGGGGCGAGATATTTGTTGGCCTCGGTCTCCCAGGTGGTGACCCAGACCAGCTCGCACGGCAGCGCCATCAGCCTGGGCCCGAGCGTGGGGTTGACCCTGGCCAGCAGCGGATGCGCTCCGACTTCCTGCCGCATGTAGGTCGGGTAGCCGTCCGGATACTGCTCCGGTGTCGCCCCGAAGGGGATGAGCGCCCCGTCGACATCCAGGAAGAGGAGAGGCCGCAGCCGCAGCGGGGAACCGGTCACGGCTGCACCGTAACGGCCGTACAGGACTATCCAGAACCAGAACCAGAACCAGAACTGGAACTGGAATCAAAACCAGAACCAGAACCGGTCGACTCTCGTCGACATCCGTGCTCGCCGTGCTGTCCGCGATCGTGGCTCCGGGGCGCTATGCAGTGGCCGGACCGCCACGCGACCGCAGGGTGAGCAGTGTGATCTCGCTCGGCGCGAACACCCGGAAGGGCGGCCCCCAGAAGCCGGCGCCCCGGCTGGTGTACAGCTGGGTCCGCTCCCCGTGCCGGCTCAGGCCGTGCACCACCGGCTGGTCGATCCGGACGAGGAAGTTGAACGGCCAGATCTGGCCGCCATGGGTGTGCCCGGAAACCTGCAGGTCGATGCCGGCGGCAGCCGCCTGTCGGACGTACTTGGGCTGGTGGGCGACGAGCAGGACCGGCTGGTCCGGGTCTGCCCCGGCGAGCGCACCGGCCAGGTTCGTACGGTGCCCGGCCAGCCCGGAGGACTCAGCTGTCACGTCGTCCACGCCCGCGAGTACGAGCGAGTCCCCGCCGCGCTCCACTACGACATGGGTGTTGTGCAGCGGTTCCCAGCCCAGTTCCGCCATGCGGTCCAGCCAGCCCTGTGCTTCCCCGAAGTACTCGTGGTTCCCCGTGACGTAGACCTTCGCCAGCCGTGACCGGATCGTCCCGAGCGGGGCGGACTGCTCACGGCGCTGGGTGGGTGTGCCGTCGGCGATGTCGCCGGCGTGGACCACGACGTCCGCGTCGAGCGCGTTGACCGCCTCGGCGACCCGCGCCGACCAGCCGGCCCGGTCGATCGGCCCATAGTGGGTGTCGGCCAGCACGACGACATGAGTCCCGTCCAGACCGGCCCCGAGCCGCGGGACGTGGACTTCCAGCCGCCTTACCCGGGGGACGCGCATGGCCTCATGGTGCCCCCACACCAGCAGCCCGGCCGAGACCACGGCGACGGCCACGGCGACGATCCTGGCCCGGTCGGCGCCGCCGACGTCGAGCCCGATCAGTACGAGGTGCACCAGGCCGCCCAGCACGGACCAGGTGAACAGCACCCAGATCACCCCGAGGGTGCTGTCCGCGACGCGAGCCGCCCGGTCGGCCCGCCGTTGCCCGTGGCCCGCGACCATCAAGAAGGGGAAGACGACCAGCCAGGCGGCGAAGACGAGCGTGCCGGCCAGGGTAACCGGGAACGGCCAGTCGACACCGGACGCGAACAGCGTCCACCAGGGCAGGAAGAACAGCACCGCGAGGACGAGGAGGACAACGGCCCCGCCCAGCCGTCGGCGCAGGGACCGCTGGGGGTTCGCGCTCGCGCCCTGGGCACCCGGCTCGGGCGCCGACCCGGCCTCGGTCTCGGATCGGGAAACGGCCACCACGGACTCCGACGCCCCACCGGCCGGACCAAGGTCCGACTCCGACCGGTTGGATTCGCTCCGGTTGGATCCGCTCCCGATGGATTCGCCCGGGGTGGATCCGCTCCGAATGGATCCGCCCCGGTTGGATTCGCTGTCTGCCACTGCGCCGCCCCTCATACCAGCTGTCCCGTATCCGCTGCCCCACCGTCGGTCTCCATCATCCGGCACACGGCGTCCCAGGGAATGGGGGAGCGCCCCGTTTCCGTGCAGGCCCTGGTGTTGGGTTGGTGCCGACCGCGGGCCGGTCCGGTCTTCCTCCCCGGTCTTGTCTCCCCTGTCTTCCTCTGCTGGTCAGGGCCGGATGTTCGCCAGGTCCTCCAGAAGGCCGGGGTGCTTCGGCTCCCAGCCGAGCGCCTTCCGGGTGTGGGCGCTGGACGAGGGCTGGTCGCTCGCGAACACCTCACCGAGAGGGCCGTAGGTCTCCGACGGCACCGACTCGACCGGCATATTCAGCTGTCGGCCGATGACCGCGGCGATGTCACGCACCTGGTCTCCCTCGTCGGCCACGGCGTGCCAGGAGGTACCGGATTCCGCATGTTCCAGGGCGAGCCGGAAGAGGACTGCCGCGTCGAGCGCGTGCACGGCCGGCCAGCGCTGGGCGCCGTCCCCCGGGTAGCCGGACACTCCGGTCCGGCGGGCGATGCCGGTCAGCATCCCGGCGAACCCGCCCGTGCCCTGGTTGTGAACCGTGCGCGGCAGACGTACGGCCGCGCTCCGGACACCGCGCGAGGCCAGGCCCAGGGCCGCCGTGACCGCGCGACCACGGCCACCGACCACCCCTTCGGTCGACAGTGGGTCGGCCTCGGTGGAGACGCGGCCCGGTACGGAGGGCGTACCCGAGACGGTGACGAAGGGACGGTCGCTGCCGATGAGTTCCTCGCCGAGGGCCGCGATGGCGGCGCTCTCCTCGGCGACCGCGTTGGCGAGGGCGTCGGGGCTGCTGAAGTCATTGGCGAATGCCAGGTGGATCACCCCGTCGGCCTGGGCGACGCCGGCGCGGAGGACGTCCAGATCGGCGAGAGCTCCCCGCAGCGGCTCGGCGCCGGCGGCGTCGGCGGCGAGCGCGGACGCGTCGGAGCGGGCGAGTGCGAGGACCGTGTGGCCGTTCCCGAGCAGTTCGGCGACGACGGCGGATCCGATCAGACCGGTGCCACCGGTGACAAAGACGCGCATGGGACTCATGGAACTCTCCCTCAAGTGATGGGACTCCTGTCCCGTCACTCTACTGGAGGGATGGGACAAGAGTCCCGTCACCTATGATGGATCCATGAGCCGATGGGAACCAGGGGCGCGCGAACGTCTCGTCGTGGCTGCTGTCGACCTGTTCACCGAGCAGGGGTACGACGGCACGACGGTCGCGCAGATCGCCGAGCGCGCCGGCGTCACCAAAAGCACTTTCTTCCGGCACTTCCCCGATAAGCGCGAACTGCTGGTGGCCGGGCAGGAGGCGCTGAGCCGGCTGCTGACCGAGGGGATAGCCGAGGCGCCCGGTAACGCGAGTCCGCTGGGGGCGGTCGCTGCCGGTCTTGAGCGAGCTTCGGCAGCGATGGGCCCCATGAACCGCGAGCTCGCCCCCCGGCTGAAGGCGGCCGTCGCCGCCAGCGCCGAACTCCAGGAGCGTGACGCCCTCAAGGGCGTCAGCCTCGCGGCCGCGATGACAACGGCTCTGGTCGCCCGCGGCGTACCCGATCCGACTGCGGCTCTCGCGGGTGAGCTGGGCGTCCTCGCCTTCAAACGAGGCTTCGCCGCATGGTCCGATGGCGACCGTGATGCCAAGGACGAGCTCACCGGATACACCCTGGCGGCCCTGGACGAACTGCGCGCGGCGAGCGCGTCGCTGGGCTGACAGGCCAAAAACCTCAGGCGCTCATCGGCGGAGAGCTGATGTGCCGGCACGGGCGCGCCGTGGCTATGTTCTGCGGCGTGTGCCGCGGGAGCTTCCCCGTCCGGAGGATTCGTCCAGGGCTCTTCCCCGGGCGGAGAGGATTCGTCCAGGGATCCTCTCCGCCCGGGAGGATCCCTCCAGGGCGTCGCTCCGCAGGCGCCATTGACTCTTGCAGGCGCCGCCCGCACCCTCCCGGCATGACCGCATCTCATCAGGCTCCGTTCGCTCCGTGCGCCGGCGAGAGCTGGCGCTCGCCGTGGGAGATGTACGCGACACTGCGCGACGCGCACCCCCTCCACTACGTCACCGACGGCGACTACTGGGTCCTGACCCGCTACGCGGAGGTGCTCGCCGCCGCCCGCGACACGGACCGCTACTCCTCCGCCGACGGCCTGACGATCACCTACGGCGAGCGCGAACGCCTCGGCATCACCGACGCCGCCCCGATGGTGATGCTGGACCCGCCCGAGCACACCGAGTTCCGCCGGTTGGTCACCCGCGGCTACACCCCGCGCCGGGTCGCCGACATCGAGCCGCACGTCCGCGCCTTCGTCCGGTCCCGCCTGGACCACATCGCCGATCTCGGCGGCAACTGCGACATCGTCGCCGAACTCTTCAGACCGTTGCCCAGCTACGTCGTCGGCCGCTATCTCGGCGTCCCCGAACACGACCGCGCCCACTTCGACGGCTGGACCCACGTCATCGTCGAGGCCAACGCGCTGGGCGACCCGCTCGTCGCCGCCGAAGCCGTCACCAGCCTCTTCGGCTACTTCACCGAGCGCGTTCCACTGGTCCGGGGCTTCCTCCGAGTAGAGTCCCCGCTCCGGCAAGGTGGACCGGGCGACAGTATCGAGCAGTTCGGTCAGTTCGTCCTCCGCCGTACCGCCTGCCGCGGTGAAGAAGCAGTGTGGCGTCTCGGTGCGCCGGAGGAACTCCTCGACGAGGCTGGACTTGCCGACGCGCCGCCGACCGCGGATGAGGATGCACCGGCCTGGTTTCGTCGACCCGACGGCATCGTGAACCGCCTGCAAAGGGCTGTCCCGCAATTCCTGGTGGATCAGCGCGCGGCGTCAGATGCGGTGCATCGCAAGGCGGAGGGACGTCCGCATACTGGATGTATGTGGACGTTCCGGCAACGCGGCGAGGTGCCGTAGCTGTCGTCGCGCGCCCGCCGGGAATTGCGGGACAGCCCTAAGGCGTTGCCGAGCATGTGCAGCGTGATCCCGCCCGATGAAGCGTCGCATGGCAAACCGCCCGTGGACGGTGGTATCGGTAAAGACACTATTCCTATCGATACATCTTCCTTTTCACTCCGGCATGACGCCGTGGACGCGGGAAAGGGTGAAAACGCGCTCTGCATCCCGCAGGTGGCACCAGGCTTCGAGGTAGGGCGGGTCGAGCATGAGGCGGCTGAGGGTGCGCACCGTCCGGTTGCCCGAGGTGGCGACATACTCGACGGTGATGGCCTGGCCGGCATCGATGGCGTGGGCGAGCTGACGGACGTCGCTGTACGGCAGGCGCTTCGCCCATCCTGCGACGATCTCCTCAGTGTCCGTCGCGAAGGGCGTTCCTCCGTCGAACGGCGCGGGTTCGGATGGGGGTCCTCCCGCTCGAGCGAAGCCGAGAGTGGGGGATGTCGACGGGGCGGCCAGCAGTTGCGTGGCCAAGGCGGTCGGGTCGGCGGCGGGTACCTCCGTGCGTGTCGCAGCGATTCGGGCTCTGTCCCTCGCGCCGGCGCCCCGCGGAGCCGGAACGGGAGCGGCCCGCCGCGGCCGGGTTTTCTCGATGCTTACCGTGCCGTCGGCAGCCTCGGCGACAGGAGCGTATCCGTGGGCTCGGAGCGCGCCGAGGGTCGTGTCGATCGAGCTGCGGCTGACCAGCACAGTCGGAGCCAGCTGCCGTAGTCCGAGCTTGGCGAGCCCTCGGTGGGCGGCGAGCTCGGCCAGGAGCGTGGGCTCCTCGCCGTGGATGACGCAGGCGGCGGGGGCGATACGGATGCGTCCGTGGCCGCGCGCGGTGTCGGCGATCAGATACGACAGCGGCTGCGGCAGGGGCCCGGTGGCGACAGCGGTCAGGTCGGCCGTGATGTCGCCGGGGATACAGCCGGCGTCCAGGGCCCGGCGGATGCTGCCGGCGCTGAACCGCCACACCGATGCCCTGCCGCTGGTTTCCCGCTCGGCGACAGAGTCAAGCAGTGCGGCGAGCTGTGTGGTGGGCGTACCAGTGACGACGGCGGTCAGGTCGGCGCCGATCCGGGCCGTGGCGGTGGCTGGGGGCAGCAACCGGCGGCACTCGATGCGCAGCACCTCCATGTCGCCGGCCCTCAGGATGACGCCAAGGGAGGACAGGGCTCCGCGCGCGAGTACGCCGAGCAGTTCGGCCTCATGGATCACGCCGGCGAACGGCATTCCGTCCTGCGGCGCCCAGTCGGCGAGCGGGCGATGCCAGGCGATGAGGGGCCCCAGATCCGAGACGGCCCTCACACCTTGTCCTGTTGGGAGCTGTGCGGCTGCGGCCAACAGCCCGTCGCGGGCCTGTAGACAGCCGTTGCAGGGCGGTGCGCCGACGAGTGCGGGGAGCGCCTTGTTGTCCTCGTCGCGGGCTCGGGTGGGGGAGAGCGGCAGGTCCCGCCATGCCTGAAGCAGTACGGCGAACTGCTCCGACGGTTCCTGTTGCGCCCAGGCATCGTAAGCATCGGTGGGTGCCATGCGATTGCCGTCCCGGCCCAGGAGCCCAGCCGCGTACGCGGCCTCGAGAGTGAGGCGGACGACAGCGTCATCGGTCTGGGTGGTCTTGCAGATCCGGGCCAGTTCACGGGCGCCGATCCCGCCGGACTTCAGCCGGGCCGGTGGAGTTGCCGAGCAGGCCATCAGGACCGAGGCGGCATCGGATACGAAGGCCGGTGCCGCGGCCGATGCTTCGCGATCCACCTCTGCCGGAGTGACGGATGCCAGTCGCGCGGAAGGAGGTACAGGAGTGAATGGAGCGTGCCAGTCGGGTCCGCGCAGCGCGCGTGCCACCTCGGCGGGCATACGGGCCCGGCCGAATCGGTGACGGTCCTGGATCAGCAGCCCCCGGTCCAGCGCCCATCGGGCGCCTGGTTCGAGGTCGGGTCCGGGAGTTCCGAACATGACGAACTGTGGCTGCCCCGGCTCACCCTGCGCTCGGCGTTCGAGTAGTTTCCGTGCTGCCGCAGGGGCCTTCGCGAGCATGGAGGCGATCTGCTCCGAGTCGCTGTGGTGCTCCACCAGGGCGGCCAGACGCTGCGGCTTGGTGCCTGGCGGCTTGACGCCCAGTGTCACCAGTATGCCGCGCAGTTCGTCGGAGGTTGTGCCCGCCAGCAGTCCTTCCACCGGAGCATCCAGCCCCAGGGGCGCGTCCCACGTCTGCCGCAGCGGTCCGGTCATTCGGAGCCGCCCCGCGCTGTCCGGCCAGACGAGAGCGTGATCGGCCAGCACCTCCAGCACGGCGTCCAGTTCGCGCGTGGTCGCGCCCTCCCCTGCGCCCAGCAGCTCTACCAGGTCATCGCGCGATGTGGGCGCCCCCAGCGCTGCCAGCGCCTCGGCCACTTGGAGGTGCGGCAGGGCGAGCCGCGGCAGGACCAGTGCCACCGATCCCGGGCGTTGAAGGCGATCTGCCAGTTCTCCCACCGAGCGCGGCTCCGGAAGGGACACGGCGTCCGGCCGTGCCCCGAGCACGCGCGCCAGACGAGAGGCGTCGAGGCTGCCGAGCCATGTAGCCAGCGTTGATGGGGACTTCATGCGGCGTACACCTCGTCGGGCCAGGGAGCTTCAAACAGCGGGGTCGGTTCAAGGATGGCGTATCCCCGTGATCCGAGGATGCTGCATGAGGGACAGGTTCCCTCTCGGTGGGTGCCAGCGGCTCGTGGGCCGCCCCAGCCCTGTCGCGCGAGAGGGGCCGCAGGTCGAAGAAATGACCGAAATGGGTACTTGTAAAGGCAATTGGAGATGCAATCAGTGCACGCCGAGAAGCCGAGCTGCGATCGCAGCTCGGCTTCTCGTTTCGCCTGTTCAGGCGCCTGCGGAGGATACGAGATTCGAACTCGTGAGGGGCTGCCCCCCAACACGCTTTCCAAATGTTCGTCTGGGGTTCGGGGAGGTGCGGGGACGTCCTGACCTGCGCGGCCGACTTGCTCAACGGCAACGCCGAAATAGTTGCCCCCGCATGGCTCACCGACCACGCCCGCCGACTGGCGTCCTGACCTGCGGCGCGGCCAGCGGCTACATGATTGCCGAACCGTGGCGTACGCCTGCAGGAGCGTCAGGTACGTGAGCGGCGGGGCGTACGGGGCGGAAAGTCATCCGCGTGGCATTGGCCGAGAGCGTCGCGTACGCCACTCCCGTGCCCAGCGCCACCGCCGGCAGCGTCTCCTCGCGCAGTATCGCCCGTAGCTGTCGGCCGGTCGTGCCGATCCAGCGCAGCAGCAGGAACTCGTTGCGGCGGGCGCCTGTCGCCCTCACTGGCTCCTCAGGCTGTCTGGCCTGCGGCGAAGGCCCGGACCAGGTTGTGCAGGAAGTAACGGCCGGGGACCGGCTCCTGGAGGAGGTTGGCGTCGGCGAGGCTCTCCATGTAGGTCTCGGCCTCGCGGGGTGTGACGCCGGCGAGGGTCGCGGCGGTCTGAACGTCGATGTCGGGGACCTGGCGCAGCCCTAGGACGCGCAGCATGCGCCGCTGCGGGACGGACAGGCGCAGATAGGAGAGCTGGAGGGACGGGGCGACTCCGTAGGCGTCGATGGAACGGCCCGAGGAGAGGCGCTCCGCCAGCTGGTTCAGGCTCCGGCCCGGGTGGCCCCGCAGCCAGGCACCGGCGAGTTTGACAGCCAGAGGCAGGTGTCCGCAGTGATGGACGACCGATTCGACCAGCTGGACGGGCTCGGCTTCGACGCGGTGCGGACCGACGACAGCAGTCAGCAGTTGGGCGGCCTCGGCCTGGTCCAGTACGTCCAGGGTCAGCAGCCGCGCCTGGTCCAGGCGGGCCAGTCGTCGGCGGCTGGTGACGATGACCCGGCAGCCGGGCGCGGTCGGCAGCAGCGGCTGGACCTGCGCCTCGTCCGCTGCGTCATCCAGTACCAGCAGCATCCGCCGGTCCCGCGTCAGACTGCGGAAGAGCGCCGCGCGTGCGCGCTCGTGCGGCGGTATCTCAGAGCCCGGCACACTCAGTGAACGCAGTACGAGTTCCAACGCGGTGGCCGGTTCGACGGGGCGCTTGGGCTGCGCGAAACCCCGGAGGTCGACGAAGAGCTGGCCGTCCGGAAAGCGGGGGGCGAGCTGATGGGCGAGGTGCACCGCGAAGGCGGTCTTGCCTATGCCCGCCAGACCGTCCACCACGCAGACCGTCGTCCGGGACACCCGCTGCGACAGCAGGTCGCGCAGTTGGCTCAGCTCCTCCTGACGCCCGATGAAGTCGCCTGTACCCGGGGGGAGTTCGTCGGGAACAGCGACACGGGCCTTCGCCGCGAGTGTCGTCGAGGTGGAGCGGAGGGGCAGGTTCAGCGTCGGGTCGTTGGTGAGGATCTGCTGGTGCAGAAGCCTGAGTTCCGAACCGACGGCAATTCCGAGCTCACCCCGCAGCCGTTCGCTGACCTGCCGGAACGCGTCGAGTGCTTCGGCCTGGCGGCCCTGCCGGTAGAGCGCCAGCATCAGCTGTGCCCAGAAGTGCTCCCGCCACGGGCACGTGCGCACCTCGTCGCGGAGTTCGACGACGACCTCGCGATGCGCCCCGCGTTCCAGATCGAGGTCGATGCGCTGCTCCAGCGCGCAGTAGCGGCGTTCGGTGAGCCCCGGGACGAAATCGCGGTGCAGGACGTCCGAGGGCACATTCGACAGTGCGGGCCCCCGCCACAGGCCCAGCGCCTCGCGCAGCAGTGCGCTTTCCCTTCGGTGGTCCCGGTCGGCAGCCATGCGCTGGGCCATTGTCAGCGTGCTGCGGAAACGCAGCAGGTCCAGCTGGGAGTCGTCCGCGGTCATGAGATAGCCGCCCGGAAGGGTACGGATCGGCTCCAGCCGCTCGTCGGAGGATGGGCTCAGTATCCGGCGCAATCTCATGACATAGGAGCGCAGCGTCGTATGGGCGCCTTCGGGTGGATTTTCACCCCATAGATATGCGGCCAATTCATCCATGGAAACCGTTTGATTGGCACGCAGCAGCATCGACGCCAGTAAGATTCTTAACTTCGCCGCCGGTACGGGCACTTCTCGCTCCCCGCGCAGCACACGCAATGGCCCAAGTAATTGGAAGCTTAGGTTGCTTTCCTGCGTCACCATCTCGCGTCCCATCTACGGGCCCCTGTGCCGCTGTGCGGCGCGGAGCGGGCTTTTTATTGGCGCATAGGAGGCCGAGCAAATTCATGCTGCCAGGCGCTGGCGCCACCGTCCAGCCACTGAGACGCCACAGTTGCCTGAGATTCTTTGTGCGGACGAGGTCCGCGTTCGATGCAAGTTGTTTCTCGGTCATTCTGTAACGGCAACGGCCGAGTGGCCGAGAATTGCCGCAGGTGCCCTCAGGAACCTCACGCAGGAAAACGAAGGAGTGGGCGTGTACGACTCATCCATGCTGGTCAAGGAGATCTCCGACTGGTTGTCAAGGCCCGCCGACGAGGTGGATCGACAATTCACAGGATCGGAACGTGACAGGATAAGGGCGGCAGTTGCCGAGCTGAACGAAAATGCCTTGTCCGGAGATCCGGAGAGCTTTTATCACCAACAGCTCCTGTTGTCCCGTATCTACCACCTGATCACGCGTATCCCGGATGCGGAGACAGCAGAGGGCTCGCTCGCGGTCCATGAGGTGACCCGGCTGCTGGAGCAGGCGACGCTGCTCGGCGAGGACCGGCAGCTGGACGCCGCGCTCCTGGAGGGCCTGCCCTCCGACCCCGGTGAGTTCCTTTCCTGGCTCAAGGGGCAGGCCAGGCAGCACCGCGTTTTCAAGCACCCGTACTACACGGACTTCATCCGCAACCACGCCACCGCGGCGGACGTGCGCACGTACATGATCCAGGAGTCCGTGGTCGACGGTCGGTTCGACGACCTGCTGGCTCTGATGCAGGTGGGCACCAGCGGTGCCGCGAAGATGGAGATCGCGTCCAACTTCTGGGACGAGATGGGGAATGGAAAGCCCGAAGAGGTCCACACCACTCTCTTCAACCAGATATTCGACGTGTTCGAGGTGTCCGAGACGGAGCTGGAGGAGACGCTGACCGCCACCGCACTCCTGAGTGGAAATCTCGCAGTGCTCCTCAGCCGGTACCGGCACCGGTATCCGGAGGCCGTCGGTTTCCTGGGCATGACGGAATGGCTGGTGCCGGACCGCTTCGTGCAGGTGGTGAGCGCGTGGGAACGACTCGGCCTGCCGGACGTGGGAATCGTCTACCACCGTCTGCACATCACCATCGACTCCCAGCACGCCGCGGGCTGGTTCCACAACATCGTGAAACCGGCCGCGCCGTCGGAGTACATGCGACTGGGAATCGCCCGCGGGGCGTTGTGGCGGCTCAACTCCTCGGCGCGCTATCTGGACGAACGGCTGGCCGAGGTGCCCGGACGGGTGGCCGGTGAGAAGGCGGAGGACCGCGTCGCCGCGGAGACCACCGCGCTCGTCACCGGATGACGTGGCGCGGAGCCCCGTCCGCCGGACGCGGGCCTGCACCCGGACCCGGCCGGAAGCACCTCGTGGAACAAGCCTCACGGAATGAAAGGCGAGTCATATGCCACTGACCGACCAGCGTTTCTCGATCATCGACATCCCGGCGGTCCAGCCGAATGTGCTGGCCAGCTATGACAACTGCCCGGTAGACGAGTACATGGGCAACGGCACCCGGTACAAACGGTTCTCGCAGTACCGCATGAGCTTCACGGAGAGTGCCGGTTGGGGTTTTGAACTCCTGCCGCACCGGGACTACACCACGTTCAAGAAGTTCAATAACGTCGCCGGTGGTATCCGCCGGGGGTATCTGCCGATCGAGGTGGATTTCACGCCTCTCATCCGGGCCGGGGCCGAGGGGTTCCCCCTGGACACCAAGGACGAATGGCAGATCAACGTCCATCAGAACCGCACCCGGGCCACCGGTGAGAAGCCCGGCCCGCTGACGCCGGAGGGCGTGCACCACGACGGGCACGAATTCGTCATGATCGCCGTCCTGCGGCGCAACAACGTCGGGGGCGGTCTGACCCGGCTGTGGGAGCCCGGCGCGGAGGAGCCGTTCTGGGCCGGCACCCTGGATGCCGGTCAGGCTGTGCTGCTCGACGACCGGGCGCTCGCACACGACGTCACGGACGTGCTCTCCGCCGACGGCGGTCCGGGGCACCGCGACATCCTCATCGTCGCCTTCTCCCGCTGGAGCGAGAAGTGGTACGGCGACCAGCACGACGAGGCGGCCCTGGACGACGTGCCGGAGCCGTCGGGGATGTAGGGGCGCGGTTCTGGGTCCGGACCGCCGGGGGTCGCACACCGTACGAGCATCTCTCGTCGGTGTACGACCCCCGAGCGGTCGGGCGACCGGTCGGGCACCGTCACGACTCCCGGAAGCAGGTGGCACATGTACGACTTCGTGAAGTACCAAGCACTGGGCAACGACTACTTGGTCATCGATCCGCAGCGGATCGACCTGCTGGAGTTGCCGTCCACCGCGCAGGCCGCCCGCCTGCTGTGCGACCGGCACTTCGGCATCGGTGCTGACGGGGTCCTGCTGGGACCGGTCGGCGCGGTGAGAGATGGCGAGCCGGTCGTCCTGCGCGCCTTCAACTCCGACGGCAGCGTCTGTGGCAGGAGCGCCAACGGACTGCGAATATTCGCCCTCTACCTTTACCAGTACCACCAGGGAGCGCGGGACGTCGTCATCCGTACGCTCGCGGGCGACACCGCGGTGCGGATCGAGGACCTCGACGAGGGCATCGCCCGGGTGGAGATGGGCCGCCCCACCTTCGAGGCGGCGGACATTCCGGCGCAGGACCTGCCCGGCCCCGTCGTGGCCCGGCCGCTGGACGTGGCAGGGCGACAGCTCCAGGTGATCTGTCTGAACAACGGCAACCCGCACACCGTCGTCCCGCTCCCCGAAGTGTCCGCCGCGCTGGCACATGAGGTGGGGCCGCTGATCGCGGGCCATCCGGCCTTCCCCGAGCGGACCAACGTGCAGTTCATGCGCGTGCTCGACCGCGAGACGGTGGAGATCGAGATCTGGGAGCGCGGCGCGGGCTACGCTCTGGCCTCCGGCAGCAGCGCCTGCGCCGCGGCCAGCGCCGCTCATGCCCTGGGCCTGGTGGACCCCGCGGTACGGGTGCGGATGCCCGGCGGCGCCTTCGAGACCGCCATCGACGCGCAGGGCGCGGTCACCCTGTCCGGCGCTTCGGAGCAGGTCGCGGCCGGATTCCTGGCACCGCGACTCCGCGCCCGTCTCGGACTGCCCGCCGCACTGGACACGGCCGCACCGGACACGCCGGTAACAGGCCCGCCCGCACCGGACACGGACACCAGCAGGCCGACCGCCGGTGCCCCGGCCGGGCAGGGGACTGCCGCATGACGTCCCTCGACGCCGGCATCGCCGCGAAGCCGTTCTACTCCATCGCCCGTTGGACGTTCGTCGACTCCGCCGGGCGCTACGACATCGACCTCGGCAACAGCTACGTACCGAGCCGCAGACTGTCCGACCTGAGCGTCCCCGCGGACCTTGAGCTCGGCTACGGGACCGACCGGGGCACCACGGAACTGCGCGACCGGATCGCCGGACTGTACGGCGGCCGGCCGGAGTCGGTCACCGTCACGCACGGCGCGCAGGAGGCGCTGTTCCTGTTGTTCGACGTGCTGCTGCGGCCCGGCGACGAGGTGATCGCGTTCAACCCCGGATGGCAGCCGCTGCTGGACCTGCCGCCCCGGCTCGGCGCGAGCGTGACGGTCCTGCCGTACGGACCGGATCTGTCCGTGGACGCCGCCGCCGTGACCGCGGCGGCCGGTGAGAACCTGCGGCTGATCGCGCTGAACTCGCCCTGCAACCCCACAGGCCGCCGGGTCGAGGAGGAGGAACTTCGGGCGCTGGTGGCGCTGGTGGCTGAGCGGGACGCCTATCTGCTGGTCGACGAGGAGTACGCGATCGATCTGTCGCGCTCCCCGGCCGTCGGCCAGGACCGGGTGATCTCGGTCTCCGGTCTGTCCAAGACCTACGGCCTGCCGGGTCTGCGCACAGGCTGGGTGTACGGCGCGCCGCAGGTGGCGGAAGCCTGCGCGGAGCGCAAGTTCCTCACCTCGATCGCCAACTCCGTGCTGTGCGAGGCCCTGGCCTGCTCGGCGCTGGACCGGCACGAGGACTACGCGCGGGAGTACCACCGGCTGTGCGCCCCGGGCCTGCGGCTCGTCGAGGAGTGGGCGGCCCGCCACCCGGATGCCGTCCGGCTGGCGCCGCCACAGGGCACGCCCTTCGCCTGGATACAACTGCGTACCGGCGAGACCTCCTTGGCGCTGTGCCGCCGGGCGCTGGAGGCCGGTCTGTTGCTGACCCCCGGGGAGACCATGGGCTCAGACGAAGGCTTCCGGCTCGGCTTCGCCCGCGAGGTCGACACGGTGACCGAGGGCCTGCGGCGGCTGGACACCGTACTGCTGCCGGACGGGCCGTCCGGCGGGGACAGGCCGTCCGGCGGTTGAGGGCGTACCGGCCTCCCTCAGGATCGCGCCGGTTGGCCGGTCTCCTCTTCCTTCTCCTCCTCGGGTGGCCGGGGTACGGCTTCGGCTTCGTCCGCGGTCCCGGCTCCGGCCCCGGCCACCGGACGTGACGGCGCGGTGCGGGTCAGCAGTACGCCACTGACGATCAGCACCGCGCCCACCACGGTGTTCCAGCCCAGCGACTCGTTCAGGAAGAACACCCCGACGATCGCCGCCCACAGCGGGGTCAGATACGCAACCGTGGAGGCGACCGTCGAGCCGACGGCGCGGATCACCGACAGGTTCCACATGTACGCGAGCCCGGTGCCCACGGCGCCGAGCACCACCATGCCGGCCATCGGCCCCGTCCCGGCCCAGTGTGGTGTGCCGCTCAACATCGGTGCGCACACAGCGAGTTCGAGGGCCGCCCAGCTGACCTGGATGGCGGTCAGGGTGATCGCGGGGATATCTCCGCCGGACAGGAACCGGCGGGTGTAGGTGTAGCCCAGCCCGTACGAGGCGGTGGCGACCAGGCAGATCACACTCCCCTTCATCAGCGAGGACTGCCCGCCCGACCACACGCCGAGCACCACCAGGGCGCCGACCAGGCCGGTGGCGATGCCGAGCAGCCGCCGCAGGGTCGGTTTCTCGTCCGGCAGCATGACCACTACCCAGACCAGGGTGAACAGGGGAATGGTGGAGTTCCACACCCCGGCCGTGACGGAGGTGATGTACTTCTCGCCCCAGGCGAACAGGGTGAAGGGGAAGGCATTGAGCACCGTCCCCACCACCAGGGCGTGCCCCCATACTCGCAGGTCACGCGGCACCCCCAGCCGCCGCACCAGTACCAGGCCCCACAGCACCAGTGCTCCGAAGAAGCACCGCCAGAAGGCGACCCAACCCGGTTCGATACCGGCTTCGACACCGATCTTGATGAGCGCGAACCCAGACCCCCAGATCATCGAGCAGATGACGAACTGAGGTACCCACGACTTGGCCGGTACAGCGGATAAGGCGTCTACGGAGCTTGCCACTTCGGGTCCTTTCGATTTGCCGTGCGTTTCTTGTCGCGCGTTTCTTGTCGTGTGTTTCTTGTCGTGCGTTTCACGGGGGCGGACCTGTGCCCCTCGATCACGTCTCCGTGCTGCGCCCGACCGCCGCCGAGGCGAAGGCGCGCACCAGGGGATGGGGCCGGGAGGTGTCGTCGGCCAGTTCGGGCTGGAACAGGGTGGACAGGAAGAACGGGTGCCCCGGCAGTTCGGCGATGCGGGGGTGGCCGTCGTCGTCGTGGCCGGTGAAGCGCAACCCGTGGTCGCGCAGAGTGCCGGCGTACCGGGGGTCCAGAGCGTGCGTGCACTGGTAGCGCTCCACGGTCGTACGCGCGCCGAGCGCTTCCTCGGCCAGTGAGCCGGGCTCGATGCGGACGGTCCCCTCATGGCCCGCGAGGTCGCGCGACAGCGGCACGATCAGCGGAAGCGGGCTGCCGGGGGAGTTCTCGGCGTGTGCGGCACCGTCCAGCGCGCAGACGTGGCGGGCGAATTCCAGGAGGACGTGCAGGAAGCCGCCGCAGGTCGCCAGCAAGGGGATGTCCCGCTCGCGCGCCGTGCGCACAGCGCTCACCGCTCCGGCCTCGCTCAGGTAGGGGCTGCCCGGCACCAGCCAGATGCCGTCGAACCCGGCCAGGTCCCGGGGGCCGTCGAGCTGCGCGGTCGACACCCAGTAGGCGTCCACCAACAGCCGTTCGCGGCGCCATAGCCTCTCCAGCATCGGCGCATAGCGGGTGTGCGCGGGCACGCCCGCCGACCGCTCGCCGACGAGCGCGATCCGGGCGGGCCGGGTGCGCGAAAGGTCCGGGTCGGCCTGGGGGTGTGGTGCGACGGTGGTGGGCACGCCGGAATCATCCAGTAGCCATGGCAAAAGGACAAACGATAGCTTCTGATTCCTCGATAAGTGATGCTGATCTGGTGGACCCACGCCTGCTCAAGACCTTCTCGGCCGTCATCACGCACGGCTCCTTCTCCGACGCCGCCAGGGAGCTGGGCTACACCCAGTCCGCGGTGTCCCAGCAGATCGCCTCACTGGAAGGGGAGCTGGGCGTCGAGTTGGTCCGTCGACGGCCGGTCGGCCCGACGGAGGCCGGTACCCGGCTGATGGACCACGTGGCCTCGATCCTCCTGCGCATCGACGCCGCACGCGCGGAAGTCCAGAGGGTGAAGGGCGGAACCACCGGGCGGCTGACCGTCGGCATCTGTCCACTGGCGGCCACGGCACACGCACTGCGCATCATCGGTGAGGTGGCCCGGCGGGTCGGCGTGCACGAGCTGACGGTACGTACGCTGCCGCGCCAGGCCGTCGCCGAGGGCGTCGCCACCGGCGAACTGGACCTCGGCCTGGTCGACGGCTTCGCTCTGTCCGATGACCCCCTGCGCCCGCCCAGGGTGGCCGGGCTGCACGGCGCACCGGTCTGCCGGGAGCCGGTGGTGGTGGCCCTGCCGCCCCACCACCCCCTGGCACACCGCACGGGTCTGCGGCTGGCGGACCTGATCGACGCCCGGTGGATCGACGCTCCGGGCGTGAGCGCCCCCCTGGCGGACCTGTCCGCCGTGGTCGGAGACAGCCCCCATCTGCGGGTGGCCCTGCGATACGACGGCCACGACGTGCGTACGTACACCGAGCTGCTTGCCGGAGGACAGGGCCTGGGCCTCCTCCCACGCTTCGCGCTCGCCGGGCGGCAGGACCTGGTCGGCATCCCACTGACACAGCCGGAGCTGTCCCACCGCGTCGAGGCCCTGCGCGTCACGGGCGGCCCACCGGTGGTGGACGACCTGGTCGCATCGCTCACCGAGCCCGTCGGCACCGAGATCCAGCCGCGAAGCTGAAGGAGGACAGGAAAAGAAGCTGAAGGAGGACAGGAAAAGACGAAGGCCCGAACCGTTTGCACGGTCCGGGCCTTCTGCCTGCGGAGGATACGAGATCCGAACTTGTGAGGGGGTTGCCCCCAACATGCTTTCCAAATGTTCGTCCAGGTGTCCCGACGTCTCAATGGTCACGGCGTGGATGTCTTCGGACACGCGGCCGTGAACGTCGAGCACCGGCTGTCCCGTGTCATCGAACCTTGAGCATTGTCACCGAAGGTTGGTGATCGATAGGTTCGTGTCATCGAAGGTTGAGTGTGGCAGTACCGCCGTCGGCAGGGGTGAGTGAGGGCCTGGCGGCGGAAGAACGTTCGGCGAAAGTCACAGTGACCGCATCGCGAACGCATCTGGACGGTCTCTCCGGTCAGAACCTGGTCCTTTCTGAAGCTGGCGAGCGGAGCGGCAGCGTCACGCCACCATCCCGAGCACAGCCTGCAGCCCGTCCGGCCGGCTCTCTACCGGAAGGTGCTCCACCGGCAGGTAGCGGCACCCGACCGTCTCGGCCCCGCCATCCTTCTGCCGCTCGTCACCGACCATCAGTGCTTCGGCGGGGTTGACGCCCAGCTGGTCGCAGGCGAGCCGGAAGATCCGTGGATCGGGTTTGTCCATCCCCACCTCGTACGAGAATATGTTTGCGTCGATGTACGGCGTGAGGCCGAGCGCGTCGAAAACCGGCCGCCAGTCCCAGCCGACGTTGCTCACGACCGCGATCCGCACACCCCGCTCGCGCAGCCCGCGCAGCACGTCGAGGGCGTCCGGGTAGAGCCGCCATGCGGCCGGCTGGAACGTCCGCTCATACAGCGCGTCGTACAGGCCCTCCCAGGGCAGGTCCGCCCGCCGCGCCAGACCGGTGAACGCCGCACGGTGCGCCTCCTCGCTGCTGTCGCGCGCCCGCCACACCGCGGCCAGCTGATCCGGCACCACCCGTGGCGGCGTGCCACCGGGTACGGCCCCCGCGGCGTCGAGCCGCTCCCCATACAGCCGTACTTCCTCGTCAGATGCCTCGATGCCGCGATCGTCGAGCACCCCGCGCAGCCAGCTCTGGGCTGACTCAATCCGCAGCAGGGTCCCGGACGCGTCGAACAACACACCCTTAATCGTCATGATCGCGACCCTAGCCGCAGCACACCGTCGAGCGTCAGGACCCTGGCGACAGTTCACTGTCGAGCGTCAAGACCGCGAGACCGCTCCCAGGATCAGAAACAGGCTCTGACCTGACCGAGCAGACGAGGCAAGCGAGCACACCGCTCAACCTTCGGTGACATCACTCAAGGTTCGATGACACGGGACACCGGCTTGCGACAGATCACGCAGTGGCCCCGGAGCAGCAGGGGTGAGGTGCCGGCCGGCGAGGACCGACGCCATGTCATGAGCAAGCTCAATGAAGGGGAGGTCATCAAGAAGGTTCGCGAGCTGGAGAAGCAGGGAGACGCGGGAAAGGTCCGGAAGCCGGGGCGGGTGTGGGCCGTCAAGACATGGCTTCAGCACTGGGTGGAGGAGATCGCCGAACCGTCGGTGCGGGAGAACACCTATGCCGGGTACGAGATTGCCGTCAGAGTCCACCTGACTCCCGGTCTCGGTGCTCATCGCCTCGACAAGCTGGAGCCGGAACACCTGGAGCGCTTCTACACGAAGATGCTGGCCAACGGCAGTAAGCCCGCAACCGCCCACCAGGCTCACCGCACCATCCGAACAGCGCTCAACCACGCCATGAGGCGCGGCCACGTCACCCGGAACGTCGCCACGCTCGCCGTCCCGCCCCGCATCGAAGACGAAGAGGTGGAGCCGTACGACATCGAAGAGGTGCAGCAACTCCTCTCCGAAGCGGCCAAGCTACGGAACAGCGCACGCTGGTCCATCGCGCTCGCCCTCGGCCTCCGTCAGGGCGAAGCACTGGAGCTGCGCTGGTCGGACGTGGACCTCCCGGCAGGAATCCTGCGGGTCCGCAAGAACCGTCTGCGGCCCAAGTACCTGCACGGCTGCGGGGGAGAGTGCGGAAGCAAGCCCGGCTACTGCAAGCAGCGCGTCAGGAAGAACGAGGACACGGCCAACACGAAGTCCGTGCCGGGCGCCGGGCCATCGGCGTGCCGGACGAACTGGTCCGTCTCCTGGAGCTGCACCGCAAGGAACAGGATCAGGAGCGCCGTCGGGCCGCTCAGGAGTGGTGCGAGACGGGGGTTCGTCTTCACCTCACCCGTCGGCGCCCCCTTGGTGCCGAGTACTGACTACGACGCGTGGAAGCAGTTGCTCATCGATGCCAAGGTGCGCGACGGGCGCTTGCACGATGCCCGGCACACCGCCGCCACGGTGCTGCTCATCCTGGGAGTCCCGGAGCGCGTAGTGATGCAGATCATGGGCTGGTCGTCCACGGCGATGGCGGCCCGCTACCAGCACGTGACCGGCGGCATCCTGCAAGACGCGGCCAAGCAGGTTGGTGGACTCATCTGGGAGATCGCGAAGAGCGACGAGGGAACATCGAAGGAGGCCCCCGAACAGCCTCGTTGAGCTGTGGTTGAGACTGCACAAGCAGAAGGCCCGGACCGTGTGAACGGTCCGGGCCTTCTAGCTGCGGAGGATACGAGATTCGAACTCGTGAGGGGTTGCCCCCAACACGCTTTCCAAGCGTGCGCCCTAGGCCACTAGGCGAATCCTCCGCGGCAAACAATACAAGACGTTGAGGAGTGCTAGCGAACTCGATTCCACCCCGGTGGATCAGCTAGGGTGTGGGTCAGCCCCTCACGTGGCGCTATCTGACTGAACTCCCCCAGGGCCGGAAGGCAGCAAGGGTAGGTTGGCTCTGGCGGGTGCGTGGGGGGCCCTTTGCGTTCCCGGGGCGTTCTCCGGGTGTGGGTCGCTCGGGGCGTGGGTTGTCAGTGGGCCCCGATAACCTCGTACATGTGTCGTCCCTTGCGCTCTACCGCCGCTACCGTCCCGAATCGTTCGCCGAGGTCATCGGGCAGGAGCACGTCACTGCCCCGTTGCAGCAGGCTCTGCGGAACAACCGGGTCAACCACGCGTATCTGTTCAGCGGGCCGCGCGGCTGTGGCAAGACCACCAGTGCGCGGATCCTCGCCCGCTGTCTGAACTGTGAGCAGGGGCCCACTCCCACGCCGTGCGGTGAGTGCCAGTCCTGCCAGGACCTCGCGCGCAACGGGCCGGGGTCGATCGATGTCATCGAGATCGACGCGGCTTCGCACGGTGGCGTGGACGACGCCCGTGATCTGCGCGAGAAGGCGTTCTTCGGGCCGGCGAGCAGTCGTTACAAGATCTACATCATCGACGAGGCGCACATGGTCACGTCGGCGGGGTTCAACGCCCTGCTGAAGGTGGTCGAGGAGCCCCCGGAGCATCTCAAGTTCATCTTCGCGACCACCGAACCCGAGAAGGTCATCGGTACCATCCGGTCGCGTACGCACCACTACCCCTTCCGGCTTGTGCCGCCCAGCACCCTGCGCGACTACCTCGGCGAGGTGTGCGGGCAGGAGGGCGCCCAGGTCGCGGACGGCGTGCTGCCCCTCGTCGTGCGGGCCGGGGCGGGGTCCGTGCGGGACTCTATGTCCGTCATGGACCAGTTGCTGGCAGGCGCGGGCGAGGAAGGTGTGACGTATGCCATGGCCACCGCCCTCCTCGGCTACACGGACGGGACGCTCCTCGACTCCGTCATCGATGCCTTCGCCTCCTCGGACGGAGCCGCCGCCTTCGAGCTCGTCGACCAGGTCATCGAGCGCGGCAATGATCCACGCCGGTTCGTGGCCGACCTCCTGGAGCGGCTGCGCGACCTGGTGATCCTGGCCGCCGTGCCGGACGCGGGGGAGAAGGGGCTGATCGACGCTCCGGCGGATGTCGTCGCGCGGATGCAGGCGCAGGCCTCCGTCTTCGGCGCCGCCGAGCTGAGCCGCGCGGCGGACCTGGTCAACACCGGGCTCACCGAGATGCGCGGTGCCACCTCCCCGCGGCTCCAGCTCGAACTGATCTGTGCGCGGGTGCTGCTCCCGGCCGCCTTCGACGACGAGCGCTCCCTGCAGGCCCGGCTGGACCGCCTGGAGCGCGGCGGCGCCTTTGTGCCCGGCGGGCAGGGGCCCGCCATGGGGTACGTACCGGGCGCCGAGGCGCATCCGACGATGGCTGCGCCCGCCGCGACGACTGGCGGGCCGGGTGGGCCTGTTGGGACTGGGGGCCCTTCCGGGCCCGGCATGACGGTTGCGCCCGGCACGGGGCCCGCCGCCGCCCGCGCCGCTGCCCGGGGGGACAGCCCGGGTGCCGGGGCCGGCGGTGGTGCGGCGCCCGGCGCAGGTCCTGCGGGTGCCCCCCCTGCTCCGGCCGGGCCTTCCGCTGAGGCTGCGAATGCCCCCTCGGCCGCTCCGGCCGCTACGTCCGCTCAGCCCGCCGCTCCCGCGCAGCCTCCCGCCCCGGCCTCCGCCGCACGGCAGCCCGGAGCCTGGCCCGGTGCTGCCGCCCCCGCGGCCCAGTCGCAGACCCAGCCTCAGTCGCAGCGCCCGGCGGGCAGTTGGCCGTCGGCCACTGCTCCGGGGCAGGGGCAGCCCGCGCAGGCGGCCCCTCCGGCTGCGTCCGCCGCCCCGCCGTCCGCGCCCCCCGCCGCGCCCGCCCCCGGCATGGCACAGGGGGCGGCCCAGGTGCGGAACATGTGGCCCGACATCCTTGAGGCCGTCAAGAACCGGCGCCGCTTTACCTGGATCCTGCTCAGTCAGAACGCCCAGGTCGCCGGTTTCGACGGGACCACCCTCCAGCTCGGCTTCCCCAATTCGGGCGCCCGGGACAACTTCGCGTCCAGCGGCAGCGAGGACGTACTGAAGCAGGTCCTCGCCGACCAGTTCCACGTCCAGTGGAGAGTCGACGCGATCGTCGACCCCTCCGGCGGTACGCAGCCTCCGGGCGGCAGCAATCACCCCGGCCCCGGCGGTTCCTCCCCCGCGCCGCCGCGCCCGGCGCCCCAGGCCGGAGGCGGTTCCGCCGCGTCCGGACCGGTCCAGCAGCCGCCCGCCCCTGAACCCCCGCCGCGCCAGCGGCCGCAGGCCTTCCGGGAGCCCGAGCCGCCGGTGCCGGACGGTCCGCCGCCCGTCTCGCTGGAGGACGACACCCCCGAGGACGACGACCCCGACCTGGTCGACTCGGCGCTCTCCGGCCACGATCTGATCGTGCGCGAGCTGGGGGCGACCGTGGTCGAGGAGTACACGAACGAGTAGACCGATCAGAACGAGTAACCGGCCGCGTCACGTACGTGGAGGAAGCTACGAACACGTGCGTCCGCCGCTTTCGGTGGCCCGCACAAGGCCCGCGCCGGGCCGGCCCCGGTGCGCGGGCTAGGCTTCGCACCGTGAAGGTCCTTGTCATCGGCGGCGGCGCCCGCGAACACGCCCTGTGCCGCTCTCTTTCCCTCGACCCCGAGGTCACCTCCCTGCACTGTGCCCCCGGCAACGCGGGCATCGCGGAAGTGGCCGAGCTGCACGCGGTGGACGCGCTGGACGGCGCGGACGTCGCCCGGCTCGCCGTCCGCCTCGGCGCCGGACTCGTCGTCGTCGGCCCCGAGGCGCCCCTGGTCGCCGGTGTCGCCGACGCCGTACGGGACGCTGGTATCCCGTGCTTCGGTCCGAGCCGCGAAGCCGCGCAGCTGGAGGGCTCCAAGGCCTTCGCCAAGGACGTGATGGCGGGGGCGAACGTCCCCACCGCCCGTGCCTATGTCTGCACCACCCCGGCGGAGATCGACACGGCGCTCGACGCCTTCGGCGCCCCGTACGTGGTGAAGGACGACGGTCTGGCCGCCGGCAAGGGCGTCGTCGTGACCGAGGACGTCGCGGCCGCCCGCGCCCATGCGCTGGCCTGCGGCCGTGTGGTCATCGAGGAGTTCCTGGACGGCCCGGAGGTCTCGCTCTTCGCGATCTCGGACGGGGTGACCGTCCTCCCGCTCCAGCCCGCGCAGGACTTCAAGCGCGCGCTCGACGGCGACGAGGGGCCCAACACCGGCGGCATGGGCGCGTACTCCCCGCTCCCCTGGGCCGACCCCAAGCTGGTCGACGAGGTCATGCAGACCGTGCTCCAGCCGACCGTCGACGAGCTGCGCCGCCGGGGTACGCCCTTCGCGGGGCTGCTGTACGCGGGCCTCGCGATCACCTCACGCGGGGTGCGGGTCATCGAGTTCAACGCCCGGTTCGGCGACCCCGAGACCCAGGTGGTGCTGGCCAGGCTGAAGACCCCGCTGGCCGGTGTCCTGCTGAACGCGGCCAACGGCACCCTCGACACGGTCCCCCCGCTGAACTGGCGCGACGAGGCTGCCGTGACCGTCGTCATCGCCTCGCACAACTACCCGGACACTCCGCGCACGGGTGACCCCATCGGCGGGCTCGACGAGGTGGCGGCCCAGGATGCGCCCCATGCGTACGTTCTGCACGCCGGTACCAGGCAGGACGGCGACGCGGTGGTGAGCGCGGGCGGCCGGGTGCTCTCGGTGACCGCCACCGGCGCCGATCTGGGGGAGGCCCGTCAGCGCGCGTACACCGCGCTGGGCAGGGTGCGGCTCGAAGGGGCGCAGCATCGTACGGACATCGCTGCGAAAGCCGCAGGCGTCTGACCGCTTTTCGTCAGCACCTTTACCCAAAGCCATTCCATCGAGTGACGACTGCCCCATCCGGATGACGCTTGCCGGGACCCCAACTAGTCTGCGGCGCAGGCATTCCGGCACTTGGCCCACCGGCATTGCGATGTCAGTGGCGGGTGCCACAGTGGGGGAGTGAGCAAAGCCGTCGCAGGGGCAGAGGGGGGTGACGTCCAGCCGTGTCCGACAACCGTACGAGTGATGCGCGTGTGAATTCGCGTGGTAGGCGGGGTGCGCGGGGCGCACGCGCCCATGCGCTGGCCGTTCTGGCGGTCCGGGGCAGGGCGCTGGCCGTCGCGCTGCTGCCGGCCGCGGTCGCGGTCGTGCTGCTGGCGGGCGGCGCCATGGGCCGTCTCAGCGGCGGAAGCTGGGACGTGGCGCGATGGGTGGTGACGGGGTTCGCGCTGGTGGTGCTCGTGGTGGCCGCCGGGGTGGGAGCCGTGATCGCCAGGGCCGGGCCCGCGGTCAGCCCGACGGTGGCGCTCACCGAGTCATCCGCGCCCGACCTGCACCGGATGGTGCGGGACCTCGCGGACCGGCTCGAAGTGCCTGCCCCGTCGGCCATAGCGCTGACGCCCGACTGCGACAGCTGGCTGGAGGACCGTTCGCACCCCGCCGCGCAGTCCATATCCGACGGACCGCTGGGTGCCGTGCGCGGCATACGGTCGATACGTTCGCGCCGGGTGGCGGACGCCCCCGTGCTGGTCATCGGCTCACCCTTCCTGTGGTGGATGCGGGTGGCCGAGCTGCGGGCCCTCCTCGCGCCGGTGATCGCCGGTACGGGGCCCTCGGCGCACCCCGATATCGCGGCCTCGCGCCGGTTCGTACGGGGCCTGGACGCGGCGGTCGCCGTCTCGTCCCGGGCCGGGCTCGGCCCGGTGCGGCGGATCGCGTACGGCTTCATCGGCTGGACCGCGCGGTTGCTGCTGCGCAGTTGCCGCGGCCATGTGGCCGAGATGGAGCGCGGCGTCGCGGCTGCCGCTTCGGACCGCGCACAGGCTGTGGACTACGGGCTGCGGATCGTCGCCCAGGAGCAGGTGGGCCTGGCCTACGCGGGCTGGGACCGGCTGCTGACCCGGGTCGCGCTGCCCGCCTGGCGGATGGGCCGCTGGCCCTCCCGTCTCGACGCCGGAGTGGTCTCCGCGCTCACCGAGCTGTCGCGCCGGGACCGGCTGGCCGAGGGCTTCACCTCCCGGCTGGGTGAACGGCCTGCCTGTGACCTGCTGGAAGAGCCGGGCGCGGTCGACGCGGCCACCTCCCTCCTCGCGGCCAGACTCTTCCACGGCGGCCCGGCCGACAACGGCCCCGGCTGGTCCCCGGTGGACTGGCAGCAGTACCCGGAAGAGGTCACCGACCGGAAATGGCGTACGGAGGCGGCCAGGCTGCACCGCGTCCTTGACCAGCTGGGCGTGCGCCGCACGGCCGAAGCGGGTCCGGCCGCGGAGGAGCCGGGCGGCCCGACGCTGGCCCGCGTCCTGGACCATCTCGCCGCCGACGACACGGAGGCGCTGGCGGCCGCCGTCACCGCCGAGGTCGCCCGTGAGGAGGCCGCAGCACCGGCCCCTGTGCCGGGCGGCATCCTGGAGGGCGAGGAGCTCTGGGACACCGGGGCGATCCCGCTCTTCCCGCTCCAGCCGCCCCGAATCGGGCGGGATCTGCTGGCCGACCATGTCACCGCGATGGTCTGCTGCGCGGCGGTGGACACGGCCGGGGCGGCGCCCGGCCTGGACTGGCTGGACGGGCCCGCGCTGCTGGTGGGCGGCGAGCGCAGCGCGGACCTGGGCGGGCACGTGATGAGCCTGGTGGAGGACGGGGACGGGGAGCCGTTGCGAGGGTGGCTGACGGCCGTGGGGGTGCGCGCGGAGAAGCCGGTGCGGCTGGTGTGAGTGGGGGCGAGCCCGACGTGGGGCGGGCGGTGATGGCCCGCCATCCGGGGCCCGCATTCCAGATGATCTTGCCTGAACTCGCTTGACCCGCTGAGAACTTGTCCGGGCCGGCGCCGGGAACCTGTCCGGAGCCGCACCCGGAACCTGCCCGCACCCGGCCCGACCCGTGTCCGGAACTTCCCGGGAGTCTTCCCTGGATCATTCCACGAATTCGGCACTCTGCTCGCCAATTCGCGACGAACAGTGACGGAGTGAGTGCCTTATGTGATGTGCTGGGGCCGGTCGCTGACAGTCGGTGCATCACTGTTGTGCCTGAGCGGCCGAGGGAAGGGGAGCCGCATGGGGGCGGAGCAGATCCGGCGATGGGAATCGGGGGCCCTCGCGCACGCCGTCTCGGATCCGTTCGGGCAGGGCCCGCTGCCATGGCTTCGCGGGAGCGAGCACTACTTGGACGACACGGGTCATGTCGTCCCGTGGTACGCCCCGGACGCCCCGCACCACCGCTCCAGCGGTCCGCGCACCGCCGACGACGTGAAGAAGCAGATCAAGGGATTCGCTTCGAACGGCGCGGCCGCCCCGGGCGAGGCCATCGACTTCCATGTCACGGTCGATCCGCCCCAGCAGTTCTCCGTCGACATCTACCGCATCGGTCACTACGGCGGCGACGGCGCGGCGAAGATCACCACCAGCCCGTGGATCTCCGGGATCGTGCAGCCGCCCCCGCTCACTGCCGACCGCACGGTCTCCTGCCACCACTGGTGGCTCTCCTGGCGGCTGCAGATCCCGTCGTACTGGTCGATCGGGGCCTATGTCGCCGTGCTGACCACGGTCGACGGCTACCGCTCCCACATCCCCTTCACCGTCCGGGACAGCCACCCGGCGGATCTGCTGCTCCTCCTGCCCGACGTGACCTGGCAGGCCTACAACCTCTACCCGGAGGACGGGCACACCGGCGCCAGCCTCTACCACGCGTGGGACGGCGTGGGCCGTCTCCTCGGCGAGGAGGACGCCGCCACCACGGTCTCCTTCGACCGGCCCTACGCGGGCGCCGGCCTGCCCCTGCACGTCGGCCACGCCTACGACTTCATCCGCTGGGCGGAGCGTTACGGATACGACCTCGCCTACGCCGACGCCCGCGACCTGCACGCCGGGCGCATCGACCCCACCCGCTACCGCGGCCTGGTCTTCCCCGGCCACGACGAGTACTGGTCGGTCCCCATGCGGCGTACGACGGAGGCCGCCCGCGAACACGGCACCTCCCTCGTCTTCCTCTCGGCCAACACGATGTACTGGCAGGTCGACCTGGCCCCCTCCCCGTCCGGTGTCCCGGACCGGCTCCTCACCTGCCGAAAACGTCGCGGCCCCGGGAAGCCCACCCTGTGGCGCGAGATCGACCGGCCGGAACAGCAGCTCCTCGGCATCCAGTACGCCGGCCGGGTCCCCGACCCGAGCCCGCTGGTCGTACGGAACGCCGAGCACTGGCTCTGGGACGCGACCGGAGCGGGCGAGGGCGACGAGCTCGACGGTCTGGTCGCGGGCGAGGCCGACCGCTACTTCCCGCGTACCGCGCTCCCGCAGCACGAGAGCCGGATCCTGCTCGCCCACTCGCCGTACGAGGACAGCGAGGGGACCATGCGGCACCAGGAGACATCCCTGTACCGCGCCCCTTCCGGTTCGCTCGTCTTCGCCTCGGGCACCTTCGCGTGGTCACCTGCGCTGGACCGCCCCGGCCACGTGGACTCCCGGATCCAGCGCGCGACAGCCAACCTCCTCGACCGCATCTGCAAGCGCGACTGATCAGACGACCGACCCGCCGATCAGGCGACAGGCCGGCCACCGAACCTGGCAGGCAACCCTGGCCGCAACTCCGTCCGACAACCCTGTCCGGTAACGCTCCCGGGCTGCGGACCGACCCTGGCGGGGCCCTCCCGCAGCGCATACGGGAGAATCAACACCGACCCCACCGCTTGGACAGAACCACGGGGAGGAACCGTGTCCGGATTCGTAGAAAAGCCCGAGCCGCTCGAAGTGCCGGGCCTGGTACACCTGCACACCGGCAAGGTGCGCGATCTGTACCAGAACGAGGCGGGCGACCTCGTGATGGTCGCCAGCGACCGTCTGTCCGCGTACGACTGGGTGCTGCCCACCGAGATCCCCGACAAGGGCCGGGTGCTCACCCAGCTGTCGCTGTGGTGGTTCGACCAGCTCGCCGATCTCGTACCGCACCACGTCATCTCCACCGACCTGCCGGCCGGTGCCCCCGCCGACTGGGCGGGGCGCACCCTGGTCTGCAAGTCGCTGCGGATGGTCCCCGTGGAGTGCGTGGCCCGTGGCTACCTCACCGGGTCGGGCCTGCTGGAGTACGAGGCCCATCGCACCGTCTGCGGTCTCGCGCTGCCGGAGGGGCTGACCGACGGTTCCGAACTCCCCGCGCCGATCTTCACGCCGGCCACCAAGGCGGCCGTCGGCGACCACGACGAGAACGTGAGCTACGAGGAAGTCGCCCGTCAGACCGGCGCGGAGACCGCCTTCGATCTTCGCCGGACGACCCTCGACGTGTATGAGCGGGCCCGCGGCATCGCGCGCGAGCGGGGCATCATCCTCGCCGACACGAAGTTCGAGTTCGGTTACGACGGCGACCAACTCGTCATCGCCGACGAGGTACTGACTCCGGACTCGTCCCGCTTCTGGCCCGCTGCCGACTGGGAGCCGGGCCATGCTCAGCCCTCGTACGACAAGCAGTTCGTGCGCGACTGGCTGACGTCGGACGCTTCCGGCTGGGACCGGAAGGCCGAACTGCCGCCGCCCGCACTCCCCCAGAAGATCGTGGACGCGACCCGGGCGAAGTATGTGGAGGCGTACGAGCTGCTGACCGGGACCCCCTGGTCGTAGCCGCGTCTCAGCCGCGCTGTGGCCGCGTCTCGGTCTTGCCGCAGCTGCGTCGTGGCCGTGCCCCGTGGCCGGCCGGCCCGGGCAGCACCGCTGGTGCGCTTCAGCGCGAAGGGCCCGAAGCCGGCTGGCCGGCCGGCGGTTTCCAGGGCCCTTCGTACGCTCCCGGACCGGGCGGGCCCCGCACGCGGAGAAGCCCCCGTCCGGAATCCGGCTGGGGGCTTCTCTTTCCTGCTGCTGAGCGGACGACCAGGTTCGAACTGGCGACCTCAACCTTGGCAAGGTTGCGCTCTACCAACTGAGCTACGTCCGCATGCGCTGTGCGCGGGGTCCACTATACCCAACCTCGCTCCCGTGCGAGACGCACCGCGGTATGACGGTTCTCCGCTCCCAGCTTCGACGCGGCCGACGACAGATAGTTCCGCACTGTCCCCTGCGACAGCGAGGCCCGTTCGGCGATCTCCGCGATCGGGGCGCCGTCCGCCGCCAGCTCAAGCACCTCCACCTCCCGGGCCGTGAGGGGCGAGTCCCCCGCGGAGATCGCGTCGGCTGCCAACTCCGGGTCCACATAACGCCCTCCAGCCCGCACCGTCCGGATGATCTCGGCCAGTCGTTGTGCGGAAACGGTCTTCGGAACGAACCCCTTCACTCCGGCGGAGAGCGCCCGTTTGAGGTGGCCGGGCCGCCCATGGCTGGTGACGATCATGCAGCGGCACTCGGGAAGCACGGTACGAAGGGATGTGGCCACGCTCACACCGTCGGCCCCCGGCATCTGAAGGTCGAGCACCGCCACATCGGGCCGGTGTGCCCGCGCCATGGCGAGCGCTTCGGGACCGGACGCGGCCTCGGCCACGACCATCAGGTCGTCCTCCAGCCCGAGCAGCGCGGCGAGCGCTCCCCGGATGAGGTGCTCGTCATCCGCGAGCAGCACGCGTATGGGCACGGATACGGGCGCGGGAACCGGCGGAGAGACGGACGCAGGCAGGGACGCGGATACGGGCGCGGGCAGGGACGCGGATGTGGACGTCGGCACGGGCGCCGGTACGGGTGTGGCCCCAGGCGCGGGCACCGGTGGCGGGTCGGTCATGCGGTTGCCTCTTCGGTTGCCTCTGCGGTGGAGGTCGGCGGGGCGGAGGTGGGAGCCGCCGTGGAGGTGGGCGTGGGGCTGAGCGCGGGCGGGAGTGCGGAGGGCGGCAGGCGATCGGTGGTGCGAGTGCCGGCGGGCGGCTGCGGTCCGGTCTCCGGTCGCCCCGGTCTGTCGGCGGGCGGTACTGCCGGGCGGTCGGGCAGCGGAGCCCCCGCCTTGTCGGTGTCGGTCAGTGGTACCTCCGCGGTGAGGCGGAATCTCCCGCCAGGGGCCGGGCCCGCCGTAAGTGTCCCGTCCACAGCGGTCAGTCGCTCCCGCAGCCCGGCGAGGCCGGTGCCCGGTGAGGCGCTGCTGCCGCTCCCGCCGGCCGCTCCGTCGTTCTCGACGGTCAGAGTCGCCTCGGATGCCGATCCGGCCACCGCGATGGTGCAGCGCCGGGCGTCCCCATGGCGCAGGACATTCGTCGCGGCTTCCCGGACGACCCAGCCGAGCGCCGACTGAACATCCGCCGGAAGCCCGTCCGGCGGACCGGTGACGGTGCACTCGATACCGGCCGCCTCCAACACGCCCTGGGCTCCGCCCAGTTCCGTGGCCAGGTCCGCTCCTCGGTACCCCCGCACCACTTCACGTACCTCCCGCTGCGCTTCGTGGGCCATGCGCTGCACCTCGGTCATCTGGTCCACTGCCTCCGGCCGCCCCCGCCGGGCCAGCTGCACCGCCAGCTCGCTCTTCAGCGCGATCACGGCGAGATTGCGCCCCATCACATCGTGCAGATCCCGGCCGAACCGCAGTCGCTCCTCCGCGACCGCCAGCCGCGCCTCCACGTCCTTGGCCTCGTGCAGTTTCCACATCACGCCCAGATGCCAGGCGGAGCAGCGGGTGGTGATGGCGTACCACGCGGGTCCGCACACCATGCAGGCCATGCAGGCACCGACCAGCTGCCGGCCGCCGCCGAGCAGCAGGACCGCCCCGCACACCGCGGCCAGGGCGCCCAGCTGCACCAGGGCCGACACGCGCTTCCGAACGATCAGGCTGTGCGACATCGTGAACGGCGTCACGGTGGTGCACAGCACCACCGCCACCGCGGGGAAGTCCCGCAGCCCGACATCAGAGGCGAGCACCAGAACAGCCACGAGATCCATCACCATCAGACCGGCCCCGAAGGCCAACATCCGCCGGGGGAGCGTGGTCTGGCCCAGATACTCGGCCAGACCACCGGAGGACAGCGAGGTGCAGTGCACCCCCTGTGCGACCGCGAGCAGGCAGGAAGCGGCGATCAGTGCGGCGGGCGCGCCGGAGTGCCGGACCGGGCGCGTCACGCTCAACATCACGTGCAGGGCGACGGCCAGCCACAGCAGGGCGTATATCGTCGCGCGCGAGTAGAGGTCGGCCTGTGCGAACCCGCCCCGTTTCCGCCATCCCCGTAGCCACTGCATCACGCACCCCTTGTCCCCCCGGTCGTCCACGCTCGTCCCCGGCTGCTGGCCCCGGACGGGTCGTACCCTGCCCCGCCCTGCCCCTACCGGATCCGCCCGCCTGAGCCTCCGGCCCCGGGCCCGCCTTCGCCATCGTCAGCGGCGTGGCTCCCAGCGGAACCACCGGCGTACAGCAAACACCGAGAGCATCGTCCAGGCCACCGCCGTCAGGACATGACCGAAGGCGTCGTGCGCGGACATCGACCCGGTCCAGGCGCCCCGTACCAGCTCCACCACCGGGGTCAGAGGCAGCAGTTCGCACACCGACGCCAACCGGTCGGGGAATATCTCCAGCGGGACGAAGACCCCCGACCCTGCCATCGACACCAGCATCAGCGGGATGACCGTCAGCTGGGCCGCCTCCGCGGACTTGGTGATGCCCGCCGTCGCCGCTCCCAGGGCGGTCAGCATCACAACCCCCAGGGCAACGCCCAATAGCAGCAGTTGCGGCGCGGGAGGCAGACCCATGTCGAAGACCACCGCACAGCCCGTTGCCAGGACCGTGCACTGCCCCAGCGCGATGACCACCGAGGGCAGGGAGGCGCCGGCGAGTATCTCTGTGTCCCGGGCCTCTCCCGTACGCAGCCGCTTGAGCACCAGCTGCTCACGGCGGACCACCATGACCCCGACCACGCCGTTGTACAGGGCGAAGAGCAGCCCGAACGCGATGGCCCCGGGCAGCAGCACAGCGCCGGCCGACAGTCCGGCCTTGTCCAGGGCCTTCTGGTCGGTCGTCGACGAGATCATGAAGGTCATCGCGATGGGCACCACCAGCATGGTGACGAGCGAGGCCTTGCTGCGTCCCAGCAGTGTCAGCTCGGCGCGGGCGAGCGCGAGCATCCGGCCGGTGGAGAGCGTCCGCACCCCCTCGCCACCCCCGGCCCTGGCCCCGACGGCCCCGAGCCTGGCCCAGATCGCCCCGGCCCCGGTTCGGGTCACTGCCGTGTGTTCCCTTGTGGCCTGCTGGGCCGCCGTGCGTTCCCCCGTCGTGCTCACCGTGTGACCTCCTGCTTCTGTGCGATTCCGAGAAATGCCTCTTCCAGCGAGGCCGACCGGACGTCGAGCCCCCGCAGCTCGACCTCCTTTTCCCTGGCCCACAGCAGGAGTTCGGTGGCGGACCGCTGCAGTTCGTCGGTGCGCAGCCGGATGTCACCGCCCGTACGGACGTACGTCCCCAGCGGCGGCAGATCGCCGACCGCCATCCCCTCGGGCAGGGAGAAGGAGATGTGCGAGGGCTGTGCGGCCACCACCTCGTCCACCCGGCCTTCGGCTGCTATCCGGCCCTCGTGCAGGATCGCCAGCCGGTCGGCCAGCACTTCGGCCTCCTCCAGGTAGTGCGTGGTCAGCAGGACCGTCGTACCGCTGTCGCGCAGCTCCCGCACCAACTCCCAGGTCTCCCTGCGTCCTTCGGCGTCGAGGCCCGTCGTCGGCTCGTCCAGGAAGAGCACCTCGGGGCGGCCGAGAAGCGCCATCGCCAGGTCCAGCCGCCGCTTCTCGCCGCCGGACAGCTGCTTCACCCGTATGGCCGCCCTACCGCCGAGTCCCACCATCTCCATGGCCTCACCGACCGGCCGAGCCCTGCTCGTGCAGCCCGCCCACATCCGGACCGTCTCGGCCACGGTCAGCTCGGGGGAGAAACCGCCCTCCTGGAGCATTACGCCGGTTCTTGGCCGGATGGCGGCGCGCTCGCGGTACGGATCATGCCCCAGCACACGCACCTGGCCCCCGCTCGGCGGCGCCAGGCCCTCCAGGAGCTCCACCGTGGAGGTCTTCCCCGCGCCGTTCGTCCCCAGCAGCGCGAACAGCTCCCCGGCGGCCACCGAGAAGGAGACGCCGGCCACCGCCTCGTACCCACCGGCATAGCTGCGCCGCAGGTCTGCGACCTCAATCACATCTGTCATAGGTCCAGGCTGCCCCCGCCCCGGGCCCCTGCCCGATGACATATGTCATCAGAGCGCGACCATACAGAGAAGTCCCCGGTCGGAATCCGACCGGGGGCTTCTCTGTCCTGCTGCTGAGCGGACGACCAGGTTCGAACTGGCGACCTCAACCTTGGCAAGGTTGCGCTCTACCAACTGAGCTACGTCCGCAGATTGCATCCGACCGGCTTTCACCGGGCGGTGCGAACACCACTCTACCCGACGGTCCGAGTGGACCGGTCCGGAGAGCGATGCAGAGCGGGTGACAGGAATTGCACACTGCGCCTTCCCCCTGGAAGGGGGATGTTCTACTACTGAACTACACCCGCACGCTGCTTCGAACGGGGCCTTTCGGCCTCGCCCTTCGGCGTGCTCCAGACTCTAGCTGACCAGCAGGGGTGGAATGCAAGTCGGGCACTCCGAGGGGGAGTCGGCCAAGAGTCGGCGAGGAGCCGGCCAACGAGTCAGGGAGGAGCCGGCCAAGAGTCGGCGAGGAGCCGACCGCGAGTCGACCCCGGTCGGCCACGCCCGCCGACCGGCCCGGGGCGGGTCAGCCGGCCGCGTTGAACGCCTCGTAGACCTTCTTCGGGATGCGACCCCTGGCCGGGACTTCCATCTTGTTGGACCGGGCCCAGGCGCGGACCGCCGCCGGGTCGGGTGCCACCGAGGTGTGCCGGTAGGCCTTGCCCGACTTCGACTGCTTTCGAGCCGCCTCCAGGAACGGTGCCAGTGACTTGCGCAGTTTCTTTGCATTGGCGGTATTCAGGTCGATCTCGTACGACTTCCCGTCGAGACCGAAGGTGACCGTTTCCGCCGCTTCTCCGCCGTCGATGTCGTCGGAGAGCGTGACCACTACTCGCTGAGCCACGGACTTCGGTCCTTTCCTTCGACATCACCGCGCCTGCCCGGGGTCACGCAGGCGTGCCGCCGTGTTGACGTGCTGTGATGTCGGCCTTACGGCTGATTTTTAGTTACGCCAATTCCTTTGTACAGCGGAAGGCGTCGCATTGTGAAGCCCACCCAATTACATGCGCGTGTCCGAGTGCAATCCGGTAGGCGGATTTTTTCGAGGATTTTCCGCCGGTGTTGTCGGTCCGTTGTCGGTCGGTTGTCGATCCCTTGTCCGGCCCGATATCCGACCGTGATCGGGCCGGTCCGATATCTACCCGCGTAGATTCTGTGGGCAGGTAGTGTGATGGGACCGCCTTCGCACCACACACCGGGAGTGCCAGTGGCACGCGTCGTAGTCGACGTCATGCTCAAGCCGGAGATCCTCGACCCGCAGGGACAGGCGGTGCAGCGTGCACTGCCCCGTCTCGGTTTCGATGGAATCGCCGACGTCCGTCAGGGAAAGCGTTTCGAGCTGGAGGTCGATGGGCCGGTTGATGACGCCGCCCTCGCCCGTATCAACGAGCTCGCCGAAACGTTCCTCGCCAACACCGTCATCGAGAACTTCACCGTGAAGGTGGAGGCAGAGAAGTGACAGCTCGTATCGGAGTCGTCACCTTCCCTGGCACGCTCGACGACCGGGACGCTCTGCGCGCCGTGCGGCTGGCGGGCGCCGAACCCGTTTCGCTCTGGCATCGTGACAAGGGCATCCAGCAGGTCGACGCGGTCGTCCTCGCGGGTGGTTTCTCGTACGGCGACTATTTGCGGGCCGGTGCCATCTCCCGCTTCTCGCCGGTGATGGGGACGATCATCGAGCAGGCGAAGGCCGGTCTCCCGGTCCTGGGTATCTGCAACGGTTTCCAGATCCTCACCGAGTCGCATTTGCTGCCGGGCGCGATGCTCCGGAACAACCATCTCCACTTCATCTGCCGCGATCAGAAGCTGCGCGTCGAGAACGCGGAGACCGCCTGGACCGCCGACTACACCGCCGGCCAGGAGATCTCCGTACCCCTCAAGAACATCGACGGCCGTTACGTGGCCGACGAGCGGGTGCTCGACGAGCTGGAGGCCGAGGGGCGGGTCGCTTTCCGGTATCTCGACGGCAACCCGAACGGTTCGCTTCGCGACATCGCCGGTGTCACCAACGCCGAAGGCAACGTGGTCGGGCTGATGCCGCACCCCGAGCACGCCGTGGAGCCGCTGATCGGTACGGGGCGTACCGACGGCATCGGATTCTTCTCCTCGATCCTGAAGAAGCTGGTCAACGCATGACGACTGAACGAAACGAGAGCGCCGCCAAGGGCCGCCTCGACACCGTCAAGCACGCCGCCGAGACCCCCGAAGCCGAGCAGCCCTGGAAGGAGCTCGGCCTCAAGGAGGACGAGTACGCGCGGATCCGCGAGATCCTCGGCCGCCGTCCGACCGGCGCCGAGCTCGCCATGTACTCCGTGATGTGGTCCGAGCACTGCTCGTACAAGAGCAGCAAGGTGCACCTCAAGCAGTTCGGCGAGAAGGTCCCCGTCAACGACGCGATGCTGGTCGGCATCGGCGAGAACGCCGGTGTCGTGGACGTCGGCCAGGGTTACGCGGTCACCTTCAAGGTCGAGTCGCACAACCACCCCTCGTACATCGAGCCCTACCAGGGCGCGGCGACCGGCGTCGGCGGCATCGTCCGCGACATCCTCGCCATGGGGGCCCGCCCGGTCGCGGTCGTCGACCCGCTGCGGTTCGGCGCGGCCGACCACCCCGACACCCGGCGGGTACTGCCGGGTGTGGTCGCGGGCATCGGCGGTTACGGCAACTGCCTGGGGCTGCCGAACATCGGCGGCGAGGTCGTCTTCGACGCCTGCTACCAGGGCAATCCGCTGGTCAACGCGGGCTGCATCGGTGTGATGAAGCACGAGGACATCCACCTCGCGAAGGCTTCCGGCACCGGCAACAAGGTCATCCTGTACGGCGCCCGCACCGGCGGCGACGGCATCGGCGGCGTCTCGGTCCTCGCGTCCGAGACCTTCGAGTCGACCGGCCCCGCCAAGCGTCCGGCGGTTCAGGTCGGCGACCCCTTCCAGGAGAAGCTCCTCATCGAGTGCACCCTGGAGATCTTCAAGGAGAAGCTGGTCGCGGGCATTCAGGACCTCGGCGGCGCCGGGCTCTCCTGCGCGACGTCCGAGCTGGCGAGCGCCGGTTCGGGCGGGATGCGCGTCGAGCTGGACACCGTTCCGCTGCGCGACTCCTCGCTCTCGCCCGAGGAGATCCTCATGAGCGAGTCGCAGGAGCGCATGTGCGCGATCGTCGAGCCGCAGCACGTCGAGCGGTTCATGGAGATCTGCGAGAAGTGGGACGTCATCGCCACCGACATCGGTGAGGTGACCGAGGGCTCGCAGCTGGAGATCTTCTGGCACGGCGAGCAGATCGTGGATGTGCCGCCGCGTTCGGTCGCCCATGAGGGGCCCACGTACAACCGGCCCTACGCCCGGCCCGAGTGGCAGGACGCCCTCCAGGCCGACGACGCCAACAAGCTCCCGCGGCCGGCCACTTCGGCCGAGCTGCGCGAGCAGGTCCTGAAGCTCGTCGCGTCGCCGAACCAGGCGTCCAAGGCGTGGATCACCGACCAGTACGACCGTTTCGTGCAGGGCAACACGGTGCTCGCGATGCCCGAGGACGCGGGCATGGTCCGGATCGACGAGGAGTCGAATCTGGGCGTGACCATGGCGACCGACGGCAACGGCCGGTTCGCGAAGCTCGACCCGTACGCGGGTGCGCAGCTGGCGCTGGCCGAGGCGTACCGCAATGTCGCCACCACCGGTGCCAAGCCGCTGGCCATCTCCGACTGCCTGAACTTCGGCTCGCCCGAGGACCCCGCCGTCATGTGGCAGTTCGCCGAGGCCACCCGCGGTCTCGCGGACGGCTGCCTGGAGCTGGGGACGCCGGTCACCGGCGGCAATGTGTCGCTCTACAACCAGACGGGCGACGCGGCCATCCATCCGACGCCGGTCGTCGCGGTGCTCGGTGTGATCGACGACGTCAACCGCCGTACGCCGATGGCGTTCGCGGAGGAGGGTCAGCTGCTCTACCTCCTCGGGGACACCCGCGAGGAGCTGGGCGGTTCAGCCTGGTCGCAGGTGGTCCACGACCACCTCGGCGGGGTGCCGCCCCGGGTCGACCTGGGGCGCGAGAAGCTGCTCGCGGAGATCCTGATCTCGGCGTCGCGCGACGGCATGATCGACGCCGCGCACGACCTCTCCGACGGCGGTCTGATCCAGGCGGTCACCGAGTCCTGCCTGCGTGGCGGGAAGGGCGCGCGGCTGATCGTCCCCGACGGTCTGTCCGCGTTCACCTTCCTGTTCTCGGAGTCGGCGGGGCGCGCGGTCGTCTCGATTCCGCGCAGCGAGGAGCTCCGCTTCAACGACATGTGCGGGGCGCGGGGTCTGCCGGTCACCCGTATCGGTGTGGTGGACGGCGAGGAGATCGAGGTCCAGGGCGAGTTCAGCATCGCGCTGAGCGAGCTGAGGAGCGCGCACGAGGCCACGGTTCCGGCGCTGTTCGCCTGAGGCCGGTGGTGTGGTGCCCGGGCCTGCGTGACAGTGGGCTTGCATGACGGATCGGCCCCCAGGACTCAAGGCGAGGTCCTGGGGGGCCGTGCTGTGCTCAGGCCGGCCGGATCAGTAGCCGGCGGCCGCCTTCGGGTCGGGCCCGTGGGCGTTGCTCTGCCGCTCGCCCTCGGAGGCGAGGAAGACGAGCAGGATGATCCAGCCCACGAGCGGGACGATCACGATGAATATCCAGCCGCCCGACCTGCCGGTGTCGTGCAGGCGGCGCACGGTCACGGCGAGCGTCGGCAGCAGGACGGCGAGGCTGTAGAGGCCACTGAGCCAGTTGCTGTCGAGCACAGCCAGGGAAATGATCGCCAGCACGATGCTGATGATGATGCTGAACAGCGTGAACATCCAGTACTCCTGGCGCCGTGCGCGCCCGCTGAAGCCCACGTAGTTCTTGAGCACATCGAGATACCAGTTCACTTCGGTCCCCCCAAAGTCCTGCCGAGCGGCCCGTCTTGGTTGACGTGCCGGACCGCAGAACCTATGTGGCTTGATGTGGACGGGTCAAGGTGCCGTGTGTGACGCACAGATGACCGAGCGAGGTCGGGGCGATGTCGGACTCACCCTCTAGGCTCACTTGCATGCCGCCGTCCCAGAAGCGCGCCCGCCGCTACGACTCCGTCACGACCCGCACCGCTGTGCTGGCCCAGTTCGAGCATGTGCGGAGCGCGGTGACCGACCTCGCGCCCGACCGGCTCGCGCTGCCCACCCGGCTCGGAGACTGGACCGTGCGCGAGCTGGCCGCGCATTGCGCCATGGCCGTCGAGAGCATCAGCAGATGTCTCGACCTGGAGCCCCCGGCCGCCCAGGAACTGGCCCTGCTGGAATGGCCGTTCGCCACCGCCTCGGTCGCTGACCAGATCTCCGACGACGTCAGGGCGCTCGCCGCCGCCTCCAACCTGGAAGAGCTTTTCAGCCGCACCGCCGCCCGGATCGCCGAGCGGCTGCCCGGCGCCGACGGCGAGCGGCTGCTCGCCACCCGCGTGGGCGCCATGCGGCTCTGCGACTACCTGGTCTCGCGCTGTGTGGAACTGGTCGTCCACACCGACGACCTGAACGCGGCCGCCGGGCTGGAGATCCCGTACGACCGCCAGGCCCTGGCCGCCTGTACCCGGCTCCTCGCGGATGCCCTCGCGGTCAAGGCCCCGGGGGCGTCGACGGAGGTGCGGGTCCCGCCGTACGCCGTCGTCCAGTGCATCGAGGGCCCCCGCCATACCCGCGGCACCCCGCCCAACGTCGTAGAGACCGACCCGCTCAGCTGGATCCGGCTGGCCACCGGGCGTACGGAGTGGCAGACGGCCGTCGAGGGGGCGAAGGTCGCGGCGAGTGGCGAGCGCGCCGACCTCTCGGCTCTGCTTCCCGTCATGAGGTGACATGGGCTGAGAGGCCCTGAGAGGCCCTGGGAGGAGCTGTGGGCGAAGCTGCTGGGGCGGGGAAGGGGAACCGGACACCCCACCCGCCCCGTCCAACCGCCATGCACACGCAACGTACCGCCGTCGCCGCCCTGGCCCTCTTCACGCTGGCCGCCTGCGGCACGGAAAAAGGATCGGCGGGTTCGGGTAACCCGGCCGCCCCGGACGTCCCTCTCACCGGGACCGGCTGGACCGTCGACAGCGTCTCGGCGGGCGGCACCGTACGGAAGGCCCCGGCGGGTGCCGACATCGCATTCGAGAAGGGACGGGTGAACGGCTCGTCCGGCTGCAACCACTTCAGCGCACCGGTCACCGTCAAGGACGACACCCTCACCGTCGGCGCCGCCACCAGCACGCTCATCGGCTGTCCGAAGAACCTCCAGGGCTACGAGACGGCTCTCCGCAAGACACTCACCGGCAAACTCGCCGTCCACCTCAGCGGCGGGAAGCTCACTCTGCGTACAGAGAGGGGCGACTCCGTGACCCTCACACGGAAGCCCGCGGAGCGGACCCCTCCGCTCGTCGGGACGGCGTGGAAGGTGGACGCGCTGACCGACGGCGCGAGCATGTCCACCCTCCCGCGGGGCACGGCGGGGAAGGCCCGGCTGACCTTCGGCAAGGACGGATCCGTCCACGGAAACCTGGGCTGCAACAGGGTCAGCGGTATGGCAAAGGTCACGGGGAGCACCGTCACCTTCGGGCCTCTCACCACCACCCGCATGATGTGCGGGGCGCCCGCCATGGCCCTGGAGAGGCAGCTGCTCAGGGTGGCGCACGGCCCTGTGCGCTACGGAATCCAGCACCGCGCGCTCACGCTCACGGCCCATGACGGGACCGGAATCCGCGCCACCGCATAGCGCCGCGTATCGGTCAGAAGGGACGTCCGGGCGGATCCCCAATTCGGACCAGTGGTCGATCTCGCCTACACTCGGTGGCGTGCCTCGTGGTGATGGACGACTCAACCACGACCTGCTCCCCGGAGAGAAAGGCCCCCAGGACGCTTGTGGCGTCTACGGTGTCTGGGCTCCGGGCGAAGAGGTCGCCAAGCTCACCTATTTCGGACTGTATGCCCTGCAGCACCGTGGACAGGAGTCCGCGGGCATCGCAGTGAGCAATGGGTCCCAGATCCTGGTCTTCAAGGACATGGGTCTGGTCTCACAAGTCTTCGACGAAACCTCTCTCAGCTCTCTCCAGGGCCATATCGCGGTGGGTCATGCCCGCTACTCCACCACCGGAGCCTCGGTGTGGGAGAACGCGCAGCCGACCTTCCGTGCCACCGCACACGGATCGATCGCGCTCGGTCACAACGGCAACCTGGTCAATACGGCCGAGCTGTCCGCGCTGGTCGCCGAGCTGCCCAAGGAGCACGGCCGCTCCACCCAGCTGGCCGCGACCAACGACACCGATCTGATCACCGCGCTCCTCGCGGGTCAGACGGATGACGACGGCAAGCCCCTGACGATCGAGGAAGCCGCCCCCAAGGTGCTGCCCGCGGTGAAGGGCGCCTTCTCGCTCGTCTTCATGGATGAGCACACCCTCTACGCGGCCCGCGACCCGCAGGGCATCCGCCCGCTGGTCCTCGGCCGTCTGGAGCGCGGCTGGGTGGTGGCATCCGAGTCCGCCGCCCTGGACATCTGCGGCGCCTCCTTCGTCCGCGAGGTCGAGCCCGGCGAGCTGATCACCATCGACGAGAACGGTCTGCGTACCGTTCGATTCGCAGAAGCGAAGCCCAAGGGCTGTGTCTTCGAGTACGTCTATCTGGCGCGCCCCGACACGGACATCGCCGGCCGGAACGTCTACCTCTCGCGGGTGGAGATGGGCCGGAAGCTGGCCGCCGAAGCTCCGGCGGACGCCGATCTGGTGATAGCGACGCCCGAGTCGGGCACGCCCGCCGCGATCGGTTACGCCGAGGCCAGCGGGATTCCGTACGGCTCGGGCCTGGTCAAGAACGCCTATGTCGGCCGGACCTTCATCCAGCCGTCCCAGACGATCCGCCAGCTCGGTATCCGCCTCAAGCTCAACCCGCTCAAGGAAGTCATCCGCGGGAAGCGCCTAGTGGTCGTCGACGACTCGATCGTCCGCGGAAACACCCAGCGCGCCCTGGTCAAGATGCTCCGCGAGGCGGGCGCCGCCGAGATCCATATCCGGATCTCCTCTCCGCCCGTGAAGTGGCCGTGCTTCTTCGGCATCGACTTCGCCACCCGGGCCGAGCTCATCGCCAACGGCATGTCCGTGGACGAGATCGCGACCTCGATGGGCGCCGACTCCCTCTCGTACATCTCCATCGACGGCATGATCGAGGCGACGACCATCGACAAGCCGAACCTGTGCGGCGCCTGCTTCGACGGCGTGTACCCGATGGAACTGCCCGACCCCGAGCTGCTCGGCAAACAGCTGCTGGAGACCGAGCTCGCGGCCGGACCGGCGAGCACCGCCGCCGCCGAAGCGCTCCGTCGCCCGTAAGCCCCGCAGGACGACACGAAAGTCCCAGAACCATGTCTGCTGAATCTTCCGAGCGCGCTCCGCACCAGGCCGCCGGTGCCAGCTACGCGGCTGCCGGCGTCGACATCGAAGCCGGTGACCGCGCCGTCGAGCTGATGAAGGAGTGGGTGAAGAAGACGCAGCGCCCGGAGGTCGCGGGCCTCGGCGGCCTCGGCGGATTCGCCGGCCTCTTCGACGCCTCGGCCCTGAAGCGGTACGAGCGGCCGCTCCTCGCCTCCGCCACCGACGGCGTCGGTACGAAGGTCGACCTCGCCCGCAAGATGGGCGTGTACGACACCATCGGCCACGACCTCGTGGGCATGGTCGTCGACGATCTGGTCGTCTGCGGTGCCGAGCCGCTCTTCATGACCGACTACATCTGCGTCGGCAAGGTCTTTCCCGAGCGGGTCGCCGCGATCGTGAAGGGCATCGCCGAAGGCTGTGTGCTCGCCGGCTGCGCGCTGGTCGGCGGCGAGACCGCCGAACACCCCGGACTCCTCGGCGAGGACGACTTCGACGTCGCGGGCGCCGGTACGGGTGTGGTCGAGGCGGACCGGCTGCTGGGCCCCGAGCGGATCCGCGAGGGTGACGCCGTCATCGCGATGGCCTCGTCCGGACTTCACTCGAACGGGTACTCGCTGGTGCGCCATGTCGTCTTCGACCGGGCCGGCTGGACGCTGGACCGGGAGATCGCGGAGTTCGGCAGGACGCTCGGCGAGGAGCTGCTGGAGCCGACCAGGATCTACTCGCTGGACTGTCTGGCGCTGACCCGCACGACCGAGGTGCACGGCTTCAGCCACATCACCGGCGGCGGCCTCGCCAACAACCTGGCCCGGGTGATCCCGGACCACCTGCACGCCACGGTGGACCGTTCGACCTGGACCCCGGGCGCGGTCTTCGACGTCGTCGGCAGGGCCGGACAGGTCGAGCGCCTGGAGCTTGAGAAGACGCTGAACATGGGGGTCGGCATGATGGCCGTCGTCCCGGCGGAGTCGGTGGACGCAGCGCTGGCGACCTTCGAGGACCGGGGTCTGGACGCCTGGGTCGCGGGAGAGATCACCGGCCGCGGCGATCACGCCACGGGCGCCGAGCTGACCGGGAACTACGCCAAGTAGGCGGCCGGGAACAGGTCGGGGCCGGGGGACGGGCCGGGACAGGTCGCCGGAGTGCGCACCAGGTCACACGCCGGGTCGGTGCGGACGCGGCTGACCGCCCGTACCGCACCGGCAGACCGGCGGGCAGTGTGTGGACAGCACTGAACCCGGCCCGTGGCGCAGGCCCTGGACCGGGTCAGTGTGTCAGCGCAGCCGGAGGCCGCGCCGGGAAATGCTGTGAGGTGTTGTACGTCAAGCGCCGCGGCGCTGAGACGAAGGACCGGACTCGTCGTCCTCGTCCTGATCCTCGTTATAACGATCCGCGTACTGTGCGTACGGGTCATCTTCCTCTTCGTCGTCCTCGAACGGCTCCGCGTTCGGTGGCTGACTCGTAGGAGATGCGCCCAGCTCATTGGCCAGACGTGACAGGTCCGTTCCGCCGCTGCTGTACTTCAGCTGGCGGGCGACCTTCGTCTGCTTGGCCTTTGCCCGGCCGCGCCCCATGGCTCGACCCCCTCGGTGACGGGGCTCGACGGCCCCAGAGTCTTGACACCCGTTCATGATTCGGAACGGACTCTCCGTGAAGAGTCCGGTCCGTAGGGCTTCAACGGTACCTGCTTCCGCGGCCCTACGGTACGCCGCCCGCAGGTAGCGCCGCTTCACAGAACCGGCGAGGAGCCCCGTCCTCGCTGGTCAGCTGCGATTTTAACCTCTTCTCGGCCGCCGACCCGCCGACGGGGGTGAGTCACGTCTCCCCAACGGCGGGTCACTGGGGGTGCGCGGTCAGTTACTGACGGGGCGGCCGGTCGCCATGCGCTGCTCGGCGATCCGGTCGGCCGCCGCGGCCGGCGGAATGCCGTCGTCATTCGCACGTGCGAAGATCGCCAGCGTGGTGTCGAAGATCTTCGCCGCCTTCTTCTCGCACCGGCCGAAGTCGAAGCCGTGCAGTTCGTCGGCGACCTGGATCACCCCGCCGGCGTTCACCACGTAGTCGGGGGCGTAGAGGATGCCCCGGTCCGCGAGGTCCTTCTCGACACCGGGGTGCGCGAGCTGGTTGTTGGCCGCGCCGCACACCACCTTCGCGGTGAGCGCGGGCACCGAGGCGTCGTTCAGGGCGCCGCCCAGCGCGCACGGGGCGTAGATGTCGAGCCCTTCGGTGCGGATCAGCGCCTCGGTGTCGCCGACCGCGGTGACCCGGCCCGGGTGGCTGCCGGTGACGCGGCGCACGGAGTCCTCCCGTACGTCCGTGACCACCACCTCGGCGCCCTCGGCCAGCAGATGCCCGACCAGGTGGTGGCCGACCTTGCCGACGCCCGCGACGCCGACCTTGCGGCCGCGCAGCGACGGGTCGCCCCACAGGTGCTGGGCGCTGGCCCGCATCCCCTGGTAGACGCCGAAGGCGGTCAGCACCGACGAGTCGCCTGCGCCGCCGTTCTCGGGGGAGCGACCGGTGGTCCACGCGCACTCACGCGCCACCACGTCCATGTCCGCGACATAGGTGCCGACGTCGCAGGCCGTCACGTACCGCCCGCCGAGCGAGGCGACGAACCGGCCGTAGGCCAGGAGGAGTTCCTCCGTCTTGATCAGCTCGGGGTCGCCGATGATCACGGCCTTGCCGCCGCCGTGGTCCAGGCCGGCCATGGCGTTCTTGTACGACATTCCGCGGGCGAGGTTCAGCGCGTCGGCGACGGCTGCCTCCTCGTTCGCGTACGGGTAGAAGCGCGTACCTCCGAGGGCCGGGCCCAGGGCGGTGGAGTGGATGGCGATCACGGCCTTGAGGCCGGAGGCGCGGTCCTGGCAGAGGACGACCTGCTCGTGCCCGCCCTGCTCCGAGTGGAACAGGGTGTGCAGCACGTCCGCACGGCCGCCGGAAGCGTCCGGGACGTCGGGGACGAGTACGCCGGTCATATCGGTCACGGTGGTGACTCCCAAGTACGAGGCGGCGGCCCTCTTACGGGTGGAGAGGGCCGGATGGCAGCAGATTAGGCCCTGCGCGTCCGTGGATCAGGCGCAGTGCCGAGGATCACCCCCTCGTGGCGCGACGGCATGGGACGATTCAGCTTATGGCGGTGGTGTCCTCAGTGATCGTCCCCTACACGTCCTACCTGCGGGTGTACGAGCCCTTGGCGGCCTTCCCGGAGGCCGAGCGCGACCACTGGGCCCGCTATGCGCGGCGCAGCGATCTGCCGACGGCGCAGGACGAACTCCGGCGCTCGCTGGCCGATCTGCTGCCGACGCCTCCCGTCGCCGTTCCGGTGCACGAGAGCGCCGACGCGTTCGTGGCCGAGCTGGACGGGGTGGTCTGCGTCTGCCCCTGGCGGACCAGGCTGCGCGGCTGGCAGGCACTGGAGGCGATGGCGGGGCAGTACCCGGAGCCGGTGCTCGACGTGGTGCTCCCGCCCGTGGTGCGCCTGCAGGCCGTCGCCGACTACGGGCGCTGGCTGGAGCGGAACCCGGACGCGCGGCCGTGGATCCGTACGACGGTCTGGCATGTCCCGGTGCGCTGGTTCACGCTCTTCGACGACGAGGAGCGCGAGTACGAGAAGGCCGGTCCCGCCGAAGGGGAGGCCGCCGGGCCGCCGCCGGTCCTGCGCTACCGGACGCCGATGGTGCAGGCGAGGCGCCGGCTGGCCCGGTCGCTCAAGACGCTGCGGGAGCACTTCGAGGAGGGGCCGCTCACCGAGGGGCTGGTCGACGTCGGGAAGTGGCTGGAGGACTTCCACCCGAGGTCGCTGGTCGAGCTCGACTACGGCGGCCTGGTGCACGCGCTCTCCGACGAGCAGCTGGAGGAGGACCGGTCGGCCGCCGATGTGGCGGCCGCGGTGGCCGCGCTGCGTGCGGGTGACGAGGAGACCGCGGACGCGGCGTACGAGCGTCTGGCGGACCGCTGGAGGGCTGTCCGGGCGCGCCAGACCGCGAACTGACGGGTCGCTCGTCCGGGGGACCGATCGATCGGGGGACCTAGGTCCTGATCCGGGCCTTTACGTCAAGCGTGACGGACCGCACTAACCGGGGCCTTGCGCCCATCCCCCACCCTCGTGTCAAAATAGGACAAGGAGTCCGGGGAGGGCTCCGTCCGTCCAAGTAAGGGCGGATTCCTCGGCATTGCACTCTATGGGGGGTCTGATGGCTCCTGATGACCATGTGACTGATCGTCACTGGGGCGTGACTGTCCGCTATGACATGGTCCATCGGGCTTCGGCCGCTGATGAGCACCTGAGAGGGCAATTCCATCGGTTTGGCCGACGTGGCTGGACGGATGGTGTAGTTGTAGTGCCGAAGACAAGCCGTTCGTCCTATAACCGACTCGGCCCGTGTCCGCCATTTCGGGCAACGCGGGTCAAGGTGCAGAATTTAGAGGAAAGAACCGAGATGGTTCGGTTCTCCCGAGGAGGCCGCTCATGACCGCTCGCACCCCTGATGCCGAGCCGCTGCTGACCCCGGCTGAGGTTGCCACGATGTTCCGCGTGGACCCGAAGACGGTCACTCGCTGGGCGAAGGCGGGCAAGCTCACGTCCATCCGAACGCTGGGTGGGCATCGCCGGTACCGCGAGGCAGAGGTCCGTGCTCTGCTCGCGGGCATTCCGCAGCAGCGCAGCGAGGCCTGAACACCCTAATAAATCGGGCGTTTTCGGGTCTCCCAACCCGATTCGGCCCGTTATAGCTCCACTTGACGGCTGTCCGCCCCAACGGGCATCCGTTTTTGATCGCGCTGGACTCCGCCGGGTCCAGCGCGATCTTTTTGTGTTCTGTCCCACCCGGTGCCGTAAGGGGCCGCCGTGGCCTGCCCGTCGGCCGCCCGCCGGGTGCTCGTACGGGGCCGTCTGCCGGACTCTCGGGGTCTGTTGAGGGGCGTCCGATTCCGCCCTGTCGTCCCGTTGTCGGTGCCGTGCCGGAGGCTCAGCGTGTGCCGCCGGTTACGTCTCGCACAGCAGTGCAATTGCACATATTAAATTGGGTGGTTGTAGGGAGGGGTTAAGTTCACTACTTTTCAAAACTCTTTGCGTGACACCCGTCACATGGCTGGGCACTTGCCAAACGTGAGCCTGTCACGGAAAGACCCGGCGGGTCGCATGGTTCACCGGCGCGCCGGTGTGCGGTCCTCGCGGTCCTCGCGGTCCTCGTAGTCCTCGTGGTCCTCATCGGCGGTGGACGGCTCCATGGCGAGCCGCAGCAGCCGGTGGCAGACCGCGCAGTGCCGGGTGAGGTGGCGGCAGCCCACAGCGGCCGCCAGGTGGGCGCGCAGCAGCGCCCGCGTCTCGTGCCGTGTCGCCGTCGTCATGCGCCGACCTCCTGCCGCCGTCCGGAGAGCCTCGCCGCCCGGTGGGCCTCGGCCGCCCCCACGGACCCTGGCCGCCCTGCGGACCCCTGCTGTCTGAGTACCCGCGTGCGGGACGCGCCGTCAAGACGCGTGCGCGGGCGGCAGTGGAGCCGGAACAGCAGAAGGGCCCGCATCCGGCGAGGATGCGGGCCCTTCTGCTGTGTTGTTCTACTGCGGTCCTGACGGGATTTGAACCCGCGGCCTCCACCTTGACAGGGTGGCGAGCACTCCAAACTGCTCCACAGGACCAGGTTGCGCAGCCCCGCTGTACGAGAATCTCGCACGGTGTCGCTTCCGCTTGGCTGCGAGACAGACTGTACAGGAGGTCGGGCCCCCCGGTCGAACTGGCGGCAGGCGGTGCTGCGGACGGTGCTGCCGACGCTGCTGAGGACCGGCTGCGGGCCGCTCAGCGGACCCCCGCGACCACCGCGTCGATCGCCTTCACGATGCGCTTGTCGGAGACCGTCTGCGCCGTGCCGAGGGCGTGCGCGAAGTAGCTCACCCGCAGCTCCTCGATCATCCAGCGGATGTCGAGCGCCTCCTTCGGTACCGGCCGCCCCTGCGGCAGCTGCTCAAGCAGCCACGCGTACTCGTCCTGCATCTCGTGGACCTTCTCCATCCGCGTGGTGTCGCGCTGGACGGCCGTCGGCATCTGCTGGAGGCGGCGGTCCGCCGCGACCAGATAGCGCATCAGGTCCGGCAGCCTGCGCAGCCCGGTGGCGGTGACGAAGCCCGGTTTGACGAGCGTCGCCAACTGGCTCCGCACATCCGCCAGGTTGGCGACGAGGACCAGGCTGGTGGTGGACTTCAGCCGGCGCTCGGCCGCCTGCCAGGCCGCCAGGATCTGCTGGACCTGGTCGACTGTCCTGATGGTCGTCTCGACGAGGTCGGCGCGCACCTTCTCGTACAGCTTGCGGTACGACTCCTCGTCCCAGGCGGGCCCGCCGTGGTCGGCGATCAGCTGGTCCGCCGCCGCCATGGCGCAGTCCTCGAAGAGCGCCTGGACCGAGCCGTGCGGGTTGCGGGACAGAGCCAGTTTCGCCTGGTTGCTGAGCCGGTCGGACGCGAACTTGGCCGGGTTCACCGGGATGTTGAGCAGGATGAGCCTGCGGGTGCCCCGCCACATCGCCTGCTGCTGCTCGGCCTGGGTGTCGAAGAGCCGTACGGACACGCTGTCGCCCGCGTCGACCAGCGCCGGGAAGGCGCGCACCGGCTGGCCGGCCCGCCTGGTCTCGAAGACCCGGGAGAGGGTGCCGACCGTCCAGTCGGTGAGTCCGGTCCGCTCGACCGACTCGCCGGCCGGGCCCGCAGTCGCCGCTGCGGCCTTGGAGATCGCCTGGCGGGCCCTGGGGCGCAGCCGGAGCTTGAGCGCTTCGAGGTCCTTGTCCTCGGCCACGTTGCGGCGCCGCTCGTCCACGATCCGGAAGGTGATCTTGAGGTGGTCCGGCACCCGCGAGAGATCGAAGTCCTCGGCGGTGACCGGGACGCCGACCATGCGCTGGAGCTCCCGGGCCAGCGTCAGCGGCAGCGGCTCCTGGAGGGGCACCGCACGGTCCAGGAAGGCGCCCGCGTAGTTAGGCGCGGGCACGTAGTGGCGGCGGATCGGCTTGGGCAGTGAGCGGATCAGCTCGGTGACCACTTCCTCGCGCAGCCCCGGGATCTGCCAGTCGAAGCCCTCGGGCGTGACCTGGTTGAGCACCTGGAGCGGGATGTGGACCGTGACGCCGTCCGCGTCCGCGCCGGGCTCGAACTGGTACGTCACCCGGAACTTGAGCTTCCCCTGCCGCCAGGAGTCCGGGTAGTCGTCCTTGGTGACGGCCCCGGCCTTCTCGGTGATCAGCATCGAGCGCTCGAAGTCGAGCGCCTCGGGCTCTCTTCCCTCGGTGGCTCGCTTCTGCTTCCACCAGGAGTCGAAGTGGGCGCCGGATACGACGTGTTCGGGGATCCGTCCGTCGTAGAAGTCGAAGAGCGTCTCGTCGTCCACCAGGATGTCGCGGCGCCGCGCGCGGTGTTCCAGCTCCTCGACCTCGGCGAGGAGCTTGCGGTTGGCCGCGAAGAACTTGTGGTGCGTGCGCCAGTCGCCCTCGACCAGTGCGTTGCGAATGAAAAGCTCCCGGCTGGTCTCCGGGTCGATCCGGCCGTAATTGATCTTGCGCTGGGCGACGATCGGCACGCCGTACAGCGTGACCCGCTCGTACGCCATCACCGCCGCCTGGTCCTTCTCCCAGTGCGGCTCGCTGTAGGTGCGCTTCACCAGGTGCTGGGCGAGCGGTTCGATCCACTCCGGCTCGACCTTGGCGTTGACCCTGGCCCACAGCCGTGAGGTCTCCACCAGTTCGGCGGACATGATGAAGCGCGGCTGCTTCTTGAAGAGCGCCGAGCCGGGGAAGATCGCGAACTTCGCGTTGCGTGCGCCCAGATACTCGTTCTTCTCGGTGTCCTTGAGCCCGATGTGCGAGAGCAGCCCGGCCAGGAGCGAGGTGTGCACGGCCTGTTCGGGCGCGTCCTCCTCGTTCAGCCGGATGCCCATGGTCCTGGCGACCGAGCGCAGCTGCGCGTAGATGTCCTGCCACTCGCGGATCCGCAGGAAGTTCAGATACTCCTGCTTGCACATCCGGCGGAAGCTGGAGGAGCCGCGCTCCTTCTGCTGGTCGCGCACGTAGCGCCAGAGGTTGAGGAAGGCCAGGAAGTCGGAGGTCTCGTCCCTGAAGCGGGCGTGCTGCTGGTCGGCCTGCGTCTGCTTCTCGGCCGGGCGCTCGCGCGGGTCCTGGATGGAGAGCGCGGCGGCGATGACCATCACCTCGCTCACGCAGCCGTTCCGGTCGGCCTCCAGGACCATCCGGGCCAGCCTCGGGTCGACGGGCAGCTGGCTGAGCTTGCGCCCCTCCTGGGTGAGCCGCCGCTTGGGGTCCTTCTCCTTGGGGTCCAGCGCGCCGAGTTCCTGGAGCAACTGGACGCCGTCGCGGATGTTGCGGTGGTCCGGCGGGTCGATGAAGGGGAACTTCTCGATGTCGCCGAGGCCGGCCGCGGTCATCTGGAGGATGACGGACGCCAGGTTCGTACGGAGGATCTCGGGGTCGGTGAACTCCGGGCGGGTGAGGAAGTCGTCCTCGGCGTACAGCCGGATGCAGATGCCGTCCGACGTACGGCCGCAGCGGCCCTTGCGCTGGTTGGCGCTGGCCTGCGAGATCCGCTCGATGGGCAGCCGCTGGACCTTGGTGCGGTGGCTGTAGCGGGAGATACGGGCGGTGCCCGGGTCGATCACGTACTTGATGCCGGGGACGGTCAGTGAGGTCTCGGCGACGTTGGTGGCAAGCACCACCCGTCTGCCGCCGCCGGACGGGCGCTGGAACACCCGGTGCTGCTCGGCGTGCGAAAGCCGCGCGTACAGCGGCAGCACCTCGGTGCGCCGCAGGTTCCGTTTGTTCAGCGCGTCGGCGGTGTCCCGGATCTCGCGCTCGCCGGAGAGGAAGACCAGCACATCGCCCGGTCCCTCGTCCTGGAGCTCGTCGACCGCTTCGCAGATAGCGGTGATCTGGTCCCGGTCGCCTTCGTCGCCCTCCTCCTCCAGAAGCGGGCGGTAGCGCACCTCGACCGGGTACGTACGGCCGCTGACCTCGACCACCGGGGCGTCGCCGAAGTGCCGGGCGAAGCGCTGCGGATCGATGGTGGCCGAGGTGATGACGACCTTGAGGTCCGGCCGCTTGGGGAGCAGCTGGGCCAGGTACCCCAGCAGGAAGTCGATGTTGAGCGACCGCTCGTGCGCCTCGTCGATGATGATCGTGTCGTACGCGCGCAGCTCGCGGTCCGTCTGGATCTCGGCGAGGAGGATGCCGTCCGTCATCAGCTTGATGAAGGTGGCTTCCTGGTCGACCTGGTCGGTGAAGCGGACCTTCCAGCCGACCGCCTCGCCGAGCGGGGTGCTCATCTCGTCCGCGATGCGCTCGGCGACCGTGCGCGCCGCGATCCGGCGGGGCTGGGTGTGGCCGATCATGCCCCGGACGCCGCGCCCCAGCTCCAGGCAGATCTTGGGGATCTGGGTCGTCTTGCCCGACCCGGTCTCACCGGCGACGATCACCACCTGGTGATCCCGTATCGCCTCGGCGATCTCGTCCTTCTTCCGGCTGACCGGAAGCTGCTCGGGGTAGCTGACGGTGGGCACCCGGGCAGCCCGGCGCGCCATGCGGGCGGTGGACTTCTCGGCGTCGACGGCGATCTGGTCCAGCGCGGCCTGCCGGGCCTCTGGCTTACGTATACGGCGGGCGCCCTCCAGGCGTCGGCCGAGCCGGTGCGCGTCGCGCAGCGACAGCTCGTTGAGCGTGGCCTGGATATCAGCGAAGGAAGTAGACATACCTGAACCAGGATCTCACCCTGTGCAACCCGCTGGCGAACGGATTTGGCTGCCCGGATCTGGGAGCGTATGTCCGAGATGTTTGGTTTAGCTTGGTTCCATGCCCGACGAGACGGAACACCACGGCGCCACCGGCGCCCACGGCAGGCATCCGACCGGGGCCGAGCGGTGGGAGGAGTTCCGGAAGTCGCCCTTCGTGCCGGCGACCGTGCTGCTGTTCATCCTGGCGGCCGCCGCCGGGCTCTTCGCCGGTTCGTACACGTACTTCATGGCGAACCCGACCCCGCACCGCGTGCCGACCGCCGTCGTCGGCTCGTACACATCGCCCACCGGGCAGCGGTTCATCGGCGGGATGGAGAAGGCACTCGACGCTTCCCTGAAGCTGCAGGTGTACGAGACGAACGCCCAGGCGCGGCGGGCCGTGAACCAGCAGAAGGTCTTCGCGATCGTGCATGTGCGGAGCAGCGAGGTGCAGCTCGACTGTCCGGGGCGTCCGGCGCCTCGGTCGCGCAGGTGCTCGTGGAGTCCGCGCCCGCGGTGGCGAAGGCGACCGGTGTCCCGGTCCGGGTGAAGGACGTCAACCCACTCCAGAAGGGCGATCCGCGCGGACTCGCGCTCTTCTACATCTCGCTGGCCGCGGTGATCGTCGGCTTCGTCGGCGCGATCCAGCTCTCCGTGCACGCCCGCGGTCTCAACCCGGCGGAGCGCATCGTCTACATCGTGGCCAACGCGCTGCTCGGCGGCTTCGCCATCGCGGCCGTCGTCGACTGGCTGCTGGGCGCGCTGCGTCTGCCGTTCGTGGAGTCGTGGCTGATCCTGGCCTTCACGATGTTCACGTCCGGCATGGTCTTCACGATGTTCAACACCCTCATCGGCCGCTGGGCGATGCTTCCCACCTGGGGGTTGATGGTGCTGCTCGGAAACCCGTCCTCGGGCGGCGCGGTGTCCTGGCCGCTGCTTCCCTCGACGCTGGGCCATATCGGGCAGTGGCTGCCGCCGGGCGCCTCGGTCAACGCCCAGCACACCGCCGTCTACTTCCGCGGCTACCAGCACGCCTTCCCGTTCCTGGTGCTCGCAGGATGGTCGCTGGTGTCGTGTGCCGTCTTCTGGACCTGGCGCCACCGGCACCCGGGCGGGCGTACGGTGCTGGGCGGCCGGGGGGCTTGAAAAGGGGGCAGGAGCGGGTCCTGACATGCGAAAAGCCCCGACGCGCGGTCGGGGCTCTCGAAGTGGTGGCTGGGGCCGGGATCGAACCGGCGACCTATCGCTTTTCAGGCGATCGCTCGTACCAACTGAGCTACCCAGCCTTGCGGTACCCCTTGCTCCAAGAGCTTGGGGAAAGCAGCGCATACGCTGCAGCGGTCCTGACGGGATTTGAACCCGCGGCCTCCACCTTGACAGGGTGGCGAGCACTCCAAACTGCTCCACAGGACCAAGCAATGTGCGAGAAATATTCTCGCACACAGTTGTGCGTGCCCCCAACGGGATTCGAACCCGTGCTACCGCCTTGAAAGGGCGGCGTCCTGGGCCACTAGACGATGAGGGCTAAGGGCCCGCCTGGGCGCTTTGCAGCGCGTCGGGGACGTCCGAAGCATATGGGATGGCGGCGTGGTTCGCCAAAACGGTTTAGCGCGACGTGGGCGAGGGCTTCGCTCCGGGCAGGTTGCCGTCCGGCAGATGCCTGCTGACCTCGGCCGTCGTCAGGCCCAGGCCGCCCAGCGTGATCTCGTCCCACGCCTGCAGACGCCGGGTCGACCGGTCCAGGTAGAGCACCGATGCGAGCACCTTCTCGGGGTGCTTGTTCTGAACGGCGCGCAGCCCGCCGCCGCCCGTCGAGCCCTCCACCTTCAGCCGGGTGCCGAGGGGGAGCATCAGATTCTCGCGGTGGTGCACATGCCCGGCGAGCACCAGCGGGACCGTGCCGTCCGTCTCGCGGGCCGCCTGCGGCTCGTGCGCGACCGCGATGTCGACCGGGGTGCCGGCCCGCTTCTGGTCCTCGATGGCGGAGGCGAGCCGGATTCCGGCCAGCCGCTCCGCCGCGTCACCGCCGGGTACGACTGAGCGGTCCGGGGTGAACTGCGGATCACCGGTCCCCGCGATCCGCAGGCCGCCGACGCTCACGGCGCTGCCGTTGTCGAGTACATGCACGTTCCTGAGGTGCTTCAGATACTTCTGCGTGGTGGCCGAATCGTGGTTGCCGCGGACCCATACGTACGGCGCTCCGAGATCCGGTACCGGGTCGAGGAAGGTGTTCTCGGCGGCGCTCCCGTGGTCCATCGTGTCGCCGGAGTCGATGATCACGTCGATCTTGTACTGCGTCACGAGCGAGCCGATGATCTGCCACGACGCCGGGTTGAGATGGATGTCGGAGACGTGCAGCACGCGGATCGTGCCGGGGTCCGGCTGGTACGCGGGGAGGGTCGACGTGGCGTCGTACAGCCTCGTCACGTTGGTGACGAGGCGCGCCAACTCCTCCTGGTAGACGTTGAAGTCGGTGACGATCGAGCGCGCGTTGCCGACCACTTGCGGGGCGGACGAGAGCAGCCCGGAGAACTTCGGCTCAAGGAGAGACTTGGGGTTCCACGTCGCGTACGCGGTGGCGCCCGAAGCCGCGAGCAGTACGAGCGCGAGCCCGCCGGCCGCCAGGGCGCGGCGCGGCCTCCGGTAGACGACCAGGCCGAGCGCGGTGGCGCCGATCACCACGGCGGCGCAGGAGCGTGCGGCCAGGTCGAAGGTGCTGTGTTCGACGTCGTGGGCGATCTCGGTCTGGAGGCCGGAGATCCGCTCGGGGTGTTCCACCAGGGCCCGGGAGCGGACCGGGTCGAGACGGTCCACGTCGACGTCGAGCCGTATGGGAGCCGTGTGCGAGTCGAGTTCGAGCGCGCCCAGCGGCGAGACATTGATCTTGGTGCCACCGGTGAGGGAAGGGCGCAGCGTCATGGTGGTGTCCATGGGGCCGACCTGCGACCGGACGTTGCCCACGACCAGCAGTCCCAGCCAGGCGCCGAGCAGCACGACGGCCACCATGGCGGGCCCCCGGAGCCAGGGGCGCGGGCGTGGGGCGAGGGAGAGTTCGCGCGGCGCTGAGCCGGGGCGGGAGGTGCGGCGCGCGCTCAGTGCCCGGGCGGTGCGCAGCGCCCGGAGTTGCCGTAGTCGGTCGGCGGCGGCCATTGGTGCGGTATGCCCACGAGGCGCAAGTCCCATGCGGACCCGGCGCATACGAGGGAACTACGGGACAATGGGCGGGTGCTGGAGATGACGCGTGAGGAGTTCGAGGAACTGGTCGCCGAGGCGCTGGACCGCATCCCGCCGGAGCTGACCCGGCTGATGGACAACGTCGCGGTGTTCGTCGAGGACGAGCCCCGGTCCGACGCCCCCGAGGTGCTCGGTCTCTACGAGGGGACACCGCTGACGGAGCGCGGCGAGTGGTACGCGGGTGTCCTGCCGGACCGGATCACCGTCTACCGGGGGCCGACGCTGCGGATGTGCTCCTCGCGCGAGGCGGCGGTGGCCGAGACGGAGATCACCGTGGTGCACGAGGTCGCGCACCACTTCGGGATCGACGACGAGCGGCTGCACGCACTGGGGTACGGCTGAGCGACGAGGGGCTGTGCGCAAGGGGGTACGGGGGTGCGACGAGGGGCTGCACGCACGGGGGTACGGCTTACCGGGGGCGGGGGCGGGGGTGACCGTGTGTACGGACCGCCGCCGGGCGTGTCCCTTCCGGGGGCAGGGGAGTTGGGCAGGGCGGCCCCACCCGGTCCGTTCCCCGTAAGTCCGCTCCCTCCGGAGGTGCGCCCCGTGCGCCAGTTGCCTGTCCCTGCCCGGTTGATCGCCGCCGTGATGACGGTGGCGGCTTCGGCGGGCTGTATGAGCGTCACCGACCACCCCGGCAGGCCCGCGCCGTCCGCCACGAAGGGGACGCAGCGCACGGACGCCCGGCCGGACGGCGCCGCCCCCGACAGCGGCGGGCGCGACCGGGTGCACGGTGGCGCGGTCGGCGGGAGTGACGAGGACCCTGACGGACAGTCGGCGCAGGGGGATTCCGCCCGGAAGGCAGCGAGCGGGAGCAAGGGGGTGACCGCGGGGAAGGGCCGCGAAGGAGGGGCGCCCTCGGCGGACCCGTCGGCGCCCGGTGCCCGGCGGTCGCCCCGCCCCGGACACTCCGGCCCGCCGGCGGGCGGCAGGCCGCCCGGCCGTCCGGCGCCGCCCGCCGGCAGCCCCACGCCGCCCGGGCAGCCATCCGACCCACCGCGTACGAGCCCCACGCCCGGTCCGGGCAGCTCCCCGCCCGGGGCCACGACGTCCCCGTCCGTCGGCCCCGCCAAGCGGTCCGAAGCGATGCAGATTCCACTGGCATCACCGCAGGTGGGGCCCGTGCGGCAGGTTGGGTTTGCCAGAAAGGGGGAAGGGTGAGTATGGTAGTAGATCGTTTGATCCCATTGCCCGGCGCCACTGTGTCTCTTGATCAGCAAGAGGCGAAGAGCGCCCCGAGGCGCGTTCTCTCCCTTACCGTGACTGGTCCGCATTGAGGCGGTCGAAATAGCGATTCACGGAGTTATGGGCGCGTGCCGAAACTCCGGAAGGTTTCGCATTTCGCATGTCCAATTTCAGTTCTGACCACGCCGTCATGCCCGAGAACGACGAGATCGTCGCCGACGCCGAGGCTGTCGTGGTCGAGGTCGAAGAGGCCGTCACCGAGGCCGTAGCCGCCGAGGACACCGCCACCGAGGCCGCAGTCACCGACGAGACCGCCGTCGGCGAGTCCGTCACCGATGAAGAGCCCGCCGAGCCGACCGTGACCTTCGGGTCGCTCGGCCTGCCTGACGGCATCGTCCGCAAGCTCGCCCAGAACGGCGTCACCGCGCCCTTCCCGATCCAGGCAGCGACCATCCCGGACGCCCTGGCCGGCAAGGACATCCTGGGCCGTGGCCGTACCGGCTCCGGCAAGACCCTCTCCTTCGGCCTCCCGCTGCTGTCGACGCTCGCCGGCGGGCACACCGAGAAGAAGAAGCCGCGCGGCATCATCCTCACCCCGACCCGTGAGCTCGCGATGCAGGTCGCGGACGCGCTCCAGCCCTACGGCGACGTGCTCGGCCTGAAGATGAAGGTCGTCTGCGGCGGTACGTCGATGAGCAACCAGATCTACGCCCTGGAGCGCGGCGTCGACGTCCTCGTCGCCACCCCGGGCCGTCTGCGCGACCTCATCAACCGTGGCGCCTGCTCGCTCGCCAACGTCCAGGTCGCCGTCCTCGACGAGGCCGACCAGATGTCCGACCTGGGCTTCCTGCCCGAGGTCACCGAACTGCTCGACCAGATCCCCGGCGGCGGCCAGCGGATGCTGTTCTCCGCCACCATGGAGAACGAGATCTCCACCCTGGTCAAGCGCTACCTGACCAACCCCGTCACGCACGAGGTCGACAGCGCGCAGGGCAACGTCTCGACGATGACCCACCACGTCCTCGTGGTGAAGCCGAAGGACAAGGCGCCGGTCACCGCCGCCATCGCCGCCCGCAAGGGCCGTACGATCATCTTCGTCCGCACCCAGCTGGGCGCGGACCGCATCGCCGAGCAGCTGTGCGAGTCGGGCGTGAAGGCCGACGCGCTGCACGGCGGCATGACCCAGGGCGCCCGTACGCGCGTTCTTGAGGACTTCAAGAAGGGCTACGTCAACGCGCTCGTCGCGACCGACGTCGCCGCCCGCGGTATCCACGTCGACGGCATCGACCTGGTCCTGAACGTGGACCCGGCCGGGGACCACAAGGACTACCTGCACCGTTCGGGCCGTACCGCCCGCGCCGGCAAGTCAGGCACGGTCGTCTCGCTGTCGCTGCCGCACCAGCGTCGCCAGATCTTCCGGCTGATGGAGGACGCGGGCGTCGACGCCACGCGCCACATCGTCCAGGGGGCCGGGGCCTTCGAGCCCGAGGTCGCCGAGATCACCGGTGCCCGTTCGCTGACCGAGGTCCAGGCCGACTCCGCGAACAACGCCGCCAAGCAGGCGGAGCGCGAGGCCAAGGACCTCACCCGTGAGCTGGAGCGCGTCCAGCGCCGGGCGACCGAGCTGCGCGAGGAGGCCGACCGCCTCGTGGCGCGTGCCGCCCGCGAGCGCGGTGACGACCCGGAGGCCGCTGTCGCCGAGGTGCTGCAGGCCGCCGAGGCCGAGATCGCGGCCGCCGTACCGGAGCAGCCGAGGGCGGAGCAGCGCGAGGAGCGCCGCGACGACCGCGGCAACTTCGGGCGCCGTGACGACCGGGGCGGCGACCGTGGGGGATACCGCGGCGGCGACCGTGGTGGTTTCCAGCGCCGTGACGACCGTGGTGGCAACGGCGGTTTCCGCCGTGACGACCGTCCCTCGGGTGGTTCCGGTGGTGGCTTCCGTGGCGGCGAGCGTCGTGACAACGACCGTCCGTCCGGTGGTTTCCGTGGCGGCGAGCGTCGGGACGACCGCGGTGGCAACGGCGGCTTCCAGCGTCGCGACGACCGCCCGTCCGGCGGCTTCCGTGGCGGCGAGCGTCGTGACAACGACCGTCCGTCCGGTGGTTTCCGTGGCGGCGAGCGTCGGGACGACCGCGGTGGCAACGGCGGCTTCCAGCGTCGCGACGACCGCCCCTCCGGCGGCCACCGCGGCAGCGACCGTCCGTTCAACCGCGACCGCCGCGACGACCGCCCCACCGGCGGTTTCCGCTCCGGCAGCAGCGACCGTCCGACCGGCCGCCGCGACGACCACCGCACGACCGGAACGGGCACCGGCACCGGTTCCTTCGGCCGCCGCGACGACAAGCCGCGCTGGAAGCGCAACGGCTGAGCCACCTGCCCGGCGTGAGCCGGCAACGGTGAGCCACTGAATCCGGCTTGACCAGAGAAGCGGGCCCCTCCTTCGCGGAGGGGCCCGCTTCTCTTTCGCTGCGTCTCTCTTTCGCTGCGTCCGGCGCCGACCGATGACTTTCGCCGCCGCGAACGGTCATGACCATGTGGGCGCAGCAGGCGCCGCACACAGGCGGGCACGACCGAAGACGAGAGAGGCACACCTCATGGCAGCCCCTGGCAACATCAACGGACTGGGCATCATCCTCGGCAGTACGGATCCCGAACCGCTCATCGAGTGGTACCGCACAGCGCTGGAGCCACTGGGGGCCCGATGGGAGGGCCACATGCTCATCGTCGGAGAGCAGGCGATCATCGGATTCGATCGCCGTGACGACGTGGCGGAAAAGGCCGCGGAACCGGGCAGGCAGCTGGTCAACCTCATGGTGCGTGACATCCGTGCGGCCGAGAAGCACTTCAACACCCTCGGTGTGACCTGGGTCAGGCCGGTCGAGGACACCGGGGGCGGATGGTTCTTCTCCACCCTGCTGGACCCGGACGGCAACTACCTCCAGGTGCTTCAGGGCCCCGCGACGCCCTGAACCGGAGCGCCCCGTGCTACGACTCCGCCGACGGCCCACCCGCCGCCGGCGGAGTCCGACGTGCCGGGCGGGGGATACCCGATGGCTGCTGGGCACGCTCCCGCTATGCTCGGGGGGTGCGTCAGCACGGACCGTTAGCTCAATTGGCAGAGCAGTGGACTTTTAATCCATTGGTTGTGGGTTCGAGTCCCACACGGTCTACGACGGAGGAGGGGGGAAACACCCCCTCTGACCTGCAACTGAGCGCCCTGACCTGGTTTTTCGGTCGGGGCGCTCAGTCGTTTCGGAGCTCGTGCGTGAGCATGCGTCGGCAGTACCTGGTACGGCGTGGATCTGCTCGCCGCCGACTGTCGCAGCCCGACCGGTGCCTTGAGTGCTACCGGCTGAGGTACGCGCTTACGGTCCTTCGAGTCCGCGTATCGGTGCTGCTCGGAGCCGATAGCCGTGGCTCGAGCAGAGGGCGTTGCCCACATCCACTGCGACCGAGGTCGACCATCTCGCTCCCCGACAGGCGGAAATCTACGGTGGCTGAGGTAGACATCGGGCAGTGAAGTGGTTATGTTTTCTCTCGTAGCCGAGATCAAGCAAGGCCCGGCAGAGATGAACTGCCGGGCAGTGGTACGCGCAGTGAAGGCAGTTCGCACGACGGTGCGGTGGTGGAGTTCCGAAGCCGGAGCAGTTGCAGGATGGCGACGGGGCTGACGACCGGACCGGGTGGCCCGCAGTGATCAGGGGCCGCCGTGAGCAGTACGGCAAGGTGCAGTTCGCAGGATCAGCAGTGTGTTTGTCAGTAGCACCTCGGTAAAGGCGTCGGCTGCGGACGCGCGTGCCGGGAGGTTCGGCAGTGGGGTTCCAAGCCAGAGCAGACGCAGGACGGGCGACGGGGCTGGCTGCCGAAGAGTGGCGCTGCCGTAGGCCGCGGAGCAGTTAGTACCAGCAGTAGGTAAGTGAGTGATCCCAGAGGGAAGAACGGAGGAGCCAGGCGCCATCAGGATCGCCCGGGCGGAGTGTCGAGCCCGGGTACCGCAGGACATCGTTAGTGAGGTGGTCTCCGGTCAAGCAACCGCGATCCCCGCAATCCACGCCCTCTCCCGGGCGTGCACGCGGAAACAGAACGCCGACGCAGTACGAGAGTCGGCAGATGGTGTAGCAGTTCCTTCGGGGCCCGGGTGCCAGATGGCATCCGGGCCCCTCAACGCGTTCCACAGAGAGGTGAAATGACAGCAGACGACTCGTTCGGCCGTCTCGACGACGACGACTACCCCGCCTACACCATGGGCCGGGCCGCCGAAATGCTCGGCACCACGCAGGGCTTCCTCCGCGCCATCGGCGAAGCCCGCCTCATCACCCCGCTGCGTTCCGAGGGCGGCCACCGCCGCTACTCCCGCTACCAGCTGCGCATCGCCGCCCGCGCCCGGGAACTCGTCGACCAGGGCACACCCATCGAGGCCGCCTGCCGCATCGTCGTCCTTGAGGACCAGCTCGAAGAAGCCCAACGCATCAACGAGAAATATCGCCGCGCCGCCGAATCGACGGAACCGCCCGTGGGGTGAGGCGGCGGGCCCGCCGGGGATACTGGCAGGCCCCGAGGGCCGGGGCGGGCGGGTCTTTTCCCATGAGCCTGACCGGCGCGCAGGCGAGAGCCGCCATCAAAACAGCGGTGAGGGGCTCTCGCCGCGACCGTGTCAGTGGTCGGAGTAGCTGAAGTCGCCGATGGTCCAGCCGCTGACGTCCTCGATCGCCACGCGGTACATTCCGCCCGTCTCGGGGATCCCCACCGTGCCCTGCAGAATCCGCGCCACATGGAAGTGCAGATGCGTGGGCGGCCCCTCCTCGCGCGGGGCAGCGGTGAACACAGCGGAGAAATCACTCAGGCGGGCCGAGTCCGCCAGGACCTCCGACACCCGCTGCCTCCAGACGGCTTCGGGAGCCAGCCGACCGGTGATGACTGCACCACCGGCGACCACGGTCAGAGACATCTGATTGCTGGCCCCGGACTCCACCAGGGCGGCGACCTCAACAAGCAGTTCGTCAGGCTTCGACATGAGAGACGATTTTAATCACCGGCCGTCCGGTCGGCTCAAGCGGTGGTGCTCCATGGAGGAAGCAAGAAGTGGAGCTCTCCGGCCAGGTCCATGCGCCCGAAGGCCTGGTGCCCGTCCTGCGGTGCGTCCTGCGGTGCGTCTCGGCGGTCCGGCCGGCCCCTTCCCGTAATGGTCAGAACCACCCTCGCGCATGGCGTAGAGTTGGGTTTACCGACGCGGGGTGGAGCAGCTCGGTAGCTCGCTGGGCTCATAACCCAGAGGTCGCAGGTTCAAATCCTGTCCCCGCTACTCAGGATCGAAGGCCCAGCACATCACGTGCTGGGCCTTCGGTCGTTTCTCACCGCTGCCGCCCGGCCGGTCCCCGCTTCCCCCACTTGGCCGACGCCGAATCGCAGACCGGCGCGGGTGCGGCCAGCCTGGTGGGGCGCGGTACCGTCCGCCGCTTTGTGGACCGGGCAGGAGGGTACTGGTGGGGCAGCGAGAGGACTCGGGCTGGGCGCGTAGGTTCGTCCGGGTGCTGCCCGCCGTGCTGATCGTGGGCGGTGTGGTCTTCGACCAGCTGACGCCGGCCGCGTTCACGGCTGCCCCGTTCTTCGTCGCCGCGCCGGTGATCGCCGCCCCGCTCTTCTCGTACCGGGCCACGCTGCTCACGGGGATCGTCGCGGTGCTGGCCGTCGTGGGGCTGCATGGCTACGACGACACCTCGGCCAAGGCCTCGGCGATCACGGAGCTCATCACCGTCGTGACGCTGTCGGTCGTCGCCCTCGTCATCAACCGCGTCATCCGGGTCAGTGGCGAAGAGCTCGCGTCGGCGCGCGTGGTGGCGGAGACCGCGCAGCGTGCTGTGCTGCCGGTGCCTTCCGAACGGATCGCCGGGCTGCACATCGCGGCGCGGTACGAGGCGGCGCAGGCAGGCACCTTCATCGGCGGCGATCTCTTCGCCGTGCAGGACACCCCGTACGGGGTCCGGCTGGTGGTGGGTGACGTGCGGGGCAAGGGGCTCGGCGCCGTCGAGGCGGTGGCCGTGGTGATCGGGGCCTTCCGGGAAGCTGCCGAGCAGGAGGTGACGATCGAACAGGTCGCCCAGCGGCTGGAGCGTGCGCTGACCCGTGAAGGCGTACGACGGGAGGGACTTGACGCCTTCGAGGGGTTCACCACGGCGGCGCTCGCCGAGATCCCGCGCGGTGACCAGGGCCGGATCCGGCTGCTCAACCGGGGTCACCCCGAACCGCTGCTGCTGTACGCGGACGGGGGTATCCACGTCCTCAGGCCGACCGATCCCGCCCTGCCGCTGGGGCTGGCCGATCTGGCGGCCTGGCCGGACCGGGCGGACGAGACGGAGTTCCCGCCGGGGGCCACGCTGCTGCTCTACACCGACGGCCTGTCCGAGGCGAGGAATGCGCAGGGGGCCTTCTACGAGCCGCAGAAGCGGCTGCGCGGCCGGATCTTCTCGGGGCCCGACGAGCTGCTGACGGCGGTGACCGACGACGTGCGACGGCACACGGGCGGGCGCTCCACGGACGACATGGCGCTGCTCGCGGTGGGCCGCCCGGGCCTGGGGCAGCCGGACCGGCGCAGGACGGTGGGGATCGTCCACCGGGAACAACACGATGCGTAGTCGAAGCGCACCCCTCCGCATAACAGTTGACGCACCATCAGGAAGCCGATGTTTCACGATGGCTCCCGAAGGGAGATCAAGTCGCCCGAATGCGCCCCTTTATGACCCGTTAAGTGCAGGCCAGAGCCGTTAACGATCAGTCGGAACAGCTTGGAATCCGGCCCTCGCGTCTATTAACGTTCGATAACGCAGCGCGGTTGTCCCAGTCGTCGCAAGAGGCGGCACCGCGCGCACGCGCCGAATCCCGCAAGGGAACCGGGGAACCATCAATTGGGGTGAATCGGGCTTCTCCGCAAGGGCTGCCCGTAGGAGACCTTCCTGCTCCGAACCCGTCAGCTAACCCGGTAGGCGGTAAGGAAGGAAAGGAGTGCGCCTCCGTGGCGTCCAACAACCCTGCCCCCGAAACGCTTTACTTCCCGAACGACGATGCTCTCGGTTTCGGCGGTGAGGACGGCGGCACATTCGACGAGTGGAACCCCACTGAGGATTCCCTCCGTTCGGTCCGTGGCAAACACCGCGTCGCCAAGCAGCGTGGCGGACTCGCCCGCAGTTCGACGGTCCTCGGCGTCGGCGTGATCGCGGCTGTCGGCGCGGGCGGCATGGCCAGCGCCCAGAGCAAGCCGCCGGTCGCGATCTCCCTCCCCGACCTTCCGCAGTCCGTCAAGGACAAGCTGCCGGATGCCGAGTCGCTGCCCGGCGTGGGGACGCTGATCTCCGACATCGACGGCGGCTCGTCGGGCCACGGCGGTACGGAGACGGGCGCCGCCGACGCGGCGCTCACCACCGCGGCGGCCACCGGCAAGGGCGGCGCGGACGCGGGAGAGGCCCTCCGTGCCCGGATCATCCAGCAGGCCGAGCAGCAGCAGGGTGCGGTCGACGACGAGGCCAAGGCGGCAGCCGAGAAGGCAGCTGCGGAGAAGGCGTCGGCGGAGGCCGCGAAAAAGCAGGACGAGGCTGCGGCCAAGGAGGAGGCGGCCAAGAAGAAGGCCGAGGCGGAGGCCAAGGCCAAGGCGGAGAAGGAGCGGCTCGCCAAGCTTGCGGCCAGTTACTCGCTCCCGGTCTCCTCGTACACCCTCACCTCGCGGTTCGACGACGGCGGTTCGATGTGGTCGTCGGGCCACCACACCGGCCTCGACTTCGCCGCCCCGACCGGCACCCCGATCAAGGCCGTGCACAGCGGGACGGTCAAGTCGGCGGGCTGGGCGGGGGCGTACGGCTACCGCACGGTCATCACGCTCGACGACGGTACGGAGTTGTGGTTCTGCCACCAGTCCTCGCTGGGCGTCAGCGCCGGCCAGAAGGTCAGCACCGGCGAGGTCATCGGCCGGGTCGGAGCCACCGGCAACGTCACAGGACCGCATGTGCACCTGGAGGTCCGCCCGGGCGGGGGCGACCCGGTCGACCCGATGACCTGGCTCCAGGGCAAGGGCCTCAACCCGTAAACCCCAACGCGTGAGCGGCAACCCCAAGGCGTGAGCGGCTGAACTCCCGCACCCGCTTTCGGTCCCCGCGAGTACCGCCGATGTACGGCGTCCGCACCCCGGCGGTCCTGACGGCACATCCCCCCGGCGTCAGGGCTGCCGGTTCGCCGTATGCGGGCACCGGCCCGCCCGGTCCGTCCCACGCGTACGGCCGTCCGGCTGAACAGCGGAATAGTGCCGGGCCGACGCTGGGTTGACCGACGTATGACTCCTCTGCGCGCACTCGGCTCCTCCGACCTCAAGGTCTTCCCGCTCTCCCTCGGTGGCAACGTCTTCGGGTGGAGCGCCGACGAAGAACAGTCCTTCAAGGTGCTGGACGCCTACACCGCCGTCGGCGGCAACTTCATCGACACCGCGGACACGTACTCGGCGTGGGTGCCCGGAAACAAGGGCGGCGAGTCCGAGACCGTCATCGGCAACTGGCTGGCAGCGCGTGGCAACCGCGCCGACGTGGTGGTCGCCACCAAGGTCGGTATGCACCCCCGGTACCGGGGTCTCTCGGCCGGGAACATCAGGGCCGCCGCCGACGAGTCGCTGCGCAGGCTGGGCACCGACTACATCGACCTCTACTACACGCACCTCGACGACGAGTCCGTTTCCGTCGAGGAGATCATCACCACTCTCGATGATCTGGTGAAGGCCGGCAAGGTGCGCGCCATCGCCGCGTCCAATGTGAGCGCCGAGCGGCTCGACGCCTTCATGGCGTTCTCCGAGGCCGAGGGGCTCGCCCGGTACGTCGCTGTGCAGCCGCACTACAACCTGGTCTCCCGTGGCACCTACGAGGGCGGGCTCCAGGACGTGGCGGCCCGGCACGGTCTGGCGGCCGTCCCGTACTACGCGCTGGCCGCCGGCTTCCTCACGGGCAAGTACCGGCCCGGTGTGGACGTCGACAGCGTGCGGGCCGGCAGTGCGGCCCAGCACCTGGAGACCGAGCGGGGGCCGAAGGTCCTGGCCGCGCTCGACAGGGTCGCCGCGGCGCACGGAGCCGAGGTCGCGACCGTCGCCCTGGCCTGGCTGGCCGCACAGCCGACCGTCGTCGCGCCGATCGCTTCGGCCCGTACGGTCGGGCAGCTGCCCGCGCTGACCGCCGTGGCCGAGTTGAAGCTCACCGACGCCGAGGTGGCGGAGCTGACCGCGGCCTCCGCCTGAGGAACCGGATCGGGCCGGGACCGGTACGGCCAGGAACCGGAAGCCGGGCGAGGCGCCGCCGGGGTCAGTGCTGGTACGGGTTGTAGCCGCCGTAGTGCAGATGCGGCGGCGGCACCCGTACCCGCCCGGTCGCCTCGGCCGCGTAGAGCAGCGCGGGTCCTGCGATCTCCTTGCGCTGCCAGAGGTGGTGCAGCAGTTCCTGCTCACGTGCTTCGAAGTCCGGGGCCACCACGCCCCGGTGGGCCCGGTGCCGCAGGAAGGCGAGGGTGGTCGCGAAGGCCTCGTACTCGGAGACCGCGCGGGACGCGGCCCTGGCCCGTGACTTCGCGTCGGCGTGCGCGGCCGGCCGGTGGTACGGGCTCTGGCCGTACGGACCGGAGGGGGCCGGGCCGACGGGGTTCGGGCCAACGGGGCTCGGGCTCCGGCCGTACGGGGCCGGGTGCGGGCCCAGATGCGGGCTGGTCGCGCCGAACCCTCCGCCGAACGTACGCGCCGCGAAGCTGCGTGCCATGGCGCGCGCCCGCATCGACGAGAGCGCCAGCGGCTCCGCGGGGGCCAGCCAGCCCGCCGCCGCGTACGCGGGCAGTTCGGCCGATATCGTGCGCAGCTCCCGCTGGCGGGTCCAGATCGCCAGCCAGGTGATCATCCCGAAGACCGGGAGCATGAAAGCGCCGTAGACCAGATAGAAGCCGTAGGTGCCGAAAGCCGACGAGCTGTTCCACAGGGCGTGCATGCCCATGGCGCAGAGGAGGCCGAGCAGCGGCGGTGCGGTCCGGCGCAGCCGCCGGTCCTCGGCGGCCAGCGCCGCGATGCCGAAGCCGATGCCGGTCAGCACGGTGAACAGCGGATGGGCGAACGGTGAGAGGACCACCCGGACGAAGAACGTCGCCGCCGTCACGGACGGAACGCCCGAGAACCCCAGCGACTTGTCCTCGCCGAAGGCGCTGCCCAGATACAGGATGTTCTCGGTGAAGGCGAAGCCGGTCGCGGTGAACCCCGCGAAGACCACACCATCCACGACCCCGGTGAAGTGGCGCCTGCGGAAGAGGAAGATCAGCAGGATGGCCGTGGCCTTCGCGCTCTCCTCGACGATCGGCGCCACCAGTCTCGCCCCGAGAGTGTTCGCGCTTTTCGGATCCGCTGTGGCGGTCGCTATCCAGTGGGTGGCAAAGGAGTTGGCGATGATCGCGACGAGCGCGGCGGCGCACGCCCCCCAGGCGAAGGCGAAGATCAGGTTGCGCCAGGGGCCCGGATCGACCCGGTCCAGCCAGCGGAAGGCCGCCATGAGCAGCGGCACCGGCAGCACGGCCAGAGCCATGCCGACGAGGAAGCCCTCGGTCCCGGTCTGTTCGCGGACCAGCGAGAGGATCAGCAGGCCGCAGATGGCGAGGACGATGATCACCGCTGAGGCGCGCAGCGCCTTGCTCCGCCAGAAGTCCCTGCGGGGTGCGTAGCGCCAGTGTGCACGCGGCGGAACGGCGTCGAAGCGCGGTTGCTCCTCGTACACCGGGACCACCGGATGGGCCGCCCCGGGCGGCACGCTCGACTCGTACACCCGATTGAGACTAACGAGCGGCACTGACAACCGCGACGCCGTACCGGGTTTCCGTGCCGGGCCCGGCCTGATCCACGAAGATCGGCCGGACAGCCGCTAGCCGGTGCTGTGGCCGCTCGGGCGGTCGTTGCGGCGGAACAACAGGTCGTGGACCGCGTGGCCCTTGTCGAGTCCCTGGCCCTCGAACCTGGTCAGCGGCCGGAAGCCGGGCCTCGGTGCGTAGCCGCCGTCCGACGTGGTGTTCTCGAAGCAGGGGTGCGCGGTGAGCACCTCCAGCATCTGCTCGGCGTACGGGACCCAGTCGGTCGCGCAGTGCAGGACGGCGTCCGGTGCGAGCCGGGGCGCGGCCAGGTCGAGGAACTCGGGCTGGATCAGCCGCCTCTTGTGGTGGCGGCTCTTGGGCCATGGGTCGGGGAAGTACACCCGCAGTCCGGCGAGCGAGTCCGGTTTCAGCATCTCGCGGAGCAGGATGATCGCGTCGCCGTTGGCCACCCGGATGTTGGACAGGCCGTTCCGCTCCGCGAGACGCAGCAGGTTTCCCTGGCCGGGGGTGTGCACATCGGATGCGAGGATCCCGGTCGACGGGTCGGCCGCGGCCATCTGCGCGGTGGCCTCGCCCATGCCGAAGCCGATCTCCAGGACGACGGGGAGACCGTCGAACAGGGTGGGCAGATCGAGGACCCGCTGTCCGTCGATGTCCAGACCCCAGCGCGGCCACAGCCGTTCCAGAGCGTCGGCCTGCCCGGTCGTGACGCGGCTGCGGCGCGGCTGGAAGCTGCGGATCCGGCGCTCGTGGTGGGAGCCCGCGGGGTCGGCCGCGGGTCCGCCGGGGAAGCGCGGCTCGCCCTTGGCGCGCTGGGGCGACGAGGGATCGGGTGGGGGGTTCAGGAGATCGGACACAGTGCCCCCGATTCTACGGTCCCGGCGCCTGCCGGTCCTCAGGCCCGTACCCCCACCGAGGCCAGCGCCCTGCGGGCGATCTCGCGGCCGATCGGCAGGGCTGCCGTCGCGGCCGGCGAGGGGGCGTTCAGCACATGGACCGTGCGCGGCGCCTCCCGGATCAGGAAGTCGTCGGCCAGCGTGCCGTCCCTGAGGACCGCCTGGGCCCGCACCCCGGCCGGCGACCGGCGCAGATCCGTCTCCTCGACGGCGGGCAGCAGCCGCCGCACCGCCTCGGTGAAGGCGCGCTTCGACAGCGAGCGGTGCAGCTCGCCCGCCCCGTACCGCCAGTGGCGGCCCGCTACCCGCCACGCGCCGGGCCAGGCCAGCACCGTACCCAGCTCGGCGGGGCGCACGGTGCCCCAGTCGTACCCCTCGCGGGCCAGCGCCGGTACCGCGTTCGGTCCGACGTGGACCGTGCCGTCGGTGCCCCGGGTCAGATGGACGCCGAGGAAGGGGAAGGCCGGGTCGGGCACGGGATAGACGAGGCCGCGCACCAGGCTGGGGCGGGTCAGGGTGTAGTACTCCCCCCGGAAGGGCATGATCCGCATCCCCGGGTCGTCGCCCGCCAGCCGGGCGACCCGGTCGCAGTGCAGCCCCGCGCAGTTGACCAGGGCCCGGGCCCGTATTACCGCTCCGTCGGACGTGGCGACCGCGACGCCTTCCGGGCGCCGCGCTATCCGGACGGCCTCGGCCCCGCACCGGACCTCGGCCCCCGCCGACTCCGAAAGCTCCGCGAGGCGCGCGGCCACCGCGCCGTAGTCGGCGATCCCGGTGGTGGCGACGCGGATCGCGGCCAGTCCCCGGACCCCCGGCTCGTACTCGGCGATCTGGGCGGGGCCCAGCTCCCGCACCGGAATCCCGTTCTCCCGGCCGCGCTGGGCCAGGGCGTGCAGCCGGGGCAGCTCGTCCCGCTCCGTCGCGACGATCAGCTTGCCCGTCACCTCGTACGGCAGGGAGTGCTCGGCGCAGAACGCGGTCATCTCCGCCGCACCCCGCACCGCGAACCGCGCCTTGAGGGAGCCGGGCCGGTAGTAGATCCCGCTGTGGATGACCCCGCTGTTGCGGCCCGTCTGATGGCGGGCGGTGCGCTGCTCCTTCTCCAGCACCACGACCCGCGTGCCCGGCGCGGACCGTGTCAGGGCGTACGCCGTCGACAGGCCGACGATCCCGCCGCCGATGATCAGCACGTCGCAGTCGAAGCCACCGCTGTGGCCGGCACCGCCGTAGCGATCGCCGCTGCCGCCACGGGCGCCGCTGTCACCACGCGTGCTGCCGTTCCCGAAAGACATCGCACCTCCTCCCACCCCGATAGTGCACTGGCCCACTGACAATGCCCTCAAACCAGGGGGGAGGACCGTTCTACGCGGGCGCCACCAGGAGTGGTCTGGCCCGCTCGCGTAACTCCACCACTCTCGGCTCGTCGCCGTACGGCTCAAGCCGGTGCAGCAGATCCCGTACGTACTCCGTGGTGCGCGCCGACGAGATCCGCCCCGCGACCTCCACCGCCCGGGTGCCCGCGGCACACGCCGCGTCGAGGTTGCCGGACTCCAGCTCCGCCACCGCGCTCACCACAAGACGCAGCCCGTGCGAGCGGACGAACTCCTCCGTCGGCTTCGACAGCGCCTGCTCGGTGAAGCGCCGCACCTGACGCGGGGCCTTGAGATCGTGGTAGCACTCGGCGGCGTCGGCGGCGAAGCGGTCGTACGAGTAGAAGCCGAGCCAGGACGGATCGGCGTCGCCTTCGCGCGAGCGCTCCAGCCAGCCCTCCGCCGCCTTCAGCGCCGCGCCGGCCGCAGCCGAGTCACCGGCGCGCGCGTGCGCCCGTGCTTCCACCAGTCGGAAGAAACTCATCGTGCGTGCTGTCGCGAGGCCCCTGTTGCGCTCGACCGCCGCCTGCGCGAGGTCCACTCCCTCGTCCCCGAAGCCGCGGTAGACCGCCTGGAGCGACATCGAAGCCAGGACATATCCCCCCAGCGGGACATCGGCGGCGGCGCGGGCGAGCCGCAGCGCCTGGATGTAGTAGCGCTGGGCGGCCTCCTGCTGGCCGGTGTCGAACGCCATCCACCCGGCGAGCCTGGTCAGTTCGGCGGTCGCGCCGAAGAGCCCGCGGCCCACCTCGTCCGAGTACGAGCCGAGGAGCAGCGGAGCCGCGTCCACCCGCAGGCACTCGGGCACCATCGACGAACGCCAGTCCCCGCCGCCGTACTTGGAGTCCCAGCGCCGCGCGTCCTCGGCGGCCTCCCGCAGTTTGGTCACATCGCTGTGTCCGACGCGCAGCGCGGCCGGGCCCGCCAGTTCGTCGGCGCCCCGCTCCACCGAGGAGTCAGCGGGTGTTATCAGCCATCGCGAGGCGGGTGTCGCATATGCCGTGACCGCGAACGATCCGGCGAGCGACTGCCATATCCCGCCACTTCCGGCCCGGCGCCCGGCGAGATCCAGCCGGTACAGATCGGTCGCCGACACCACGGCCGAGCTGACGTCGCGGTGGAAGGCGAGCCCGACCTCGGGGGCCGGATCCGCGTCCGCGAGTCCTATCTCGTGCAGCGGTACGGGCCGGCCCAGCTTGGCGCCGATCGCCGCCGCGATCAGATGGGGCGCGGCGCCCTGGGGCACCATGCCCTTGGACACCCACCTGGCCACGGACGTCTTGTCGTACCGAAGCGTCAGGCCGCGCTGGGCGCCGAGGTCGTTGACCCGTCGCGCCAGTCCGGCGTTGCTGATTCCCGCGACGGCGAGAACGGTGCCGAGCTTGTCGTTCGGCCCGCGTAGCTCCCTGGACATGCGCCACCCCTCGACACACAGACGGCCGCCGTGTCGCGGCAACTCCTCTTGTCCGAGAAGCCGTGCACGGCATTCGTAAACCCAGCGTAGTTCGCCGCATCCCTACCGTTAAGGGGTGATGTTCCGGATGGCGGGATTGTTGCCCGCCCGGAGCGCTCTCAATCGCGGCCCGTGCCCCCGGTGTGTGGCCGTGCGCCCGGCCGTGCGCTCTGGTCCGGCCGTTCGGCGAGGTCTTCCATGTGCAGTGCGTGGGTCGGCCCACTGCACAGGTTCCAGTGGGCTGGGGGATACGGCCGCCTCAATCCCCGCGGGCGGCCGGCCGGTCCGGGAGGCGTGTGGCGTCTCCCGGACCGAAGCGCTGTACGGCCCTTCGGCCGGTGTCCCTGCACAGATGCCACTCCGCCAGAATGGCTGGATGACGCCCCTCGTGGGGCAAGACCGAATGGCCTTTGCCGGGGGCGCATTCACATCCGGGTGCGCGCTTCCGTACCCCCTCCGGTACGCCGTTGTCATGGCAGCATGGTCCTGGACGCCCTCGGCGTTCAGTTGTCCACAGCCTGTGGAGGCGGCGATGCGGTGGTTGGTGGGGTGGAGCAGTACTGCCGCGAGCTTCGGCACGGCCGGTTCGCTCGGCGGCGCGGACGAGGGGCGCACGGTCCACCCCGTGGGCTCGCAGCTGCTGTGGGGCGATCCCGATCCCCTCTGGGCGGTCGGTGACTGGCGGCCGGACGAGGTGCGGGTCATCTCTGTCGACCCCCTCACCCGCCTTGCGGTACTGGGCTGTTGCGCTGCGACGGACGAGGAGCTGCGGGTCGGCCTGTTCGCCGCGCGCGGCGGCGCGCTGCGCCATCTCACCGCCTGGGCGGGCAGTTACACGGTCGTCGTACAGTCCGGGCGCCGGGTCACCGTCATCGGCGACCTGGCCGGCGCGCGGCCCGTCTTCCACACCCCCTGGGCCAACGGCACCGCGTACGCCACCGCGGCCCTTCCCCTCGCCGACCTGGTCGAAGCGCAGCTGGACATCGGCCACTTGGCCGCGCTGCTCGCCTGCCCCGACGTGCCCGAGGCGCTGCGCGACTCGACGCCCTACGCCGGGGTGCGGCGCATCCCGCCGGGCCACGCCCTCATCCTGCGCGACGGCTCACGGGAGATCACCGGGTACGAACAGGTGGCCTCGCTCGCCGTGGCCGCCGCCCAGGTCGACCCGGACCGGGCCGTGGACGGCGTCCGGGACGCGCTCGTCGAAGCCGTACGCGCCCGGCTCACCGCGCCGCGCCACGCCCCCGAGACGCTGCCGCCCGATCCGGGCCCCGTCCCGGGAATGGGCCCGGCCGAACGGCGCGCCGCGCGCGGGGTCCCGGTGCCCGCCGCCGGAATCGGCGCCGACCTCTCCGGCGGCAGCGCATCCGCCACCCTCACGCTTCTCGCGGCCGGACTGCCCGGGGTGCCGGGCACGATCCTCGGCCATGGCACGGGCGCCGGCGAACGCCTCCTCGCCGTGACCTTCAATGACCTCTCCGCGCGGGGCCACGGGCCCGAACTGGAACGGGCGGGCGCCATCGCGGCCAACCCGAGACTGCACCACGTGGTCGTCGCGGGGGGCGAAGAGGCCCTGCCGTACGCCGATCTGGAGTCGGGCCCGCTGACCGACGAGCCGGGCCCTTCGCTGATCACATCGGAGCGCCACCGCCTGCGGCTCGCCGCGGGCAGCGCGGACCACCTGGTGGGCGACGGCGCACGGCAGGTGCTCGACGCGCACCCCGCGCGCCTGGCCGACCTGCTGATGGACCGCCGCAGACGTCATCTGGTCAAACCGGTCGCCGCGCTGGCCAAAGCGGACGGCTCGGTCCTCATCCCCTTCACCGTCTACCGCGCCGCGCGCAGACTGGCCCGCACCCCGTACCGCGCGGGCATCGAGGAGGCGGCCGTCCGGCTGCGCGACCGCGATGTCCCTTACGCCGCCGAGGGCTCGACGCTGGACGCCTCGCTGGCGGCGCTCACCTGGTCACGGCCGGGGCCCGCGGCCCGCTGGCTGACCGGTGAGGCGCTCGCCGAAGTCTCCGTACGCCTCCAGGAGTCGGCGCTGCGGCCCACCTCGGTGCAGCGCCCAGGCGAGGCCCGCGCACGCGCCGCGCTCGCCCGGTACGCGGCGGACCACCGGATCTTCGAACAGGCGGCGGAGGTACGGAGCCAGCGCCTGCACGCGCCGTTCCTCGACAACCAGGTGGTACGGGCGGCCCGGCTGCTCCCCGAATCGCTGCGGGTCCAGCCCGGCGCACGGGCCGAGATCCTCCGTACGGTGCTGGCGGGCGCGGGCATCCACGACCTGCCGGACGGCTGGGGCGCCCCGTCGCACACCACCGCGAAAGCCACGTTCCATCAGGGGCTGCGCGCCTCGCTCCCCTCGCTGATCGCCCTGTTCGATGCCCCGCTGCTCGCGGACGCCGGCCTGATCGAGGCGCGGGTGGTCCGCAAGGCGCTGCGCGCGGCTGCCGAGGGGGAGCGGCTGCCGCTCGACGGGCTGGCCGACCTGGTCTCCACGGAGCTGTGGCTGCGCAGACTGCTGGCCAGACGCGGCAGTTGCTGGACCGGGACAGCGGCACCGAAGCAGCGGGCGGTGGCGGGCGGGGTCGTACCGCGACGGAGCCTTTAGGGGCAGGGCAGGGCAGGGCAGGGCAGGGCAGGGCAGGGGCTCGCGGGACGGGGGTGGGATCGGGTCCGGTCAGCTGCAGCTGATCTGTGACTGCGCCCAGTCGGCCACCGCCACCGAGCCGAAGGGGCCGCTCCGTTCGACCACGAGCCGGAGCGTCCGGTGGCCCGCGAGCCCGACCCGCACGTGCACCGCCGGATCCCTGCCGTGCACCACGGCCGAACGCCACAGCAGGGACTGGTCCCCGTACACCGAGAAGCGCACCGCCCCGAGCCCGAGCGACATGTCGTCAATACCGGCCAGCGCTTCATAGGTGGAGCACTGGCGGTTGAGCTGGACGGTCACGCTGGACGGGGCGTGCACGCTGATACCGCGGTTGTACTGGGTCCCCCGCATGGCCAACTGACGGCGCTGCCACACCGGGCCGCTGTCCTTGAGGCTGAGCTCGGGCTCGGTGTGGTCGCCGACGAGCGAGTAGTCAAGGGCGGCCACCTGGTAGACGGCCGGTGCGGGCGGCGGAGGTGTCGGAGTCGGAGTCGGGGCGGGCTTCGGGGGTGGGGTGGGTTCGGTCGGCGTCGGCGCTGGCTTCGAGGGCTTGGGAGCGGGCTTCGGGGGTACCGGCGTGGGCTTCGGCTTGGGGGCGGGTTTGGGCGCGGGCGCCGGGGGAGCGGGCGGTGCCTTCGGCCGTGGGGGCGGTGGCGTGGGTTTGGCCGGTACGACGGGCTGCGCGACCGGGGGCGCGGCGTGCGGCGCCGGTCGGGGAGCGTCGCTGCCGGACAGCGCGAACGCCAGACCGGCGGCCGCCGCGACGACGACGCCGGCGGCGATACCGGCCTTGGCGGGCACGCCGAGCCCTTCGGACGCGGCAGCGGCCCCGCCCGCCGAACTCCCGCCCGACGCCGCGGCGGCACCGGCCCCGGCGGCCCCGGCCGCGCCGCCCGCGACGAGCCCGGCGGCCTTGAGCGCGGACCCACCGGCGAACCAGCCGATGACCGCGATCGGAACGAGCCCGGGAATCCCGGCGTTGACGTCCTTGAGCTCGCCCACCGCGAGCCGGCACTTGGCGCACTCCTCCAGATGCTTCCGCAGCCCCCGCTCGGCCCGCATCCGCAGGCCGCCGCGGGCGTAAGCGCCGAGCCGGTCGGCATACTGCGCGCAGTCGCCGCCCGCGGTGAGCGTCTGACTCACATGGGCCTGGAGGTAGGCCTGCTTGAGCCCTTCACGGGCCCGGCTGGCCAGGACCGCGGTGGCATTGGCCGTCAGCCCGAACAGCGGGGCGACGTCGCTCGGGGACTCCTCCTCCACGGTGGTGTGCCAGAGGACTGCCTGCCAGCGCTCAGGCAGCGACCGGAACGCCTCCATGGCCAGCGACTTCTCGGCGATCCGCATGGCCTGGACATCGGCGCCCAGATCCAGCGTGTCCTGGTCGGACACCTCGGACGACGAGGACCTGGCGGCCCGGTCGGCGAAGACGGCGAAGTCCTCGACCAGCTGTTCCCGCTTGGCGGTCTTCGTCCATGCCGCGGCGACCCGGCGAACCGTGGTCAGCAGATAGGCCCGGACCGCCTGCTCGGGTCCCGCCCCGCGCCGTACCGCCTGCAGCGTGCGCGCGAACACCTCGGCCGTCAGGTCGTCGGCGGTGTGCGCGTCGCGGCAGCAGGTACGGGCATAGCGGCGCACCGCGTCGGAGTGCCTGCGGAACAGTTCCTCGTAGGCGCTGTCGACGCTGCCGGCGCCGGCGGTGCTGTCGGTGCCGTCCCGCATCTGCGCGATCAGTTCGGCGTCCGACGGCGGCAGGTCCAGGGCGCGTGGCGGCGGAAGCACCCCGCTGCCGCCGCCCTCACGCTGCTGGGGCACGCTGGCCGACCATTCGCCGCCCGGAGGCGGCCCTGGCTGCGACCCCGCCTGCCCGGTTGGCTCCCCGGACATCTTCCCGGGCGGCTGCCCCGGGCCCTGCCCGGGCAGCGGCTGCGCCCCGTCGGCCTCGCCGAGTGGCTCGTCCCGCCCCTCAATGCTCATCGCGGAAAGCCCCCGTACCTACCTCAGACCAGAACACCGGCCAAGACTTGCACGGCGGGGGCTATGACCGGCCACTCGCGTTCGGCAACCACTCATCCGGGGAGTCTTCCCGAATCGGAGCACTAACTGTCACCCGTTAGGGGAAGGCTCAACTAATTGTCCCCAGAGCCCGGATGAGTGATGCCGAGGAACCGGCCGACTGCAAAGCAGCCGATTGCAAAGCAGCCCACTGCGGGACAGTCGACTACGGGACAGCCGACCGTGATGCGGGTGCCGCCGATACGGGCACTGCCGATACGGCGCCCGAAGCGGGGCGCCCCGCCGGCCCGCCACCCCCGCGCTCAAGCCGGACGGGAGCGCAGACCCTCCAGCAGGATGTCCAGCAGCCGTGAGGACGCGGCCGCCTGCTGTGCCGAGTCGGGCAGTGTAGGCGCCGCCGTGGCTATCACCAGCAGGACGTCCGCCACGGTGACATCGCCCCGCAACTCGCCTGCTGTGTGGGCCCGGTCCACCAGCCTGCCCACGACCTCCAGCAGCTCCACTGGCCCCGCGCTGTCGGCCGAGAGACCGGGCAGCGCGGCGGTCGACGGCGGTTCCCCGGCGACCCGGGAGGCCGACCGCTGCTGCGGTACGCGCGTCTGGTCCGGGGAGGCATCAGGCACGCCCGTCAATGGCCCCCCGCCGAGGGCGACATCACCGATTTCAGCCGCTTCGGCCGCCCCCACGCGCAGCACCTGGGGCGGCAGCAGCCGTCCCGCACCCGAGGCCACCGACGTCCGCAGGAACCGCGAGAGCGCGGACCACGGTTCGTCCTCCTGCCCAAGTGCCGTACGGGCCTGCTCCGTCAGGCGGGCGGTCTCCTCCTCGGCTATCCGGCTGACCAGGACGTCCTTGCTCGGGAAGCGGCGGTACACGGTGCCGACCCCGACTCTCGCCCGGCGCGCCACGTCCTCCATCGGCGCGCCGTACCCGAGCTCGCCGAACACCTCGCGGGCGGCCCGCAGTACGTGCTCCAGATTGCGCTGTGCGTCCACGCGAAGGGGCGCAGAGCGCGTGCCCGCGCCCGCCCGTCCGCTGCTCTCAGCCGGGACAGTGGCCTGCCAACGAGCGTCCTGAATGTGCATATGCGATCCCCCGGTAATGATGTCTCCCCCCGGAGACTCCCCGCCTGGTCCCGCCGGGGCCGAACCCCAATACCCCGGCGAACTACGAACATAGTTGAGCAGGGGGCGATTCAGAAGGGGGTCGTTCCGCACGGTGCGCCTCCCGATCGGAGTATGGGCCTGGACTCTCCCTGTTCCACCCCGGTGCCCGCTGACCGTCCCACCCGCTGACCTGCGGCCCTTCCCTTCACGAGGGGAAACACTCCGCTGCGGCGCGCCGGTGTTCTCCGGTCACACAATTTGTCGGGCCTGTGGACAAAGTCGAGCGCCCGTTGCCTCATGGGACAGTGACTGCTCCCCTCTCCCACGAGACGAACCCCGGGTCCGGCCAGGGACCCCGGGCCGGCACGCGCATTCTCGTGGTCGGCGGCGGCTACGTGGGTCTGTACACGGCGCTGCGTCTCCAGCGGAAGCTGAAGGACGGCGAAGCAGAGATCACCGTGGTCACTCCCGACCCCTATATGACGTACCAGCCGTTCCTCCCCGAGGCCGCTGCCGGTTCCATCTCGCCCCGCCATGTCGTCGTGCCGCTCAGACGACTCCTCGACAAGTGCCGGATCGTCATCGGTGAAGCCACCGCCGTCAACCACGCCGAGCACACGGCGACCGTGACCACGCTCGCGGGCGCCGATGACGGCACCGGCGCGATGGAGATCGCCTACGACGAACTCGTGCTGGCCCCGGGTTCCGTGTCCCGCACCCTGCCGATCCCGGGCCTCGCCGAGTACGGCATCGGCTTCAAGAGCATCGAAGAGGCCATCGGCCTGCGCAACCACGTCATCGAGCAGATGGACATCGCCTCGTCGACCCGCGACCCCGCGATCCGCGACGCCGCGCTCACCTTCGTCTTCGTCGGCGGCGGCTACGCGGGCGTCGAAGCGCTCGCCGAGCTGGAGGACATGGCGCGCTACGCGGCGCGCTACTACCACAATGTCGACCGCGAGGACATGAGCTGGATCCTGGTGGAGGCCGCCGACCGCATCCTCCCCGAAGTCGGCCAGGAGATGGGCGAGTACGCGGTCCGTGAGCTGCGCAACCGCAACATCGACGTACGCCTGGAAACCCGGCTGGACAGCTGCGACCACCGGGTCGCCGTGCTGAGCGACGGCGCCCGCTTCCCCAACCGGACCCTCGTCTGGACCGCGGGGGTCAAACCGAACCCGGTCCTCGCCGCCAGCGACCTCCCGCTCAACGACCGCGGTCGGCTGCGCTGCACGGCGCAGCTCACCGTTGAAGGGACCACCCATGCCTGGGCGGCGGGGGATGCGGCGGCGGTCCCGGACCTCACGTCGGACGAGCCCGGCGCGGAGACCGCGCCCAACGCACAGCACGCCGTGCGCCAGGCGAAGGTGCTCGCGGAGAACCTCGTCGCCTCACTGCATGGCAGGCCGCTCAGCAACTACGAGCACACGTACGCGGGTTCGGTCGCCTCGCTCGGCCTCCACAAAGGTGTCGCCCACATCTACGGACGGAAGGTGAAGGGCTACCCTGCCTGGTTCATGCACCGCGCGTACCACCTCAGCCGTATACCCACCTTCAACCGGAAGGCCAAGGTCCTCGCCGAGTGGACGCTCGCCGGACTCTTCAAGCGCGAGATCGTTTCGCTCGGTTCGCTGGAACACCCGCGGGCCGAATTCGAATGGGCCGCCGGCGGCGACCGCCCGCAGCGGGACTGACGCCGACAGTGCAGCCGGTCACACTTGGCGTGTGACCATAGGCGGGCCCAGACCCGCACAGAACACCCCGTACGGCCCGGATCCCCCCGCCGGGTGAGCAGCAGGTCCCAGCCGTCCCGTCACGACAAACGAGGCTTGAAAAGCAGTGAACTTCACGCGCTGGAGCTCCCGGCTCCCCGGAACGCAGCGCCGCGCCGCCGCGCGGACCGACCACAGTTCCGTGCCCGCGGCCCGCGGTGAATCCGGCCGGCCCCGGGGCCGGGAAGCCGAGTTGACCGCTGACACCGACCGGCTCCCGGCGCTGGACGAGCTCTCCGTACGGGAGATCCTCGGCAGCCTGCCCGCGCTGGTCGCCCTCGTGTACGGAGCCGAGCACCGCGTCGCCTACGTCAACGAGGCCTATACCGCGGCCTTCGGCCCCCGCTCCACCGGCGAGTGCGGGACCGACGAACTGCCCGAACTCGCCGAGCTGGGGCTGTTCCCGCTGATGGACCAGGTACTCCGCAGTGGAACCCCTCGTACCGTCAAGTCCCGCCGGGTGCGGTCCGGTCCGGGCGCGGGCTCGTACACGGTGACCTGCACTCCGGTCCCCAACCTCCCGGAGCACGGCGGGGTCCTCGTCTTCGCCGCCGACGTCTCCGACCACGCCGACGCCGTCGAACGACTGCGGACCAGCGAGCGCAGACAGCGCGAGACGGCAGTCACCCTCCAGCGCTCACTGCTCCCCCAGGAGCTGGAGCAGCCCGACGACCTGCGCATCGCGGCCACCTACCAGCCGGGCGGCACGGACGCGGCCGTCGGAGGCGACTGGTACGACGTGATCACCCTCGGCGCCGGGCGCACGGCCCTGGTCATCGGCGATGTGATGGGCCGCGGGGTCCGGGCCGCCGCCGTCATGGGGCAGCTCCGCACGGCCGTCCGTGCCTACGCCCGGCTCGACCTGCCGCCGCACGAGATCCTGCAGCTCCTCGACGGCCTCGCCTCGGAGATCGACCCCAACCAGATCGCCACCTGCCTCTACGCGGTCCACGACCCCAACGAGGGGCGCCTGGTCTACGCATCGGCCGGCCATCTGCCGGTGCTGGTCCGGGACGAGGACGGCACGGTACGCCGTGCCGCCGACCCGACAGGACCGCCGCTCGGGACGGGCGGCTGGCAGCACACCTCGGACTCGATCGCGCTGCCGCCCGGCTCCGCCGCCGTGCTCTACACCGACGGCCTGGTGGAGCGCCGGGGCGAGGACATCGACGAGGGCCTGGCTGCTCTGGAGCGGGCACTGTCCGGTGCTTCCGGTACCCCGCAGGTCGTCTGTGACCGGCTGATCCGCTCACTCGGCGTCACGGCCGAGCACGACGACGATGTCGCGGTCCTGGTCGTCCAGCACCCCGCGCGTACCGGCCCGGCCGCCGAGCTGTTCCACAACGCGGCGCTGGACCTGCTGGGCGGGGTGGAAGCGGCTCCCCGCGCGCGGGCCTTCGCCTCCGGCGTGCTGACGTCCTGGAGGTTTCACGTGGAACTTCACGATCTGGGAGTTCTGGCCGCCAGCGAACTCGTCGCCAACTCCCTCCAGCACGGCACCCCGCCGATGCGGCTGCGACTGCGCAGGACCGACCGGCGGCTGATCATCGAGGTGACGGACGGCGACGACCATCTGCCGCGCCGCCGCCGCGCGGAACCCGCTGACGAGGCGGGCCGCGGTATCTCGATCATCGCGACGATCGCCTCGTCCTGGGGCTCCCGCCGTACACCGGGGGGCGGGAAGGCGGTCTGGTGCGAGTTCGCCCTTCCCGAGAACACGACGGCCCGGCCGGCCCCCCGCCCGTAAGCCCCTCTGCTCTGCGGGCTGCCAGGTGCCGGAGGCCCGGGCCGGCCGGCCGTCAGTGCGGGGCGACCGCTGGCTCCGGCAGATGCGCCGCCACGACCCGCGAACCGTGTCCGAGCGACGGATTGTTCTGTACGGGGGTGAGCCGCCGCCCCAGCCGCAGAGCCAGCATGGTGATCCCGAGGGAGAACACCACGAAGGTCGCGATGTACAGCAGATGCATCGACGCCCCCATCGGCCCGCCGACAGCGGGCCCGATGGCCAGGGCCAGCTGCTTGACCAGCGCGAACGCCGAGTTGTACTGACCGACCATGGAATCGGGCGCCAAATCGGCGACGAGCGGTGCGACGGTCGGGGACAGCATGGACTCACCGAGCCCGAACAGCGCGTACGTCGAGATGAACGCAGCCGTCGCCATGGCCTGGCTGCCGTGCCCCAGACCGGCGTATCCAGCGATGACCCAGGCGAAAGCCCAGATGAGACCCACCGCGGCGATCACCCGCGAGCGCCGCCGCTTCTCCACGACCTTCAGCACCACGAACTGCGCGACGACAATCACCGCCGTATTGGCGGCCAGTGCGATTCCGAGCGTCGAGGGCTGAATTCCGGCGGCCTCGGTCCCGTAAGCGGCAAGCCCGGACTCGAATTGGCCATAACAGGCGAAGAAGACGACAAAGCCGAGCACGCAGAGCTGCACCATGGCGCGGTGCTGCAGCAGCGCACGCACTCCGCCGCCCTTGGGCTGCGGAGCCAGTTCCAGCCCCGGAGCGCGCGGCAGCCGGACGGACGTGGCGATCCCGGCGAGCGCCAGGAACATCGCGGCCTCGATGGCGAAGAGCAGCGTGAAGCTGCCGGGCCGGCTCGCGTCGACGATCTGGCCGCCGACGAGTCCGCCGATACCGAGCGTCAGGTTCTGCAGAAAGAACTGCATGGTGAAGGCGCGGGTCCGGGTGGACGGGGTGGAGCACCAGACGATCATCGTGGCCAAGGAGGGCTGCATTACGGCCGTCCCCGCGCCGAGCAGGGCGGCAGACAGCACGACTGTCACCACG
>NZ_CP108569.1:4610000-4762500 GCF_036010505.1 Streptomyces sp. NBC_01197
ACCGTCTTCGCCTACGTCTGGAACCCCACCCAGCCCAACGGCACGACCGGAACACCGACCCAGCTGCCGGCGCTGCCGACAGTAGGTGCGCCCGGGAAGGCGCGAGCCCGCTCGATCAACGCCAACGGGGTGATCTGCGGAGAGTCCGAAGGGCTCGACGCCTCCGGAAACCCGGTCACCCGCGCTGTCCTGTGGACCTCGGCGGGGATCCAGGACTTGGGGACCCTCATTCCCGACCCCGGCAATCCCGGGTTCTTCGTCGGAAACAGCCGAGCGCTCCACATCAACGACAACGGCCAGATCGTGGGGGCTTCGGATTCCGCGACGGGTTCAGAGCACGCCTTCCTCTTCGATCCCACAACGGCGTCCATGACTGATCTGGGCGCCCTGGTCCTTGCCGGGGCGTCCGGAACGACCGATACGAGCCGGGCCACGAGCATCAACAGTCAAGGTGACGTCGTGGGCGTCAGCAACTCTCTGGACACGAGCGGAACCCCGGTCGAGCGCGCCTTCCTCAGCACGGCGGGATCGGGCTTCCTGGCGGATCTCGGTACTCTGCTCCCCGACCCCGCCAATCCGGGCAGCTTCCTCGGCAACAGCAGCGCGTTCGGGATCAACGACAACGGCACGATCATCGGAACCTCGGACGGTGGAGGCGGGCTCACCGGCGTAACCCGGTTCTTCAGCGGGTCGCCTCCCGCGCCGGTGATCCCTAGCGACAGCGAAGGATCCGATGTGGGTCCCAACGACGACATCGTGGGGTCCATCGGCAGCCCCGCCGTGGGCTTCACGGAGAACAACACCAGCGGCCTGGTCGATCTCACCACTCTCGCCGCCACCGCCGGCATGACGGTCGACAAGGGCACAGGCGTCAGCGCGTCGGGCCAGATCACCGCGAGCGCGACCGTCGGCGGCTCCAGCGTCGGAATCCTCATCACGCCCTGAAACGGCCGCCCGACCTCGATCCAGCACCGATCGAGGTGGCAGAGGGAGCCGGGCCGGAAGTCCTGAGGTACGCGGCCACCGGTGCCCGTCACCCACCGGTGTTCGCCAATCACCGGACGAGCCCGGTATACGCCCGTACGCTGAATCAGAGCCACCGGTGGGGGCCGGTGCGCGGGCGTGGGGGTTTCTATGGGTCATATGGGTCATATCCGTGTTCTCGTCGTCGACGACCACCGGATCTTCGCCGAGTCGCTCGCCGCGGCCCTCGCCGCCGAACCCGATGTGGAGGTCATCGCAGCGGGCAGCGGGCCGGCCGCGCTGCACTGCCTGGACCGGGCCGCGGCGGACGGGCGCCCATTCCACGTACTGCTCGTCGACGCCGATCTCGGCGTCGCCGCGGGGTGGGGCGCTCGCCCGGCTGCTGCCCCGGGCGTCGGGGAAAGCCCCCCGGCGGACGGCATCTCGCTGGCCGCCGCGGTGCGCGCGGCCCGGCCCGCGCTGCGCACCGTCGTACTCGCGGCGCGGGACGACCCGCGCCGGGCCGCGCAGGCCCTCGGGACCGGCGCGTCGGGGTGGGTCGCCAAGGACTGTTCGCTCCAGCGCCTGCTCGCGGTGGTCCGGGGCGTCCTGCGGGACGAGACGTATCTGCCGCCCGCTCTGCTCACCGGCGTCCTGCGGGAGCTGACCGCGGCCGACCGGAACCGTTCCGAGGGCGAGCTGCTGGTCGAGGCGCTGACGCCCAGGGAGCGCGAGGTGCTGCGGTGCATGGTCGCGGGCCTGGGGCGCAAGGCGGTGGCGGAGCGGCTCTTCCTCTCCCCGCACACCGTCCGTACGCATATGCAGAACGTGCTGGGGAAGCTCGGCGTGCACTCCACACTGGCCGCGGTCGCGCTGGCGAGACGCGCGGGGGTGGGCCCGGCCGACCTACCCGGGGATGTTGTCGAACGGGGCGGTCAACTGGCGTAGCAGGCTGGCCAGTTCACCCCGCTGGGTGCGCGAGAGCTCGGCGAGCAGGGCGCGCTCCTGGGCGAGCAGCCCGGCCAGCGCCTGGTCGGCCCGGTCGCGCCCCTCGTCGGTCAGCCGGACCAGCACCCCGCGCCGGTCGCTGGGGTCGGGCAGCCGCTCGACGAGTCCCTTGGTGGCGAGCCGGTCGATGCGGTTGGTCATGGTGCCCGACGTGACGAGGGTCTGGGTCAACAGCTGTCCCGGGGAGAGCTGGTACGGGTCGCCCGCGCGGCGCAGCGACGTCAGCACGTCGAACTCCCACGGCTCCAGATTGTGCTCAGAAAACGCGAGCCGACGGGCGCGGTCGAGATGGCGAGCCAGCCTGGACACCCGGCTCAGGACCTCAAGCGGTTCCACGTCGAGGTCAGGGCGCTCACGGCGCCACGCAGCCACCAGCCGGTCGACCTCATCCTCCATGTGGATCAGTGTAGAGGGTCTGTCGACGTGAAGTCTCTTGGTATCAACTATCTCGGCAACAACTCTCTCGATGACAACTATCTTGACATCAAGAGATTTTCCGGGGAATGCTGATCCCATGACCGCACCCACCTGGGATCCGCAGCAGTACCTGCGCCACGCGGACCATCGCACCCGCCCCTTCCTCGACCTCCTGGGCCGTGTCCCCGGCACCCCGGCCACCATCGCCGACCTCGGCTGCGGCGCCGGAAACGTCACCGCCCTGCTCGCCGACCGCTGGCCGAACGCCCGGATCACCGGCTTCGACAACTCCCCGCAGATGCTGGCGCAGGCCCAGCAGCACGCGGGCCCCCGCCTCGGCTTCGCCCACGCCGACGCCACCACGTGGACCCCCGACGTCCCGTACGACCTGCTCGTTTCCAACGCCTTGCTCCAGTGGGTCCCCGGCCACGCGGACCGCTTCCCCGACTGGCTTGACGCCCTCGCCCCCGGCGGCACCTTCGCCTTCCAGGTGCCCGGCAACTTCACCGCGCCCAGCCACACCATCCTCGCCGCACTGCGCGAATCCCCGCGCTGGAAGTCCCGGCTCTCCGGCGTCGGCGACCGCGCCGGAGCAGTCCTGGAGCCCACCGAATACCTCTCCCGCCTCACAGACCTCGGCTGCACCACGGACGTCTGGGAAACCACCTACCTCCAGCTCCTCAGCGGCGACGACCCGGTACTCGACTGGGTCAAGGGCACCGCCCTGCGCCCGGTCCTCACCGCACTCGCCGACGACGAGGAGGCGGCAGCCGCCTTCCTCACCGAATACCGCGACCTGCTCCGTGAGGCGTACCCGCGGGGCCCGCACGGCACGGTCTTCCCGTTCCGCCGCGTCTTCGCTGTCGCCCACAGGAGGAATTGATGATCTCCGCCGTCGACCACGTCCAGCTCGCCGCCCCGCCCGGCACGGAGGACGAACTCCGCGCGTACTACACAGGGGTGCTCGGCATGACGGAGATCCCCAAGCCCCCGGCGCTCGCCGCCCGGGGAGGCTGCTGGTTCCAGTCCGGCCCTGTCCAGCTGCACCTCGGCATGGAAGAGGGCCACCGCCCCTCGGAGAAGGCCCACCCGGCGCTGCGCGTCACCGGTATCGAGGCGTACGGGCAGCTGCTGGAATCCCGGGGCGCGAAGATCGTCTGGGATACCGACCTGCCGGGCCACCGCCGCTTCTACTCGTGGGACCCGGCGGGTAACCGGATCGAGTTCCTGGAGCGGGTGGCCTGACGGTCTTCTCCCTCCCCGCATGTCAGCCTTTCGGGTGATCACATCGCGTTCCGTGTCGCCGGGGTGCTGAGGTGCCCAGCTTGGCGGTGTCGCTTGTGCCGCAGTGGCGCCCGCGCCCACACTGATGGAGGAGGTGCTTCACGATGACCGCTCTCGCACACGAGGTTTCCCCGGCTGTGGACGACAACCCGGTCTCCGACCTGGACGAGGTCCTTTGGCAGGCGTGGAAAGCCATGGATCTCCCCGAGGGCTACCGGGCCGAGATCATCGAGGGGTCCATCGAGGTGTCACCTACTGGCCGCCGGCGTCATGCCGTGCTCATCAGCCGCATCCGTCGGGCGCTCGACGCTCATCTGACGGGCGAGGACTACGTACCTCACCAGGACGCCAACGTGATCCACCGCCGTAAGTCCTGGGTGCCCGACATCTTCATCGCCCCGGCTGACCTGGACGAGATCCCCGACGAGGACGGCCTCGGAGTCGACGCCGCCGGAGTGACAGCGGTCATCGAGGTGGTCTCGCCCGGCCGGCAGAACGAGCAGCGGGACCGGATCCGCAAGCGCCGCGAGTACGCTCGCGCGGGCATCCCGCTCTACATCATGGTGGACGACCACGACGGCGACGGCACGGTCGTCCTGCTGACCTCGCCCGACGCGAAGAAGGCCGTCTACACGGACGAGCACCGCGTCCCGTACGGCACGGACGCGGTGATCCAGGAGGGCCCGGCAAAGGGCTTCGCCATCGGCGAGGACATCACCAGGCCCTGACACCTTCCAGGAGTTGGTCAGAGCCTGGCGAGCGCGTCCGTCGTGATGTCGATGCCCAGGTCGTACGGGACGCCGAGCTTGAGCTGGTCGTGGTGGATACCGGTCAGCGCGTACGCCTTGGTCACCGGGTCGAGTTCGTACACCCTCACCACCGGATGCCTGCTCTCGCCGGTTATCTCCACCAGCCAGAAGTGCTCGATGCCGGCAGCCGCGTACTTGCGCGGCTTCGTGTCGCGGTCACGGGCCTCCGAGTCGGGGGAGACGACCTCGACGGCGAGCAGAACGTCCGCGGCCTCGAAGCTGGTCTGCTCCGGGCCGGTGACCGCACTGGCCCGGATGACGGAGATATCGGGCTCGGGACCGTTGCGGCGGTCCAGGACGACAGTCATCTCCCGACGGACCTTCAAGTGCCCGGGCACAGTACGCCGCAGGCCCGTCATAAGCAGGTCGATCATGGTGCTGTGAAAATCCCGCTGTGGACTCACGAAAACAAGGCTCCCGTCGAGCAGCTCGGTGTGCGGCGGGAGGCCGGGCAGCGTGAACAGGTCGTCCACGGTGTATCCGTCCTGGGGCGGCACGGGCCAGCGGAAGCTGTGCCCGGCGAGCGGCTCGGCGGTCATGGTTCCTCCCATAGGCGGGATTCTCTGCCTGTGCCACCACGTTAGCGGCCGGAAATCAGATAAGTCATCACAACGGGTGATCCACGGCCTGCGGAGCGCGGCCGGGGCCATCACCCCTTCCGGTGCCCTATCAGCCGCGGCTTCGGCTCCAGGCCGTCCAGGCCGTGCCACGCCAGGTTCACCAGATGCGCCGCCACCTCCGCCTTCGGCGGCTTGCGGACGTCCAGCCACCACTGGCCCGTCAGCGCCACCATGCCGACCAGCGCCTGCGCGTACAGCGGCGCCAGCTTCGGGTCGAAGCCCCGGGCCTTGAACTCCATCCCCAGGATGTCCTCCACCTGGGTGGCGATATCGCTGATCAGCGACGCGAACGTACCCGTCGACTGCGCCACCGGCGAGTCCCGCACCAGGATGCGGAAACCGTCCGTGTACTCCTCGATGTAGTCGAGCAGCGCGAAAGCCGCCTGCTCGCACAGCTCACGCGGATGGCCGGCCGTCAGCGAACCCGTCACCAGATCCAGCAGCTGACGCATCTCCCGGTCGACCACCACCGCGTACAGGCCCTCCTTGCCGCCGAAGTGCTCGTACACCACCGGCTTGGAGACCCCGGCCTTCGCCGCGATCTCCTCCACCGACGTGCCCTCGAACCCCTTCTCGGCGAAGAGGGTGCGGCCGATGTCCAGCAGCTGCTCGCGGCGTTCCTTCCCGGTCATACGGACCCGGCGCGCACGCCGGGCCGCCGGCGGGCGGCTCCTGCTACCGCTGGTACTGCTGCCTTCGATCGCCACGTCTGCCATCATGCCGTCTCTGTGAGCTCGCTCTTGCGCCGTGCGTCGATCCGCGAAGCTGACGGCCAGCGCACCTCGGTCGCCCAGCCCAGCTGCTCGCACCAGCGGATCAGACGCGCGCTGGAATCCAGCTGGCCCCGCAGGACACCGTGCCGGGCGGACGTCGGGTCCGCGTGGTGCAGGTTGTGCCAGGACTCCCCGCAGGACAGGATCGCCAGCCACCACACATTGCCCGAGCGGTCACGCGACTTGAACGGCCGCCTGCCCACCGCGTGGCAGATCGAGTTGATCGACCAGGTCACGTGGTGGAGCAGCGCCACCCGGACCAGCGAACCCCAGAAGAACGCCGTGAAAGCGCCCCACCACGACATCGTCACCAGACCGCCCACCAGCGGCGGAATCGCCAGCGACACAACCGTCCAGTAGATGAAGTTCCGCGAGATCCAGCGGATCACCGGGTCCTTGACCAGATCCGGGGCGTACTTGTGCTGCGGAGTCTGCTCCTCGTCGAACATCCAGGCCATGTGCGCCCACCACAACCCCTTGAGCAGGGCCGGAAAGGTCTCGCCGTACCGCCACGGAGAGTGCGGGTCACCCTCCGCGTCCGAGAACTTGTGATGCTTGCGGTGATCGGCCACCCAGCGCACCAGCGGCCCCTCGACCGCCAGCGAACCCATCATGGCCAGCACGATCCGCAGCGGACGCTTCGCCTTGAACGAACCATGCGTGAAATACCGGTGGAATCCGATCGTGATGCCGTGGCAACCGACGTAGTACATCACCACGAGCAGACCCAGATCCAGCCAGCTCACACCGCCCCAGCTCCAGGCCAGCGGCACCGCCGCGACCAGAGCGAGAAACGGCACGATGATGAAGAGCAGCAGACCGAACTGCTCGACGGAACCCTTACTGTCCCCGCCCAGTGTGGCGCGCGGGATTACGGGACCGGTCGGGGTCTGGGCGTCATCGATCAAATCGGGACCAATGGTCATAAGGGACGTCCCCCGTGGGGTGAGGAATGCGGCTGATGCCCGGCTACGGTTCCGTAACCTACGGCCTCGTAAGTATGTCAGCGAGCAGCCTCGCGGCAAGAGGGCCGTGGACGCCCCGGCGAGCCGGACAACCGGACACCTATCCTGTGTGCGTGTCGTCGGACAGCGCGGTCCGTTCTGTGACTTCTGGGAATGACACCCAGACCCCTTTGCCAGTCGTGCCAACACTGCAAGGAGCCGCACCTGTGAGCAGTGCCGACCTGACCCCCACCCCGACCGCCAGCCCCGAGCTGCGCGCCGATATCCGCCGCCTCGGTGATCTGCTGGGCGAGACCCTCGTACGCCAGGAGGGCCCCGAACTCCTCGAACTGGTCGAGCGCGTCCGCGCCCTCACCCGCGAGGACGGCGAAGCAGCAGCCGCGCTGCTCGGAGACACCGGCCTGGAGACCGCAGCCAAGCTGGTGCGCGCCTTCTCCACCTACTTCCACCTGGCGAACGTCACCGAGCAGGTCCACCGCGGCCGCGAGATGCGCGCCGTACGGGCCGCCGAAGGCGGGCTCCTCGCCCGCACCGCGGACCGGCTCAAGGACGCAGACCCCGACCACCTGCGCGCGACCGTACGCAACCTCAACGTACGGCCCGTCTTCACCGCGCACCCCACCGAAGCCGCACGGCGCTCCGTACTCAACAAGCTGCGCCGCATCGCCGAGCTCCTGGAAACCCCCGTCATCGAGGCCGACCGGCGCCGCCACGACCTGCGGCTCGCCGAAAGCATCGACCTCATCTGGCAGACCGACGAACTGCGCGTCGTACGGCCCGAACCCGCGGACGAAGCGCGCAACGCGATCTACTACCTTGACGAACTGCACGCCGGGGCCGTCGGCGACGTCCTGGAGGACCTCGCAGCCGAACTGGAGCGCGTCGGCGTCGAACTGCCCGCCGGCACCCGCCCCCTCAGCTTCGGCACCTGGATCGGCGGCGACCGCGACGGCAACCCCAACGTCACCCCCGCCGTCACCTGGGACGTGCTGATCCTCCAGCACGAACACGGCATCACCGACGCCATCGAGCTCATCGACTACCTCCGCGGCCTGCTCTCCAACTCCATCCGCTACACCGGCGCCACCCAGGAACTCCTGGACTCCCTCCAGCTCGACCTGGAACGCCTCCCCGAGATCAGCCCCCGCTACAAGCGCCTCAACTCCGAGGAGCCCTACCGGCTCAAGGCCACCTGCATCCGGCAGAAGCTCGTCAACACCCGCGAACGCCTCGCCAAGGGCACCCCGCACCGCACCGGCCGCGACTACCTCGGCACCTCCGAACTCCTCAGCGACCTCACTCTCATCCAGGCCTCGCTCCGCGACCACCGCGGCGGACTCTTCGCCGACGGCCGGATGGACCGCACCATCCGCACCCTCGCCGCGTTCGGCCTCCAGCTCGCCACCATGGACGTACGCGAACACGCCGACGCCCACCACCACGCCCTCGGCCAGCTCTTCGACCGGCTCGGCGAAGAGTCCTGGCGCTACGCCGACATGCCCCGCGAATACCGCCAGAAGCTCCTCGCCAAGGAGCTCAGGTCCCGGCGCCCACTCGCCCCCAGCCCCGCCCCGCTCGACGCGGCAGGCGAGAAGACACTCGGCGTCTTCCACACCATCAAGCAGGCCTTCGAACGCTTCGGCCCCGAAGTCATCGAGTCCTACATCATCTCGATGTGCCAGGGCGCAGACGACGTCTTCGCCGCCGCCGTACTCGCCCGCGAAGCCGGACTCCTCGACCTGCACGGCGGCTGGGCCAAGATCGGCATCGTGCCGCTCCTGGAAACCACCGACGAACTGCGCGCAGCCGACGTCATCCTCGACGAAATGCTCGCCGACCCCTCCTACCGGCGCCTCGTCTCCCTGCGCGGCGACGTCCAGGAGGTCATGCTCGGCTACTCCGACTCCTCCAAGTTCGGCGGCATCACCACCAGCCAGTGGGAGATCCACCGCGCCCAGCGACGACTGCGCGACGTCGCCCACCGCTACGGCGTACGGCTGCGGCTCTTCCACGGCCGCGGCGGCACCGTCGGCCGCGGCGGCGGCCCCTCGCACGACGCGATCCTCGCCCAGCCCTGGGGCACCCTCGAAGGCGAGATCAAGGTCACCGAACAGGGCGAGGTCATCTCCGACAAGTACCTCGTCCCCGCGCTCGCCCGCGAGAACCTGGAACTCACCGTCGCCGCGACACTGCAGGCCTCCGCACTGCACACCGCGCCCCGCCAGTCCGATGAAGCACTCGCCCGCTGGGACGCGGCCATGGAAGTCGTCTCCGACGCCGCCCACACCGCCTACCGCAAGCTCGTCGAAGACCCCGACCTGCCGACCTACTTCCTCGCCTCCACGCCGGTCGACCAGCTCGCCGACCTGCACCTGGGCTCACGGCCCTCCCGCCGGCCCGGCTCGGGCGTCTCGCTCGACGGACTGCGCGCCATCCCCTGGGTCTTCGGCTGGACCCAATCCCGCCAGATCGTCCCCGGCTGGTTCGGCGTCGGCTCCGGCCTCAAGGCCCTGCGCGAGGCAGGCCCCGGCACCGTGATCGACGAGATGCACGAGCAGTGGCACTTCTTCCGCAACTTCCTCTCCAACGTCGAGATGACGCTCGCCAAGACCGACCTGCGGATCGCCGGCCACTACGTCGACACCCTCGTACCGGACGAGCTCAAGCACATCTTCGACACCATCCGCGCCGAACACGAACTCACCGTCCAAGAGGTGCTCCGCATCACCGGCGGCCAGAAGCTGCTCGACACCAACCCGGCGCTCCAGCAGACCTTCTCCATCCGGGACGCCTACCTCGACCCGATCTCGTACCTCCAGGTCTCCCTGCTCGCCCGCCAGCGGGCAGCGGCCGAACGCGGCGAGGAGGCGGACCCGACACTCGCACGGGCACTGCTGCTCACCGTCAACGGAGTCGCGGCGGGCCTGCGCAACACAGGGTGACCTCCGACCGGGGACCGGGGACCGGGGCCCGGGCGCGCGTCGCCCCGGGCCCCCGGTCGCCGGGGAACGCTCACAGCGGCCACGCACACCGGGGAACTGCTCACAGCGCCACGAACGCCGCCACCAGCAGCCCCGCACCCGCCGTCCCCACCGCCCACGCCGTACGCGTCATCCGCAGCCCGCCCCCGATCACCAGCGCCGCCAGCAACAGCGCACCGCCCAGCGGCACCCACGCGTGCAGCGCCCCCGCCCAGCCCGTCCTGATCGCCTCGTCGCTCCCCGGACGGACCACCACCGGCAGCCGCTCACCCTTCTCCGCAGCCGTCGACTTGTCGATGACAAGACCACTGTGCGCAGCCGAACCGGCCGACGGCACAAACGGCCCCGAGCACGTATCGCCCGTACACGAGGCGACCGTCAGAGTCCCGTGATCACGGCCCTTCGCCAGAATCACATGCTGCGCCGTACCCCACGACGACCAGAAACCGGCCACCAGGATCAGCACCGCGACACAGCCCATGGCTGCCCGGCGTGCGTACAGCAGGACGCCACCACTCCGCTTCATGGGGCGCGATCCTTGGCCATGGGACCACGCCAGGTCAACCCATCGGGAGCCGGACCAGGAGCCGCACCGGCCACAGCGTCAGGAGTTGTACGTGGTCTGCGCCCGGTCGAGGCCCTCGATGATCAGCGCTTCCACCGCGTCCGCCGCCCGCTCCACGAAGTACCCCAGCTCCTTGCGCTCCGCCGACGAGAAGTCCTTCAGCACGAAATCCGCGACCTGCATCCGGCCCGGCGGACGGCCGATACCGAACCGGACCCGGTGGTAGTCCGGACCCAGCGACTTGGTCATCGACTTCAGACCGTTGTGGCCGTTGTCCCCGCCACCCAGCTTCAGCCGCAGCGTCCCGTACTCGATGTCCAGCTCGTCATGGACGGCCACGATGTTCGCCGTCCCCACCTTGTAGAAATCGCGCAACGCCGTGACCGGGCCACCGGAAAGATTCATGTACGACATCGGCTTGGCCAGCACCACCCGCCGGTTGTCCCCCAGTGCCTTAAGGGCCTGGGAGGTGCCCCCAGGACCCGGCGGACCCAGCCGGCCCTCCACGACCTGGGCGCGGGCCTTGTGCGCCTTGAACCGGCCCCCCACCCGCTCGGCGAGCAGATCGGCCACCATGAAACCCACGTTGTGGCGGTTGGCCGCGTAGTCGGGGCCTGGATTGCCGAGGCCCACGACGAGCCAGGGAGCGGTCGGGTCGGGCGTCGTCATCTGCACGTCTCCCTCTGCACGTGTCCGGCCACCTGTTGAGCCGGCAGGCCGGCGAAGCCGGTGAACAGCCAGCCGCCGCCCGCGCCTTGCGGCACGGACGGCGGTTTCAAGCACACTCCGGGAACTCAGGGCAGCAGACCCCGGACCGCCGGAACAAGCCGGCGGAAATCAGCGCGAGGCTCAGGCCTCGGCGCCCTCGGCCGCCTCAGCGGTCTCCGCGGCCGGCTCCTCGGCCTGCGCGGACACGACCTGGATGACCACGGCGTCCTCGTCGGTCGCAAGGGTCGTGCCGGAGGGCAGCGGAACATCCTTGGCCAGGATCGAGTCGCCCGCGTCCATGCCCGCGACCGAGACGGTGACCGACTCGGGGATGTGAGTGGCCTCGGCCTCGACGGTCAGGGTGTTCAGCACGTACTCCAGCAGGTTGGCGCCCGGCGCCAGATCGCCCTCGGCGTGCACCGAGACCTCGACCGTCACCTTCTCGCCCAGCTTGACCGCGAGCAGGTCGACGTGGGTCAGGTTGCGCTTGATGGCGTCACGCTGGATCGCCTTGGGGATGACCAGCTCGGTGCGGCCCTCGATGTCCAGACGGAGCAGCGCGTTCGCGGTCTTGAGCGCCATCATCAGCTCGTGGCCCGGAAGGGTGATGTGCACGGTGTCGGCACCGTGGCCGTAGATGACCGCGGGAACCTTGTTCTCACGACGGATCTGGCGGGCAGCGCCCTTGCCGAACTCGGTACGGACTTCAGCGGTGAGCTTGACCTCAGCCATGTGGCACTCCTCGGAGGTGACGAAAAAGGATGGGTCACCCGGCCACGTATCGCGGCCTGCTACGAAGAGCGCGTCGATAACGGAGTCCCGTACCAATAAGTACGGCCTCCCTCGCCGAGCAACTCCGTGAGTCTACCCGGCGGGGAGGCCGTCCCAGAAATCGATCTTTCAGACCGCTGTCACGCCTGCTCCTCGAAGAGGCTGGTGACCGAGCCGTCCTCGAAGACCTCGCGCACCGCGCGGGCGATCGTCGGCGCCATCGAGAGCACCGTGATCTTGTCGAGCTCCAGATTGTCCGGGTCCGGCAGCGTGTTCGTGAAGACGAACTCACTCACCTTGGAGTTCTTCAGACGGTCCGCGGCGGGACCGGACAGCACACCGTGCGTCGCCGTCACGATGACGTCCTCGGCACCGTTCGCGAACAGCGCGTCCGCGGCGGCGCAGATCGTGCCACCCGTGTCGATCATGTCGTCGACCAGGACGCACACGCGGCCCTTCACCTCACCCACGACCTCGTGCACGGTGACCTGGTTGGCGACGTCCTTGTCGCGGCGCTTGTGCACGATGGCCAGCGGCGCGCCGAGGCGGTCGCACCAGCGGTCGGCGACCCGCACCCGGCCGGCGTCAGGCGAGACGATGGTCAGCTTCGAACGGTCCACCTTGGCACCCACGTAGTCCGCGAGTATCGGCAGCGCGAACAGGTGGTCCACCGGGCCGTCGAAGAAGCCCTGGATCTGGTCGGTGTGCAGATCGACCGTGAGGATACGGTCCGCACCCGCGGTCTTCATCAGGTCCGCGATCAGCCGGGCCGAGATCGGCTCACGGCCACGGTGCTTCTTGTCCTGCCGCGCGTAACCGTAGAACGGCACGATCACGGTGATGCTCCTGGCCGAGGCCCGCTTCAGAGCGTCGATCATGATCAGCTGCTCCATGATCCACTGGTTGATGGGAGCCGTGTGGCTCTGCATCAGGAAGCAGTCCGCGCCGCGGGCCGACTCCTGGAAGCGGACGTAGATCTCGCCGTTCGCGAAGTCGAAAGCCTTAGTCGGCACCAGGTCGACCCCCAGCTGGGACGCGACCTCCTCGGCCAGCTCGGGGTGGGCGCGGCCGGAGAAGAGCATCAGCTTCTTCTCGCCGGTCGTCTTGATCCCGGTCACAGCACAGTCTCCTCAGACGTGTTGATCGCTGCTGGGCGAGCCAGCCGGCGGTATGTACGGGGGCGTATCCCGGAGTCCCGGCCCATGAGCCGAGCATGCGTCTATCACGGTACGCGCAGATGAACGCACGTGTTTCCGGTCAGCTTTCGGCACCGGGCTCCTCAGAGGCGGCCTGAGCGGCCCGCGCGGCGGCACTTCCCGGCCGCTTCCTGGCCACCCAACCTTCGATATTCCTTTGCTGGCCCCGGGCGACGGCCAGTGCACCGGCCGGCACGTTCTTCGTGATCACGGAGCCGGCAGCGGTGTAGACACCGTCCCCGACCGTGATGGGAGCCACAAACATGTTGTCCGAACCGGTCCGGCAGTGCGACCCGATCGTTGTGTGGTGTTTGTCCTGTCCGTCATAGTTCACGAAGACACTCGCGGCACCGATGTTGCTGAACTCACCGATCGTCGCGTCACCGACATACGACAGATGCGGCACCTTCGAACCCTCACCGATGGTGGCGTTCTTCGTCTCCACATACGTCCCGATCTTGCCCCGCGTACCGAGCCGCGTACCCGGCCGCAGATAGGCGTACGGACCCACCGTCGCGTGCTCACCGACCTCCGCACCGTCCGCCACCGTGTTGTCCACCCTCGCGTACGCACCCACCACGGTGTCGTTCAACCGCGAGTTGGGGCCGACCTCCGCACCCTCGGACAGATGCGTCGTACCCAGCAGCTGCGTACCGGGATGGATCACCGAATCCGGCTCGAAAGTCACCGACACATCGACGAACACCGACGCCGGATCGATCACACTCACCCCGGCCAGCATCGCCCGCTCAAGCAACCGGGCATTCAACAGGGCGCGCGCCTGCGCCAGCTGCACCCGGTTGTTGATCCCGACGATCTCCCGGTGGTCACCGGCGACCGACGCCCCGACCCGGTGACCGGCCGTCCGCAGAATGCCGAGCACATCGGTCAGATACTCCTCGCCCTGGCTGTTGTCGGTGCGCACCTTGCCCAGCGCCTCCGCCAGCAGCCGCCCGTCGAAGGCGAACACCCCCGAGTTGATCTCCCGGATCGCCAACTCCGCCTCGGAAGCGTCCTTGTGCTCGACGATCGAGATCACCGCACCGGTGGCGTGATCGCGCACGATTCGCCCGTACCCGGTCGCGTCGGGAACCTCGGCGGTCAGCACGGTGACCGCGTTGCCGTCGGCGGTGTGCGTGGCGGTGAGCGCCGCCAGGGTCGCCCCGGTGAGCAGCGGGGTGTCGCCACAGACGACGAGAACCGTTCCTTCGGGAGCCGCGCCCAGCTCTTCGAGGGCGGTACGGACGGCGTGCCCGGTGCCGTTCTGTTCGACCTGCACAGCGGTCCGTACGTCCGCGTCGGACTCGGCGAGATGCGCCTGGACCTTCTCGCGCTCGTGCCCGACGACCACGACGAGCTGCTCGGGCTCCAGCTCACGGGAGGCGGCGACGACATGACCGACGAGCGAGCGCCCGCTGACCTCGTGCAGGACCTTTGGCGTGGCCGACTTCATCCGGGTGCCCGCACCGGCCGCGAGAACGACGACGGCGGCGGCGGTGGCCGAGGGAGCCTCTCCCCCTGTATGCGCGGAACCGAGACCTTGGGGGGGAGTGGCGCTCACGTTGGTGCCCTTCGGGTGCGGGTGGGTGGATACCCGCAGAATACCGGGGGGCCGGGGGGTGGAAATGGGGGCGGGGCCTGACCAAGTAGGTCAGGCCCCGCGCTGTGCTGCTCCCCCACCAGGATTTGAACCTGGACATACGAGACCAAAACTCGCAGTGCTGCCTGATTACACCATGGGGGATGAAATCAAGCTAAACCGGACATAAGGTCAGGCCGCTTGATCGGCACCCAATACTATGCCGTACCAAGTACCTTCCATGCGACGGTACAGCTCGGCGCTTTTGGTGACGTAGACGACCAGGCAGCCTCGGTACGTCTCAGCTGTGTTCTTCCGTGTCGTTTTCGGGTTGTGCTTCTTTAGGGTCGCTTTCTTGAAGACGGAGACATCCATGCCTACCAGGTCGGCCCAGAACCTCTCGGCCTCGGCGACGTCCGCCGATTCGTGGATGCTGACCCGGAAGTGCATCCGGTCGCGGGGTACTTCGAGGAGTTCGAGCCAGTGGAGGTGCAGCTTGATCACGTTGGGGTCGCTGTTGATGAACTGGAGGACTTCGCTCCGCCGGTACGGTTTGTCCTTTGCGCCTTCGGCCCAATAGAGCGCGACCCCGGCGATGAGTAGCTCCCGATCGGAGAGTCGGCCGATCGCGTCTGAAGCGGAGCGCTTGGTCTCTTGACGTTCCTGATCCTGTGTGGCGCGCAGTTGGGCTAGGCCCGCGTTCATGCGGGCGTGGCGCTCTTCGTCCGTGTAGCGAGGTGCGGGCTTCGGCAGGTCCCGAACCCACAGTGAAATCGAACTCTTCGAGCACCCCAGCTCCAGCTGTATCTGGTCGTAGGTCATCCCCTGGAGCCTCAGTTCCCGCGCCTTCGCCCGTACGTCGTCCTTGGCGTTGGGGCGCTTCGTCCATTCCGGGGCGGGCTCGCCCCTGACGAGGCGCTGCAGGATGTCGTTGTTGAAAATCTTCAGGCGATCCCGGATCTGGCGGAGGCTGAGCCCCTCCCGGCGCAGGGCGATCGCCTGTTCGCGCAGTTCCTCGAAGTCGGAGTACTTGCTGTTCTTGTTGCGGATATCGGTCACAGGGACAGCTTCGTCCGGAATGCGGACGTCCGGTTCGAAAGTCTGCTCGATTCACTGGATCGAGTGATCCGGGTGTATTGCGCGTAACCTCCCACATCGGAATTCGTGGGGCAGGGGTGCGCCCGCCCGTACGCTGGTGGCCATGACCGCAACGGGGGCGTACGACGCCACGGCCACGGGGCTGACCACCCGGGGCTGGTGGTGGTGGGAACGGCGGCGCAGTGCCGTGCTGGATGTGGGGCTGGGTGTCGTCTCGGCTCTTGAGTGTGCGTTGGAGGGTGTTGATTTCTCCGGGCAGGCCGGGCTTCCCGTGCCGTTCGGGGTGGTGTTCGGGCTGTTGGCCGGATTCGTACTGGTGCTGCGGCGGCGGTGGCCGATCGGTGTGGTGCTGGTGTCGGTCGCCACCACGCCCGCCCAGATGGGTTTCCTGATGGGCATCGTCGGGCTCTACACGCTGGCCGCGTCCGATGTGCCGCGCCGGCTGACCGGTGCGCTGACGGTGATGGCGACGCTCGGCACGCTCATCGTGACGTTCGTGCGGCTGCGGCACGGTGTGGGGGCCGAGGACGGGAGTCCGGGGCCGCTGTTCGTCGTGCTCGGGTCCGTCTTCATGTCGCTGGGGCTGACGGCCCCGCCCGTGCTGCTCGGGCTGTACACGGGGGCGCGCCGCCGGCTGATGGAGAGTCTGCGGGAGCGGGCGGACAGTCTGGAGCGTGAGCTGTCGCTGCTGGCGGACCGTGCCGAGGAGCGGGCCGAGTGGGCGCGGACCGAGGAGCGGACGCGGATCGCGCGGGAGATGCACGATGTGGTCGCGCACCGGGTGAGTCTGATGGTGGTGCACGCTGCGGCTCTGCAGGCGGTGGCGTTGAAGGATCCGGCGAAGGCGTCGAAGAACGCGGCGCTGGTGGGGGACATGGGGCGGCAGGCGCTGACCGAGTTGCGGGAGATGCTCGGGGTGCTGCGCTCGGGTGAGCCGGTGCGGGCTCCGGCGGCGGTGCCGCTGGCGGCGGTCGGGGTGGCGGCTGCGGCGGCTGCTGCGGCGGCGGTGGAGGACGGGCCGTGTCTGGATGCGCTGGATGTGCTGGTGGGGCAGTCGCGGGCGGCGGGGATGGTGGTGGAGCTGCTGGTGGAGGGCGAGGCCGGGGCGTATGACGCGCTGGTGGAGCAGACGGCGTACCGGGTGGTCCAGGAGGCGCTGACGAATGTGCACAAGCATGCTGCCGGGGCGAAGACCCGGGTGCGGCTGGCGCATCGGGGGGCCGAGGTGGCTCTGCAGGTCGAGAACGGTCCTTCGGACGCGGGTGCGGCCGATGCCGGGTTGCCCAGTGGGGGGAACGGGCTGCTGGGGATGCGGGAGCGGGTGACCGCGCTGGGCGGGGTCTTCGTGTCGGGGCCGACGGAGGCCGGGGGGTTCCGGGTGTCGGCGGTGTTGCCGGAGCGGCGGCCGGCCGAACGGGCCTGATGGGTGGCTTCTTTCCTCGGTCCCGGTGTTTTTTCTATCCCGAGCCCAGTCTGACTGCCTGGAGTCCGGTGATGAGGGCGATGAGGCCTTGGTCGATGTCGTGGCCGAGGTACCAGTCGCCGGTGTGGTCGATGCTGTAGACGCGGCCTTCGGAGTCGATGGCGAGCAGCGCCCGTCCGTCTCCTTCGTCGCCGAGCGGGGCGATCTCGGTGTCGAGTGCGCGGCCCAGGTCGGCGAGGGTGCGGGCGAGGTGGAGGCCGCTGAGCGGGTCGATCAGGACCGGGGCGGGGGCTGTCTGGCGGCCGGGTGCGGGGCCGGTGATGCGCAGTCCGCCGAATTCGGCCCAGGCCTCGACGGCTGCGGGGAAGACCGCGTGCTGGTGGCCGGCGGGTGAGACGTGGGCGCGCAGGGTGTCGGCCCACTGTTCGGCGCCCCGGATGTCCCAGCGGCCGGGCAGCCAGCCGGCTTCGCGCAGCGTGGTGTCCACGGTGTCGGGGAAGCGGGTGCTGGTGGCGGCGGGTGCGTCCGGCGCGTCCTGCGGGTGCGGCGGCATCGGCGGTGGTTCAGCCCTTCTCGGTGGTCGGGTCGACTGCGCGTACGCCGAAGTGGGCGAGCATCGCCGTACAGGAGCGGCAGGGGGGTGCGTAGCTGCCGTGGAGGGGGTCGCCGTCCTCGCGGATGTGGCGGGCGGTGATTCTGGCGTGTTTGAGGGTGCGGCGGGCCTCGCCGTTGGTGAGGGGCTTGCGGGAGGCTCGTTTGGAGCGGTTGCCTTCTACGGCGGTGAGGTGGCGGGAGAGCAGGATCGCTTCGGGGCAGCGTCCGGTGAAGCGTTCGCGCTGGCCGCTGGTGAGGGTGGTGAGGAAGTCGTGGACCAGCGGGTGGAGTGTGGGTGGCTGGTCGGCCTTGCCCGCGGTGGAGGTGAGGGTGTCGGCGCCGCGGACGGAGAGTGCGGCGGCGACTGTGGGGAGGATGCCGTCTCTGCGGTGGCGGAGTTCGGGCGGGCGGGTTTCGGTGCTGCTCCAGCGCAGGCGTGGGTCGCCGGCGGGCCCGGTGTGCGGTGACGGCGCTCCGGTCTGCGGTGACGTTGCTGTCTGTGGCGTGTGCGGTGTCTGTGCGGTGTGCATGGTCGTGCTGCCCCTCCCACCCCCGCGGCGGCTGCCGCTGGTGTCGCGCCCCCGTGTTGCGGGGTCAGCCTGCCAAATGGGGCGCCGGATGGGGAAGCTGGGGCCTGTGATCGGGGTGGTGTGTCGGCTGCGGGTCACTCGAACGTGACCGTCCGTTACGTCGGTGGACGGGGGCCGGACTGTGCGGTGACGGGGCGGAACCGCCTCTTGCACCACCGCATAGGCTGTCCGTTCCACGCCATTCGCAGCAGGGGGCAACCGCCATGACGACAGGTCGGCTCGGGCAGCAAGCCGCGCCACCGAACGCGGCCTATGCCGGGCAGCTCGTGAGCTTCCCGGACCCGGTCCGGGCCGCGCGCCACCCGCGCGGGGTGCGGGTGGACGGGAACGGTTTTCCGGATTTCTCGCCGTACGCGCGCGCGGCGGCGGAGATCGCGGAGCCTCCGGAGGGGTTCGGCGTCGACGAGTTGAGGCTGACCGACTATGTGTCGGCCAATGCCGCGCTGGCGGCTTCGGGGCACGAGTTGTGGGACACGATCCCGGCTGTTGCCACGCCGCACGGCTGGACCTGGCACCACGTGCCCGGTGCGCGGCGGCTGGAACTCGTACCGGTCGAGGTGAAGGCGCTGTTGCGGCATCACGGCGGGCTCGCGACGGCGGCCGTCGACCAGAACAAGCGGGGTACGCGTCCGTTGCAGGACACCCGGCCGGTCCATTTCGGGCTGCCCAGGGGTGCGGTGGCGGTGGGCGAGCAGCTGGTTCTGGGTGCCGAGGAGGATCTGGGGTACCGGCTGCCCGCCGCGTACCGGTCGTTCCTGAAGGCTGCGGGTGGCTGCGCGCCGGTCGGTACCGCGCTGGACGCGGAGTTGGGCCTGCTGGTGGACCAGCCGTTCTTCACGGTGCGCGACGAGGCTGCTGTCAATGACCTGGTGTACGTGAACAAGTGTCTGCGGGACCATCTGACGAAGGATTACCTGGGCGTGGGTTTCGTCCAGGGCGGGATCGTCGCGGTGAAGGTGAAGGGCGGCGGTGTCGGCACGGTCTGGTTCTGTGCGTACGACGATGCCCGCGACCAGGACGCGTGGCCGCCGGCGGAGCGGGTGGAGCGGTTGCTGTTGCCGTGCGGTGAGGATTTCGACGCGTTCCTGGAGCGGCTCGCGGGGAATCCACCGGAGCTGGAGACAGTGGCGAACCTGATGGTGGACGGCGGCTTCGCGCAGGCCGTCCCGGTCTCGGCCGAGGGGTGAAGAGCCGATGGTGACCTTTGCGCAGGCGCAGGAGCGCGCGGAAGAGTGGGTTAACGGGGACGTTCCCGCGTATCAGCACCGTGAGGTGCGGGTACGGGAGTTCGAGCTCGGGTTCGTGGTGTGGGCGGAGGACCGCGCGGAGGGACCTTCGGGTGGTGGCGGCCGTCAGCGGCTGGTGATCGCGCGGGACGGCGGTGAGGCGACGCTGTGGCCCGGGCTGCCGGTCGGCGAGGTGGTGCGGCGGTACGAGGAGGAGTACGGGGCGGCGGGCGATGCGCCCGCGGCGCCGGAGCCGCCGCAGCGGATCGATCTGAATCAGACGTCGTTCCTGCTGACTCCGCCGGAGTGGCTGCAGGACGCGGCGGACAAGCTGGGCATCCCTGACCGGCGGTCGGAGTCCGGTGCTGGTGCTGGGTCCGGTTCGGGTGTGGGTGCGGGGGCGCCTGTTGCGGGCGGTAGCTGGGGGGCGCCGGGGGGCCGCGAGCCCACGGCCGATGAGGGCGTTCCCGCGGACCGGACCCCCTGGGCCGGGACCGACACCAATGCGGCGCCGGGTGGCCAGGACGGTTCGGTTCCGCTGCCCGCGACCGTGTTCGCGCCGCCGCTTGCCGGTTCGGACGACGAGGAGGCCCCGCCGCCCGGTGTGGCGCCCGAGGCCAAGACGACGCTGATGTCCGGTGGCAGCGGGCTGCCGAGGACGACCATCGCGCCCGCGCTGGACGGGTCCCAGCAGCCGCAGCCGCCGCATCAGCCGTCGACGGGGGGCCAGCAGCCGCCGTCGCAACGGCAGCCGATGGGAGGTCAGCCGGGGCAGTCGTTGCCGCAGCCCCCGGCGCAGACGCTGCCGCCGGCCGCCGGTCAGGTTCCGGGCCAGGGTGCCGGTGTGGGTCCCGGTCCTGGCCCCGCTGCCGGTCCCGGTGACATCGCCGACGCCGCGACCAGTAAGGCCACGGCGCCCCCACGGTCGGCGCGCGGCAGTGGTGTGACCACTCCGCCCCCGCCTGGCGCCCCGGGCACCCCGGGTGCGCGGCCCGATGCGGCTCCGCCGCTGCCGCCGGGTGTTCCGGCCGCTGGTTACGTACCTACGCAGCTGGTCTCGCAGCTCGGACCCGAAGGCCCGCAGCCGCCAGGACCGCCCGGCGCCCCGAGCGCGCCGCAGGCTCCCGGTCAGCAGCCGCCCGGTCGGCCCGGCGTGCCGCCAGGGCCGCCGACGCCTCCGCCGCCCGGCGGAAGTGCCGGTGGGAGCACCGGTGGCGATGTGCACCACGCGGCGACGATGCTGGCCGGACCGAGTCTGGGCGGCCAGGGCAGTCTGGGTGGCCCGGGCGGTTCCAGGCCTGCCGGTCCGCCCGGTGCGCCGCAGCCGCCGGGTCCGCCCGGTGTGCCCGGCGCCGGTGTGCCGCAGCCGCCAGGTCCGCCGGGCCGGCCCGGCCAGGCCGGCCCGCAGGCGCCTCCGCCGCCCGGTGGGAGCGTCGGCGGGGGTGTGCACCAGGCGGCCACCATGCTGGCCGGTCCCGGGGGCACGCCGCCGCCCGGCCGGATGGCGCCTCCCGGTCCGGTGCAGCCGCCCGGTCACGTGCCGCCGCCGCAGGGTGCTTCGTACGGGTATCCGCAGCAGCCCCCCGGCGGGCTGCCGACGGTGGGCCCTGGCTACCAGGCGGTGCTGCGCTACCGCGCGCAGGACGGCTCCGAGCAGCAGCTCATCCGCCGCTCCGCGCCCGGCACCCCGCACCCCGAGTGGCAGATGCTGCACGAGCTGCGGGCCATGAACGTGCCGCCGCAGCAGGTCATCGAGCTGCACACGGAGCTGGAGTCGTGCGAGCTGCCCGGTGGGTACTGCGCGCGGATGATCCGGGAGACCTGGCCGCAGGTCCGGATCACCAGCGTTGCCCCGTACGGCAGTGATCACGCCGGCCGCCAGCAGGGGATGCAGCATCTGCTGACCCATCAGGGCGAGTTGCACCAGGTCGCGGACGGACCGGCGCGGCCGGCGCCGGTGCGTGCTCCGCTGCCGGCGGTGCAGTCGGCGCCGCCGATCCCGCCGCAGGGTGTCGCGCACGAACTGGCGCAGGCCTTCGGACCGCAGGCCGTCTTCCGTTTCGATCAGCGGGCGGTGTCCCGTCAGGGTGTGCCGGACGTCGTGGCGCAGACACTGGTGTGGGCGGGGCTGCCGGTCGATTTCGGCCCGTTCTTCTGGGCGCAGGCGGTGCCGGGCCAGCCCGTTCCGACGCTGGCCGAGCTGGCCGCGCAGCGCCAGGTGCAGCCCGCGTCCGACGCGGGGTCGTATCTGGTGATGGGCTCCGACTTCGGGCGGGCGATCTGTGTGCAGTACGGCACGGCGAACATCGTGGCGGTGCCGGTGGAGGCGGGTCCTGGCGGCCGGCCGGTGGCGCCGCAGTTCGTGAACTCCGGGCTGCCCGAGTTCGTACGGTCGCTGGCGCTGCTGGGCCGGATGTGGCGGCTGCGCTTCGGCCTCACTCCGGAGCAGGCCGGCCGGTGGACGGTCGACTTCCAGGCGCAGTTGCTGATGCTGGATCCGGCGGCGCTCGGTTCGCCGGAGAGCTGGTGGTCGGTCCTGCTGGAGCAGATGTGGGACGGGCTGCTCTGACGTAGTCCCTGGCACGGCCCCTGCCGGGCCGTACGAGGCGCCCGACCGCGAGCCGCGGCCGGGCGCCTCTGCTGTATGCGCGTACGTGAGGGGCGCCGGGGTCGGGGCGCGCGCGTAGGCCGGCCGTGTCTGTACGTGAGGTCCGTCCCTGAGCCGGGTACGAGGGACCGAAATCAGCCGTCCCGGACGGCGGTGCCGACTTCCCGAGCCGGGTGACGCATCCTGGGTGGATGGGATGGGCGGAGTGTCGCGGTATGGGCATTTCGCGATGATCTACGAAGATGTGCGCCGGGACGCGTGGGCGGCCCGTCGCACATCGTGTTCGAAGAGGGGCTTTGAAGGATGAGTTCAGCAGCGGTGTCACCTCATGGCTTCACGGGCGTCCGGGGGCGTGGGTACCGGCCCGAGCAGGTCGACCGGTTCGTCGCGGAACTCTCGGAGGACCGCGACGGGGCCTGGGAGCGCGCGGCTCGGCTGACCGTCCTCACGAAGGAGATGGAGGCGACGTCCGCCGCGCTCGCCGAGCAGGTCGCCGCACTCGCACCGCAGACGTACGAGACGTTGGGGGAGCGGGCCCGGACGCTGATCACGCTGGTCACCGAGGAGGCTGCCGGGCTGCACAGTGAGGCGCTGGCGGCGGCCCAGCGGCTCCATGACGAGGCGGGCGCGGCGGAACGGGGGCTGCGGGACGCGGCGCGGGCAGACGCGGACGCGGCGCTGGCGGCGGCCGAGACGCATGCCCAGCGAGTGCTGGCCGCCGCGCAGGGTACGTCCGACGAGCTGCGGATCGGTTCGCGCAAGGACGCGAAGCAGTGGCGTGGTGAGGCGTTGGGTGTGCTGCGGGAGATGCGGGAGCGCACCTCGGCTGCGCTGGCGGAGCTGGAGAAGGAGCACGGCGAGCGCGCCGAAGCGGCTCAGCGTGAACTGGCCGCGAGGGAGGCCGACTTCGATGCGCGTCACGCGGATCTGATCGCCCGCGCCGAGGCCCGTCTGGCGGAGGCGCAGCGGGCGCTGTCGGTGACGGAGGAGACGGCGCGGCACGGCCAGGCGGAGGCGGAGGCGCAGGCGGCACAGCTGGTCTCGCACGCCCGGGCCCGCGCGGAGCGTACGGAGCGCGAGACGGAGCGGGTGCTTCGCGAGAACGGCGAGGCGCAGGACGAGCTGCGGGCGCACATGTCCCATGTGAGGAACAGCCTGGCCTCCCTGACGGGAAGGGCCCCGGCGACAGAGGGCAGCTGACCGACGGCCATGCCCCCGGCCCCGGTGGTCCCTGCCCCCGCGGCGGGAGGGGGCAGGGACCGCCGGGGCCGGTCAGGGGCGGGTGAAGAGTTCGTCGGCCGAGCCGGCCGTCCAGGCCCCGTCCAGCCGGTCGGCGAGCGTGGCGAGGTCCGTGCACGCGGTGACACGGGCCGTGCCGCGGGGGAGACGGCGACACCGCGCCGCTCCAGCACCATCACCGCCGCCCCGGCCTGCGCTTCCGCGCGGCCTTCCTCGCGGACCTTCTTCGCGTCCTTCTTCGCGTCCTTCCTCGCGGACCTGGTGGGCGGCCTCGGACTGGAAGAAGTAACTCAGGGTGGTCATCAGGTCTCTCCGGATCTGTCATATGAAGGCCATGCCTCAGGCGTGTGCCAGTGTGCTTTTCATGGCTCTTCCTCGCCTCAATGGGTGCTGTCCACCCGCGAGTTGACAGCAGCAGCCCGCGGACGCGTTCCCCGTACACCCTTTCCGGCCGGGTGGAGGTCGCCCCTTGCGTCTCCAGCGGCGTCCGGGTCCAGCGTCCCCTGAGAGGCGGCGCTCCCCGGGGTGGAAACCCCCTAGGGACCGACCCCTACTAACGGCCCGGGCGTGTTCGTCCGGCCGGAGGAGGTGGTGGGCCGGGCCGGTCCTTAGCGTTTGTCTATGGCCGCCCGCAGCGGTGGGGGTGGGGAAAACCCCAGGGCGGATGCGGCTACGCGCACCAGTGTGCTGCGCGCTCCGGATCGACAGACTTCAACCATGCCTGCTGACAAGCAGGGCGGAACCGAAATAGGAGACTTACCGTGACAACGGCTGTAACCATTCCCAGGCACGGGGGTACTGGAGGGCGTACGGCCGTTGCCGCGCGAGCGCGGCAGGTCGTCAAGGCTTACGGATCGGGTGAGACCCGGGTCGTCGCGCTCGACCACGTCGATGTCGACATCGCCCGCGGCCAGTTCACCGCGATCATGGGCCCCTCTGGCTCAGGCAAGTCGACGCTGATGCACTGCCTCGCCGGTCTCGACACGGTGAGCGGCGGCCAGATCTATCTGGACGAGACCGAGATCACCGGGCTCAAGGACAAGAAACTCACGCAGCTGCGCCGGGACCGCATCGGCTTCATCTTCCAGGCGTTCAATCTGCTGCCCACCCTCAACGCCATCGAGAACATCACGCTGCCGATGGACATCGCGGGGCGCAGACCGGACGCGCAGTGGCTGCGGCAGGTGGTGGAGACCGTGGGTCTCGCGGACCGGCTCAAGCACCGGCCGACGCAGCTCTCCGGAGGCCAGCAGCAGCGGGTCGCCGTGGCGCGTGCCCTGGCCGCGCAGCCCGAGATCATCTTCGGTGACGAGCCGACCGGGAACCTCGACTCCCGTGCGGGCGCGGAGGTGCTGGGCTTCCTGCGCAAGTCGGTCTCCGAGCTGGGCCAGACCATCGTGATGGTCACGCACGACCCGGTGGCCGCCTCGTACGCGGACCGGGTGCTCTACCTCGCGGACGGCAGGATCGTGGACGAGATGTACGGCCCGACGGCCGACCAGGTCCTCGACCGGATGAAGGACTTCGACGCGCGCGGGCGGACGTCATGACCGTCTGGAAGACCTCGATGCGCAACTTCTTCGCGCACAAGGGACGGATGGCGCTCTCCGCCGTCGCGGTCCTGCTGTCGGTCGGCTTCGTGTGCGGCACGCTCGTCTTCACCGACACCATGAACGCCACGTTCGACAAGCTCTTCGCGGCCACCGCGTCGGACGTCACGGTCAGCCCCAAGTCCGCCAAGGGCACCGACAACAGCACCCAGAACGGCAAGCCGGATTCGCTGCCCGCCTCCGCGGTGCGGCAGGTCGAGAAGGCCGACGGGGTGCGGTCGGCGCAGGGCGGCGTCAGCAGCATGAACGTGACGGTCGTCAACAGCCACAACAAGGACATGGGCTCCAGCAGCGGCGCTCCGACGATCGCCGGCAACTGGACGACCGACGACAACAAGTCGATGGAGATCACCTCCGGCCACGCGCCGCACGGCGCCACAGAGGTGATGGTCGACGCGGACACCGCGAAGAAGCACCACCTCAAGCTGGGTGACGAGCTGCGCACGATCACCGTCAGCGGTGACATCAGGGCCCGGATATCCGGTATCGCCACGTTCAAGGTGACCAACCCCGGTGCGGCCGTCGTGTACTACGACACCGCCACCGCGCAGCGCGAACTGCTGGGCGGCCCAGGCCTCTTCACGAGCATCTCCGTCAACGCCGAGTCCGGGGTGAGCGATGCCCGGTTGAAGCAGAACGTGGAAGCGGTGCTGCACGGCCCGTACAAGTTCGAGACGCAGAAGGAGAACGCGGACGCCAACCGCTCGGAGGTCGGCTCGTTCCTCGACGTGATGAAGTACGCGATGCTCGGCTTCGCCGGAATCGCCTTCCTTGTCGGCATCTTCCTGATCATCAACACCTTCTCGATGCTGGTCGCCCAGCGCACCCGTGAGATCGGCCTGATGCGGGCCCTCGGCTCCAGCCGCAAACAGGTCAACCGCTCGGTGCTGGTCGAGGCGCTGCTCCTCGGTGTCTTCGGCTCGCTCCTCGGTGTCGGCGCCGGTGTCGGCCTGGCGGTCGGGCTGATGAAGGTGATGAGTTCCGTGGGCATGGACCTGTCCACGGAGGACCTGACGGTCAAGTGGACGACTCCGCTCGTCGGCATGCTGCTCGGTGTCATCGTGACGATCGTCGCCGCGTACATCCCGGCCCGCCGGGCCGGGAAGATCTCCCCGATGGCCGCGCTGCGGGACTCCGGTACGCCCGCCGACGGCAGCGCCGGCCGGCTCAGGGCGGCGATCGGCCTGGTGCTCACCGGAGGCGGTGCGGCGGCGCTGTTCGCCGCGGCCGCCGCGGACAAGTCCGGCCAGGGTTCGCTCTACCTCGGCGTGGGCGTGGTTCTCACGCTCATCGGCTTCGTGGTCATCGGCCCGCTCCTCGCGGGTGTCGTGGTCCGGGGGATCAGCGCGGTTGTGCTGCGGTTCTTCGGCCCGGTCGGGCGGATGGCCGAGCGCAACGCGCTGCGCAACCCGCGGCGTACGGGAGCGACGGGCGCCGCGCTGATGATCGGGCTCGCACTGGTCGCCTGTCTGTCGGTCGTCGGCTCGTCGATGGTGGCCTCGGCCACCGATGAGCTCGACAAATCGGTCGGCGCGGACTTCATCGTCCAGAGCGGCAGCGGCCAGCTGATCGTGCCGCAGGCCCAGAAGGCACTGGAAGCGACGCCGGGCATTGAGCACGTCACCAACTACAAGGCGGTCGACTCCAGGCTGACCGCGCCCGACGGGAAGAGCGAGGACGAGTCAGTCATCGCGGCCGACCCGACGTACTCGCAGGACCTGCGGCGCGAGACCGTGTCGGGCGACCTCTCGGCGGCGTACGGCAAGGACGCCATGTCCGTCGGTGACGCCTACGCCAAGAAGCACCACATCAAGGTCGGCGACACCATGTCCGTCGCGTTCAAGGGCGGCCGGACGGCGAAGCTGAGGATCGCGGCCATCACCTCGGACGATACGAGCGTCGACAAGGGCGCGATGTATCTGAACATCACGACGGCCGCGCGGTATGTGCCCGCAGCCAAGATGCCGCCGAACGTCATCATGTTCGCCAAGGCCAGGGACGGCCAGGAGAAGGCGGCCTACGCCGGGCTGAAGAAGTCCCTGGCCAAGTACCCGCAGTACAAGGTGCAGGACCAGACCGACTTCAAGCAGGATCTGAAGGACCAGATCGGGCAGCTGCTCAACATCGTCTATGCGCTGCTGGCCCTGGCGATCATCGTCGCGGTGCTCGGTGTGGTGAACACGCTGGCCCTGTCCGTCGTCGAGCGGACCAGGGAGATCGGCCTGATGCGGGCGATCGGCCTCTCGCGCCGGCAGCTGCGCCGGATGATCCGGCTGGAGTCGGTGGTCATCGCGCTCTTCGGTGCGCTGCTCGGCCTGGGGCTCGGGATGGGCTGGGGCACATCGGCCCAGAAGATCCTCGCCCTGGAGGGCATGGGGGTCCTGGAGATCCCGTGGCCCACGATCATCACGGTCTTCGTCGCCTCGGCGTTCGTGGGCCTGTTCGCCGCCCTGATCCCGGCGTTCCGGGCGGGCCGGATGAACGTGCTGAACGCGATCGCGACCGACTGACGCGGCGCGGGTGCGTCTCTGTTCCGGGCCAGGCTCGGTACGGAATGCCGGTACGGGATGCCCGTCCGGAATGACCGGGTCCGCTGACCGGGGGGCCGGGGGTACGGGGGCGGGCGGCGGGGGACAACGGGGGTACGGGGAAGGATTCAGCCCCGGTGGACGCCAGGCGCGTCGGCCGGGGCTGGATCGTGTCCGCTGCCACGCATCTCCACCGGAGAGCATCAACCGGGCGGAGGTGACGACCGGGGCGAGGTGGCCGGGGCGGTGGGCGTCTCCCTCACCGTGCTGGCGGACGTGGCGCCGGACGGGCGGGACGGTGAGGCCGAGCCGGACCCCATGGACGGGCCCGGGCGCTCGCTGCCGGCGGAGTGGCGGGGGCTCGGCGGCGCGGCGGGGAGCGCGGGAGGGCCGGGCTGGAGCTGCAGCAAGGCCGCCACGACCCCGCTCGCCAGGACGCACACGGTGCCGGCGGCGGCCGACGCCAGGACCCGGCGCCTGCGTCCGGCGCCCCGCGCCGAGATGTACGCGGCGGGTGCGGGTGCGGCTGTCCGGCCCGCCGACTCGGCGGCCTGTTTCATCGCACGGGCCAGAGCGTGATCGGACCTGTGAGCCGACCGGTCGATGGACCTGTCACCGGACCCGTCAGCGGACTCGCAGGGGGACGCCCAGTCGGATGTGCGGCCGGACGTGCCGTCGGATCCACGGCCGGGCCCGTTCTCGTACGCGGGCTGGTACTCGGTCTCAGACACCGTGTTCCTCCTCGGAGAGATGCGGCGCGAGCGAGGCGCGGGCGCGGGAGAGATGGGTCTTGACGGTTCCCGCCGATATCCCCGTCTCGGCGGCCACCTGCTCGACCGTGAGGTCGCACACGTAGTGCAGGACCGCCACCCGCCGCTGCCGCTCGGTCAGCTGCCGCAGCGCGGACACCATCGCGACGGTGCCCGGATCGGGCTCGGGCACGGTCGCGGGGCGGGTGTCGCTGTGCCGGCGCCAGGCCTCGGCGCTCCGGCCACGCCTGCGCCAGCGGCTCACCGCGAGCCGCCAGGCCACGGTCCGTATCCACGCCTCGGGGCCGGCGTCCCGGTAGAGCGCGGAGCGCCGGCCCCAGGCCCGTACGAATGCCTCCTGCACCACGTCCTGGGCCTCATGGAGGTCGCCGGTCATCAGGTAGACCTGTCCCACCAGCTGTTTCGCGGAGTGAGCGTAGAACTCCTCGAACTCCTCGACGGTCATGCGGCTCCCAGGCGTGGACAGATCTCAGATCTCAGACGTGGACGGGTCACGGGCAGGTCATCGGGCAGGGTCATCGGACAGGAGGCAGCGGGCAGCGGGCAGGTCATTGGCCCCGGACCGGTCTGGTCTCATGGATGAATACGACGGAGAGGCCGGTCCGGTTGACAGGGGAAGCCGACTTCTTCGTGAAGTCGTACGCTGGAGAGCCCCCGGCCCGTAGGACGTGTCGGGCCCTTCGCGTTGCACACCGCACCATCCGAACCGTCCGTACCGCCTGAACGATCCGCACCCCCTGAGTATCCGCACCACCACGGCAACACCCCCGACCGCCCCTGCCCGCCACCATCTGATCTCCGGATCCACCGGACGGAAAGCGTTCTTCATGAGCCTGCACGGTCTGCTCGATGCCGCCATCTCGGACCCCGCGCTCGCCGAAGCGGTGAAGGCCGCCGGCGACGGGCACCGGATGCATGTCGATCTGGTCGGCCCGCCCGCCGCCCGGCCCTTCGCCGTAGCCGCGCTGGCCCGCGAGACCCGCCGCACGGTGCTGGCGGTCACCGCCACCGGCCGGGAGGCCGAGGATCTGGCCGCCGCGCTGCGCTCGCTCTTCCCGGCGGACCAGCAGGACGCGGTGGTGGAGTACCCGTCCTGGGAGACGCTGCCGCACGAGCGGCTCTCGCCGCGCTCGGACACGGTGGGGCGGCGGATCGCGGTGCTGCGCAGGCTGGCGCACCCGAGCGCCGACGACCCGTCCGCCGGGCCGGTCAGCGTGGTCGTCGCGCCGATCAGGTCCGTACTCCAGCCGCAGGTCAAGGGGCTCGGCGACCTGGAGCCCGTGGCGCTGCGACAGGGTTCGTCCGCCGATCTGGGCGACATCACCGAGGCGCTGGCGGCCGCCGCGTACGCGCGGGTGGAACTGGTCGAGAAGCGCGGCGAGTTCGCCGTCAGGGGCGGCATCCTCGATGTGTTCCCGCCGACCGAGGAGCACCCCCTGCGAGTGGAGTTCTGGGGTGACGAGGTCGAGGAGATCCGTTACTTCAAGGTCGCCGACCAGCGCTCGCTGGAGATCGCCGAGCACGGGCTGTGGGCGCCGCCCTGCCGGGAGCTGCTGCTGACCGACGACGTACGGGAGCGGGCGGCCGCGCTGGCGCTGGCCCACCCCGAGCTGGGCGAGCTGCTCGACAAGATCGCCGAGGGGATCGCCGTCGAGGGCATGGAGTCCCTGGCTCCGGTACTGGTCGACGACATGGAGCTGCTGATCGATGTGCTCCCGGCCGGTTCGATGGCCGTGGTCTGCGACCCGGAGCGGGTGCGGAGCCGGGCGGCCGATCTGGTGGCGACCTCGCAGGAGTTCCTGCAGGCGTCGTGGGCGGCCACCGCGGGCGGGGGCGACGCGCCGATCGATGTGGGCGCCGCCTCGCTCCGGGGTATCGCCGAGGTCCGGGACCGGGCGCGGGAGCTGGGGATGATGTGGTGGGCGGTGAGCCCGTTCGCCGCTGACGAGGACATCGCCGACGACATGATCAAGCTGGGGATGCACGCCCCGGAGACGTACCGCGGCGACACCGCGCGGGCCCTCGCCGACACCAAGGGCTGGATCGCCGACGGCTGGCGCACGGTGTATCTCACGGAGGGCCACGGCCCCGCGAGCCGTACGGTCGAGGTCCTGAGCGGCGAGGGCATCGCCGCCCGGCTCGACGCGGACCTGGCCGAGCTGACCCCTTCGGTCGTGCACGTCTCGTGCGGCTCCATCGACCACGGGTTCATCGACCCGGCGATCAAGCTGGCGGTGCTCTCCGAGACCGACCTCACCGGCCAGCGCACCGCGTCCAAGGACCTGGGCCGGATGCCGGCCCGGCGCCGCAAGTCCATCGACCCGCTGACGCTGGTGACGGGCGACTTCATCGTCCACGAGCAGCACGGCGTGGGCCGCTACATCGAGATGGTGCAGCGCACGGTGCAGGGCGCGACCCGTGAATACCTGCTGGTCGAGTACGCCCCGGCCAAGCGCGGCCAGCCGGGGGACCGGCTGTACATCCCCACCGACCAGCTGGAGCAGGTCACCAAGTACGTGGGCGGCGAGGCCCCGACGCTGCACCGGCTCGGCGGCTCCGACTGGACGAAGACCAAGGCGCGCGCCAAGAAGGCGGTCAAGGAGATCGCCGGGGACCTCATCAAGCTCTACTCGGCGCGGATGGCGGCTCCCGGTCACTCCTTCGCCCAGGACACCCCGTGGCAGCGGGAGCTGGAGGACGCCTTCCCTTACGTGGAGACGCCCGACCAGCTCTCCACGATCGCCGAGGTCAAGGAGGACATGGAGAAGACGGTCCCGATGGACCGGCTGATCTGCGGCGACGTCGGCTACGGCAAGACCGAGATCGCGGTGCGCGCCGCTTTCAAGGCCGTCCAGGACGGCAAGCAGGTGGCGGTCCTCGTGCCGACCACCCTCCTCGTACAGCAGCACTTCGGCACGTTCACCGAGCGGTACGCGCAGTTCCCGGTGGTCGTGCGGGCGCTGAGCCGTTTCCAGTCGGACACCGAGGCGAAGGCGACCCTGGAGGGCCTGCGGGACGGCTCGGTCGACATGGTCATCGGCACGCACCGGCTCTTCTCTTCGGAGACGAAGTTCAAGGACCTGGGCCTGGTCATCGTCGACGAGGAGCAGCGGTTCGGTGTAGAGCACAAGGAGCAGCTGAAGAAACTGCGCGCCAACGTCGACGTCCTGACGATGTCCGCGACGCCCATCCCCCGTACGCTCGAAATGGCCGTGACCGGGATCCGCGAGATGTCGACCATCACGACACCCCCGGAGGAGCGGCACCCGGTGCTGACCTTCGTCGGCCCGTACGAGGAGAAGCAGATCGGCGCGGCCGTCCGCCGTGAACTGCTGCGCGAGGGGCAGGTCTTCTACATCCACAACCGGGTCGACTCGATCGACCGGGCCGCCGCCCGGCTGCGCGAGATCGTCCCGGAGGCGCGCATCCAGACCGCGCACGGGCAGATGGGTGAGAGCGCGCTTGAGCAGGTCGTGGTCGACTTCTGGGAGAAGAAGTTCGACGTCCTGGTCTCCACGACGATCGTGGAGTCCGGGATCGACATCGCGAACGCCAACACCCTGATCGTGGAGCGCGGCGACAACTTCGGCCTCTCCCAGCTGCACCAGCTGCGCGGCCGGGTCGGCCGTGGCCGCGACCGCGGGTACGCGTACTTCCTGTACCCGCCGGAGAAGCCGCTCACCGAGACCGCGCACGAGCGGCTGGCGACGATCGCGCAGCACACCGAGATGGGCGCGGGTATGTACGTCGCCATGAAGGACCTGGAGATCCGCGGCGCGGGGAACATGCTCGGCGGCGAGCAGTCCGGCCATATCGCGGGTGTCGGCTTCGACCTGTACATCCGGATGGTGGGCGAGGCGGTGGCCGACTACCGCACGGCGGTCGACGGGGGAGCCGAAGAGGAACAGCCGCTGGAGGTCAAGATCGAGCTCCCGGTCGACGCGCACGTCCCGCACGAGTACGCGCCCGGCGAGCGGCTGCGCCTCCAGGCGTACCGCGCGATCGCCTCCGCGACCACGGACGAGGACATCAGGGCGGTACGCGAGGAACTCACCGACCGGTACGGCAAGCTGCCCGAGCAGGTCGAGAACCTGCTCCTTGTGGCGGGGCTGCGGATGCTGGCGCGGGCCTGCGGGGTCGGCGAGATCGTCCTCCAGGGCCCCAACATCCGGTTTGCGCCGGTGGAACTGAGGGAGTCCCAGGAACTGCGCCTCAAGCGGCTCTATCCCCGTACGGTCATCAAGGCGGCGGCCCACCAGATCCTGGTGCCGCGCCCGACGGCCGGGAAGATCGGCGGAAAGCCGGTGGTGGGCCGCGAACTCCTGTCGTGGACCGGGGAGTTCCTGGCGTCGATCCTGGGGTCGTGAGGCGGGGAGCGTTTGGAAGGGGGCGTTCAGGCGGCGTTCCGCTGCGCGGAGGCGCGCCCGACAAAAGGTCAAACCGGTCATTGTGTACTGAAAAGCTATAATAACCGCATTTGTCTCTGCTGTCGGATCTCCGCACCCTCCAGGGGAACGCATGAGCGCGCAGAACGGTACGGACACGGGAGCGACGGCGGCGCCGGGAGCCGGGGCCCGGGCGGGCCGGCTGCGGCGGCTCGGGGAGTGGTGCGCCCGCCATTTCGTCGTCGTCATCGTGGCCTGGCTGGTCGCCCTCGGCGTGCTCCATGCCCTCCAGGGCAGCTTCGGCGGCACGTACTCGGACGACTTCTCGCTGCCTGGTACGCAGTCGAACAACGGCGCCCAGGTGCTCAGCCACCACGACCCGGCGGCCGGCGGGATCGGCGCGCAGGTGGTGCTGCACGACGGGAAGAAGTCCCTGACCGGCTTCCAGAGCCAGATCGACCAGACCGTCAGCTCGCTGCAGAAACTCCCGCACGTCCTCTCGGCGGTGAACCCGCTGCCTGCCTCGTCCTCGTCGCCGCCCACCGGCGCGCTGTCCTCCGACGGGAAGACCGGCTACATCACCGTCCGATTCACCGCTAACCCCACCTCGTTCGGGACGTCGTACCTCCACGGCGTGGACTCCGCGGTGTCGCCACTGCGGGCCGCGGGCGTCGAGGTCGAGTACGGCGGGCCGCTCGGGGAGCTGGCCCGGCCCAAGGCCACCGATCTGACCAGTGAGGGCATCGGGTTCGGGGTGGCCGTGGTCGTCCTGCTCATCGGCTTCGGCAGTGTCATCGCCGCGGGGGTGCCGCTGGTCACCGCGCTGATCAGCGTCATCGTCGGGCTGAGCTGTCTGGCGCTGCTCGCCGCCGCGTTCACCTTCGCCAGTGTCTCGCCGACCCTCGCCACGATGATCGGGCTCGGCGTCGGGATCGACTACGCACTGTTCCTGATCACCCGTCACCGGCAGCAGCTCATCGACGGCGCCGACCCGGTCACCGCGGCGGGGCGGGCGGTCGCCACCAGCGGCCGGGCCGTGCTGGTCTCCGGCTGCACGGTCGTCGTCGCGCTGGCCGGGCTGTACGTGTCGCAGGTCAGCTTCATCGGCAGACTCGGGGTCGCGTCCGCCGTCACGGTCGTCACCGCGGTGATCGGCGCGGTCACCCTCGTACCGGCGCTGCTCGGGCTCGCGGGGCGCCGGATCGACCGCTACCGGGTGCGGAAGCCGGTCGCCGAGGGCCCGGCCGAGCAGGGTGCGGAACCGGCCGCGAAATCCGCGGGGCCCGCGAAGTCCGCGGGTCGGGTCGGCGGCTGGCACCGTTACGCACAGCGCATCGAGCGCCGCCCGTGGTGGTTCCTGGTGACCGGAGTGGTGATCGCCGGGGTGCTGGCGATCCCGCTGTTCTCCATCCGGCTCGGCCACATCGGTGACGGCGCCGACCCCACCAGCTTCACGGACCGGCGTGCGTACGACCTGATCGCCAGTGGGTTCGGGCCCGGCGCCAACGGGCCGCTGACCCTCGTCGTCGACCAGAGCAAAGTGCCGTCGAGCGACCGGTCGGCGCTGGCGGACAGTCTCAAGAAGGCGCTCACCGACGTCCCCGGCGCGGCGAGCGTCAGCAGCCTCAAACCCACCAGCGACGGCCAGGTGCTGACGGGGTCGGTGGTCTCCCGCACCTCACCGCAGGACGCCGGAACCAGCACACTGTTCAAGAACCTCAAGAACACCATCCTGCCCAACGCGGTGGCCGGGACCGCCGCCACGACCTATGTGACGGGCACGACCGCGGCCCAGCAGGACTTCCTCGACATCATCGCCGCCCGGCTCCCGCTCATCATCGCCGTGGTCGTCGCGGTCGCCTTCGTCATCATCCTGGCGGTGTTCCGCGGGCTCCTCGTGGCGCTCAAGGCCGCCGTGCTCAACCTCCTGTCGATCGCGGCGTCCTACGGAGTGGTCGTCGCCGTCTTCCAGTGGGGGTGGGGCGGCCCCTCGCTCGGCGTCCACGGGACGGTGCCGATCGAGAGTTACGTCCCGATGATGATGTTCGCCATCGTCTTCGGGCTCTCCATGGACTACGAGGTCTTCCTGCTCGCCCGGGTGCACGAGGCCTGGGTGCGCACCCGCGACAGCAGGGGCAGCGTCGCGCACGGTCTGGAGATCACGGCGCGCGTCATCAGCTGCGCGGCGCTCATCATGGTCAGCGTCTTCGCCGCGTTCCTCCTCAGCGACAACATCGTGGTCAAGATGCTCGGCCTCGGACTGGCCGTCAGCGTCCTCATCGACGCGACGGTCGTCCGGCTGCTGCTGGTCCCCGCCGTGATGACCCTGCTCGGCAGCAGCGCGTGGTGGACGCCGCACTGGCTCGACCGGGTGCTGCCGCACATCGACACCGAGGGCGAGCGCCAGGGGGCTGCCGGGGCCGGCTGAGCGTGTGCAGGATTGCGCGGTTCTAGGATTGTGCGGTCCCGACCCCTATCCGCCAGGACGGCTCTCCTTGATACGTACGCGCTCCGCCCTCCCCGCAGTTGTGGCCGTCGCCACCGCACTCGCCCTCGGCGGCTGCAAGGCCGGTGACGGCTCCTCAGGTTCGTCCGGGCCCGCGGGGAAGGCGCCGCACGGCTCCGCGCTCGCCGCCGCCGACGCCCTGACCGTCAAGGGGCGTGCGCCCAAGACCGGTTACGCGCGCAAGGAGTTCGGCAGCGCCTGGTCGGACACCGACCACAATCACTGCCCGACCCGGGACGACGTGCTCAAGCGCGATCTGCGGGATGTCCGGTACAAGAGCGGTGACTGCCAGATCACTTCGGGAACGCTGGTCAAGGACCCCTACACCGGGACGACGATCAACTTCGTGCGCGGGCACAGCAAGGTCGACATAGACCATGTCGTGGCACTCTCCGACGCCTGGCAGAAGGGCGCCCAGCAGTGGGACAGGACCAAGCGGACCGCCCTCGCGAACGATCCGCTGAACCTGCTGGCGGTCGACTCCTCCACCAATCGCAGCAAGGGCGACGGTGACACGGCGACCTGGCTGCCCGCGTACAAGCCGGCGCGGTGCGGCTATGTCGCACGGCAGGTGGCGGTGAAGAAGAAGTACGGGCTGTGGGTGACGGGCGCGGAGAAGAACGCGATGAAGCGGATCCTCTCCGGCTGCCCGTCCGAGAGACTGCCCACCGGCTGACCCCGGCACCGGGCTGTCGGGACCGCCGGGCTGACGCGACCGCCGGGCTGTCGCGGGGTCCGGGTGATGTAACTACCGGGCCCCCGCGATCAGTTCTCTGCCGGCGGCGCCCAGCGGATCCGGGTCGCGCACAGGGAGACCAGGAGGGCCGCGGCCGCCACGGCGCCCATGCCCCACACCAGGCCGCCGGCGTTCGCGATGAAACCGATCACCGCCGGCCCGGCCAGCAGGCCGACGGTCCCCATCGCGGCGACCAGCGCCAGCGCCTCCGGGCCCTGCCGCGCGGCGGCGACATACACGCAGGGCGTCACGGCCGCCACCCCCAGGCCGACGCAGGCGAATCCGATGAGCGCCGGGACCACGCCGCCGACCAGCAGGGCGAGCGCCAGGCCCACGCCCGCCAGCACGCTGCCGGTCAGCACGATCCGCCCGTCGCCCCAGCGGGTGCGCCAGCCGTCGGCGAAGACGCGGGCCAGCACCATCATGACCGAGACGACGGCGATGCCCAGCGGGGCCACCGAAGCCGCCGCCTTGAGCACGTCCTTCATATAGAGCGCCGACCAGTCGTTCATGGCGCCCTCGGTCACGGTGCCGAACGCCATCGCGCACCCCATCCACAGCGTCAGACGCGACGGTACGGAGAGTCGTCGCCGGGTCGTCGCCTTCTTCTTCTCCGGCTGCCGGCTCTCCGGCTGCTGGTCCTCCGTCAGTAGCCCGGTCTGGGCGAACCCGACCAGCAGGAGCAGGATCGCGGCCGCCGTACCGAAGTGGACGGCCAGCGACGTGGTCAGCGTGTTCACGCCGGACGCCAGCAGCGCCGCGCCCAGCGAACCGGCGCTGAACGTCGCGTGCAGTCTGGCCATGGCCGTACGCCCGTACGTGGTTTCGAGCGCGGCTCCCTGCGCGTTCATGGCCACGTTCAGACAGCCGACGGCGATTCCGTCGCAGCCCACGATGACCACGGCGACCGGATAGTTCGGCACCTCGGCAAGCGCCAGCAGGAGCAGCCCGAGGCAGAGCGCGGAGAGCGAGGCGAGGCGGCGCGAGCCCAGGCGCCTCATCAGTACGGTGACGAGCGGGAACGAGACCGCCGCACCCGCACCGCAGGCCATCAGCAGCAGACCCAGTTCCGCCTCGGTCAGATGGAGCTGTGCCTTGAGGGTGGGCAGCCGCGATGCCCAGGTGCCGTACTGGAAGCCCAGGAAGCAGAACAGCGCGGCGATCGCCACCTGCGCCCGGCGGAACGGATCGCGCACGCGGATCAGATCGAGCGGCCGCCGCCGGGCGGCCGGACTCGGCTCGGTGGCGGGGTCGACGTCCGGTTCCATGACCGGTTCGGTTCCGACGTCTTGGTGGGTCACTTCATACCGCCTTGGACATGTACACCGCGTTCGTCCCGTAACTTCCCGGGAGTGCGATGTCGCGATGGGCCGCGTATCCGTTCGCCGACCAGAAGGTCTCGCTGCCCGCGACGGAGATGAGGGAGATGCGTTCGTGCGTCTTCGACCTGGCGGCCGTCGTGAGGTGGTGCAGCAGACGCTTCGCCAGCCCTCTGCCGCGCAGGTGTTCGGCGATGACCAGGTCGTGCAGATGCAGATTGGGCGAGCGGAAGACGGTCTTCTCCGCCCGGTTCAGGTCGGGGTACTGGAACAGCGGGTAGGGCAGGGCCAGCAGATAGCCCGCGATCTGCCGGTCGAGACGCAGCACGAAGCAGGTGGCGGGCGAGGGGCGGGCCCGGGACTCCAGCGCGGCCCGGCCCTCCGAGAGGGCGTTGTCGGTGTACGTACTGGCTTCCAGCGCCGCGATCGCGTTCCAGTCGTCGGCGGTGATGTTCCGTATCTGAACGTCCTGGTCCGTCATGGCAGATCCTCCGTGGCAGAACCGGGGGTGGATGTCCCGGACCCGGACGGCAGCCCGCGTATCACGGTGTACGGAAGGGGGCTGAAACCGTTGAAGCCCTGCGTCGCGTAACTGGTGGCGTAGGCGCCGGACGAGAGGACCCAGACCGGGTCCCCCGACGCGACGGCCTCGGGAACCTGGACGAGGCGGTGCTCATGGGCGTAGGCGTCGTCGCTGTCGCAGGTGGGGCCCGCGACCACGGCCGGCACCGAGGGCGCTCCCGGGTGGGACGGGAAGACCAGGCGGTACTGGAGCTGGTCCATCTCGTACAGGCCGTTGAACTTTCCGCAGCTCAGATACAGCCAGTGCTGACGTTCACCGTTCAGCTGCTCCCGCGTGGACAGCCGCGCCACATGGGCCCGGATGGCGCCGTGGTCGGCGACCAGGTGGCGCCCCGGCTCCATGACGAAGTCCAGCGGGGTGCCCGACACTGCCCGCAGCTGCCGGATACCCTCCCGGATCGCCGCGAAGATCTTGTCCAGCGGCGGATCCAGCGGTCGGCCCCGGCTGTCGAGATAGCCGAGTGCGGGCAGCCCGCCGCCGAGATTGATGTGGTCGAGGTGGATCCCCCGGCCCCGCAGGGCCGCCAGCACGCCGGCGAGGCTCGCGAACGCGCTTTCCCAGGCCTCGGCCGTCATCTGCTGGGAGCCGACGTGCACGGAGAGACCGGCAGGTGTCAGCCCCGTGGCCCGGGCCGTCTCCAGCACCCGTACGGCGTCGGTGCCCGAGCAGCCGAACTTCTTGCTGAGTCCCCACAGCGCACCCTCGCCGCTGGTGGCCAGCCTGCAGAACACCCGCGCGCCGGGGGCATGGGCCGCGATGGCCGTCACGTCCTCCACGCTGTCGGTCGCGAAGTCCCGGACGCCGAGCCGGTACGCGTCGCCGATGTTCCGGTCGGACTTGATGGTGTTGCCGTAGTGGATCCGGCCGGCCGGGACGCCGGTCCTGATGGCCCGCTCGATCTCGTGGGGGCCGGCCGCGTCGAACCCGGCGCCCAGCTCCGCCAGGCAGGCGAGCACCTCGTCCACCGGGCAGGCCTTCATCGCGAACCGGACGGCGACGTCCGGCAGTTCCCAGGTCAGCGTCTCGTACTGCTGCCGGATTCCGCCGAGGTCGTAGACGATCCGGTCGTCGGAAGCCGCTGCCAGGGCTTCATAGAGGGGGGTGCTGAGGTGCCCGGTTCTGTTGAGGGGCCTAGTGCTCATGGATGCCTGCTTCCCTGCTCACCCGTATCAGTGGTCCCCAGGCCTGGATCAGCAGCGCGAAATCCTCCATGTCCTGCTGGGCCTCGTTGAGCAGCCGGTCACCGCGCTCCGCCAGCGCATCGGCGAACTCGGCGTATCTGCCGCCGAGTTTCCGGTAGGAACGGTCGAGGCTGCGCAGCCGCTCCTCGTTCTCCTCCCGGTCCAGCCAGCTGCTCTCCCGGGCGAGTTCGGCCACTTTGTCCGCGCGCAGCCGCAGCCGGTCGTCGAGCAGCGAGTCGCCGGCCTCCGCCATCCGCTCGTACACGGAATTGAAATAGAGCATCGACAGGAAGAACTTCACCAACCGCAGCTGGTACGCCATGAATCCGGCGTCGGTGCGCCGTTCCCCGGTGTAGAAGTTCACGATGTGGCGGTTGTGCAGGACGCCGGGCAGTCCGGCGTCGTGGACCAGATGCATCAGGAAGTAGTCGCTGCCGATGGTGTCGGTCGCGGGCGGCAGCGGCACGCTCTCGTACACGTCGCGGTGGAAGCTGATGTTGCACATGTCCACCCGCATGGGATCGACCAGGCCGACGGCCGAGTGATCGTGCGTGAAGAGGCCGGTGCCCGCGCCCTTGAACGCCTCGGCGACCAGCTGTTCCCTGGCCTCCTCCGACCACGTGCGAGGGGCCCACAGGCTGACGACGTCGTGGTAGACGGAGGGGTCGAGCTGCTGGATCTCGCTGATGTCCACGGACAGTTCGCCCACGAAGGAGCTGCCCACCAAAGACACCGTCCGCTCCGCGTGGGCGGGGTCGAGGTGGGTGTCGGAGACGCTGTCCACCGCGTCGATCGCGCGCTTCCCGAGCGACACCAGCTCGTGGTGGACGGGGAACAGCGGCACGCCGTTCAGCGTCTGGTAGGTGCTGTCCGAGTCCCTGCGGTGCAGCGATTCACAGCCGAGCGCGGCAGCGATCAGAAAGGCGCGGTTCGTGCAGGCGCCGTACGAGACCTCGGAAGGCAGCATGAGGTCGAGCAGCAGATCGGGCTTGGGCACATCGGCGAGGCTGATCAACCGCCGCAACAGCGAACGCTGTTCGGCTTCGTCCAGGTGGTGCACGATCACATGCGGCGTCCCGGTGGCTTCACCGGCGACTTCCGCGTGCTCGGCGAAATCCCGCTCGCCCGACGAGTCCAGGATCAGCAGATGCACGTCGACGTCGAAGTGAGCTGCGGCGTACTGCGCCTCGGCGCGCATGGCCGAAATCGTCGCGGCGCACGCCCTGTTGGTGGGAAGGGTCAGACAGATTCGGTGCATGCCAGTTCTCCGGTAAACCGCTCGGCGTTCCGGCCGCCCCAGGATTCGAGTCCCAGGAGCTTCGCGCCGAGGTCGCTCAGTTCGGCGGCGCCGTACCTGAGGGATTCATGCCGGTCCGCGTCGCCGACCAGCGTCTTGTTCCAGTCCGGGGTGGAGAGGGTGCGCCAGGACTCGATCCGGGACTTCCGCATCTCCTGGTGGGACTCCAGCGCGGGCATCATCGAGAGGTACTGGACGGCGCGGACGCCGCTCTCCGAGATGTTGCGTGCCACACCGTGGGCGAGCAGGCCGTTCCAGATCAGCAGATCGCCCGCCTTGAGTTCCGGCTGGACGACTGGGAACTCCGCGCGGTCGGTGCCCGGCCTGATCGGGTCCCGGCCGTCGGGCTGCGCGATCCTCCACCGGTCGAACTGGCGGAACAGCTCGGGCGAGCACTGGAATCCGCCCCGCTCGGGCTCGGTGTCGTTCAGCGCGATGATGCCCTGGACACGCTGGGGCAGCACGCTGAGCGTGGTGTCGACGTCCCAGTGGAGCTCGATGTCGAACCCCTTGTCCGTGGGCGCGATCAGCGCGCGGTCACGGTTCTTGATGTTGGGCGGGTTCAGGTTGAGCCGGTCCAGGGTCACCCACAGCTCCTCGCAGTCCCACACGTCGGCGAACGCGTCATGGACGCGCTGCGCCTGGCGGCTGTCCCAGATGAGCTGGTGGTGGTACGCCTCCACGAAACCGTAGATGTGCAGTTCACGGTCCAGGTCCGACCGGAAATCGCGGTCGGCGTACCAGGTGTCGGGCCGGTCCGGATCGAGACCCTGGAAGTCCCAGGTGAAGTCCAGCAGGCGCTGCGCCGCGGCAGGGGGTATCGCCTCTTTCACGACGATGTAGCCGTAGGTCTGCCAGAAGGCGAAGTCCTCCTCCGACAGCACGCGCAGCGGCTGCGACTTCTTGATGTCCCGCAACGGTGTCTGCGCCAGGTACATCTCCCCGTCCGTACTGAAATAGGGGATGTCCGATGCGGCTCGATACAGATAGGGGTCAGACGTCGACATGCAACCACTCCAGGTATGAATGTGCTGGTTCTGGTTCTGCTTCTCGTTCTGGGCGGAAAGTTCGGGCGCGGCCGCCCGGCGGCGCGTCCCGCGCGGCCAGGGCCGTGGACCGGGCCGGGCCAGGCCACGGAAGGATGCCGTCGGCGGACCGCGGGTCCGGCGGGACGGCCGCGGGGTGGGGAGCTCACCCGCGCGACGGGGGATGCGGCGGCGTTGCCGCGTACGCGCTCCGGGCCGGCACCGCGCGGCGGGAGCCAGTCCCGCGGTGCGGTGGGTGCCGGGCGGCGGGTGGGAGGTGGTGAGGGGGATGTGCCGGGTGGGGCGCGGTCAGCCGGCCAGTACCTCGGCCGCTGCCACACCCGATGCGGTGGTGGCTCCGTAGGTCGTGATGTGCACCGCACCCTGGGTCGCGGAGGCCGGCAGGCCCATCTCGATCACTACGGAGTCGGGCCGCGCGGTCAGCAGGTGCTTGAGGGAGTCCGTCATCCAGGTGTGCCGACAGGCGTCCCGGACCACTACGACCAGCGGGCGTTCGGTGGCGGGGTCCAGCGCGTACTGGTCGAGTACGGTCAGGTCCGCCGCCACGTCCTCCTCGTGGATCCCGACCGAGGTCGTTCCGGCCAGCCGCTCGCGCAGCGGGGCCGCGACGCCCCAGGGTGTCTCCTTGGCGATGGCGAGGTTCATCGACGGGATGAGCTCCACGACGTGCGGTGCCGCGTCGAGCGGCAGGGACCCGCCGTCGGCCAGGGTCAGGCGCAGCGCCCGCCGGGCGGCCACGAAGCCGATGTCCGACTTGATCCGGTGCGGTGGCGTGGCGTGGAAGATGCCGTTCGACCAGGCCGAGAACTCCTCGACGCGTGCGGCCGCTTCTCTCAGCCGCTCCTCGGACAGCTCACCGTCGTGCACGGCGGACACCAGGGCCGCGCTCAGCAGGCCGACCACCTCGGGGTCGGCGCTCTCGCCGCCGACGCACACCGCGTCTGCGCCGCCCGCGACCGCCCGTACCGTGGCGCCGTCGATACCGTAGAGACCGCTGACGGCCCCCATCTCGATGGCGTCCGTGATGACCAGGCCGTCGAAGCCCATCTCCGTGCGCAGCAGGTCGACGAGGAGGCGGGGGCTCAGCGTGGCGGGGAGGTCGGCGTCGTAGGCCGGTACGAGCAGATGGCCGCTCATGACGGCCCGTACACCGCTCTCCATGGCCGCGTGGAACGGCGGCAGCGCCTGCTCCCTGACGGATTCGGCGGTCGCGTCGTAGCGGGGCAGTCCGAGATGGGAGTCCACCGCGGTATCACCGTGTCCGGGGAAGTGCTTGGCGCAGGCGGCCACTCCGGCGGACTGGAGACCGCGGATCCAGGCGCCGGTGTGCCGGGCCACCAGATCCGGGGTCGAGCCGAACGACCTGACGCCGATGACCGGGTTGTTCGGATTCGAGTTGACGTCCGCACTGGGGGCGTAGGTCAGGCTGATGCCGGCGGAGTGCAGCTCGTGGCCGATGTCCCGGCCGACGGCCTCGGTCAGCTCCGTGTCGTCGATCGCGCCCAGTGCCAGATTCCCCGGGCGGGTGCTGCCGGTCAGCGACTCGATCCTGGTGACGTCGCCGGCCTCCTCGTCGATGGCGATGATGAGGTCCGGGTTCTCCGCGCGCAGCTGCCGGGTGAGCCGGACCAGCTGACCGGGGTTGGCGATGTTGCGCGAGAAGAGAACCACGCTGGACAGTCCCTCACCGATCCGGCGGAGCAGCCAGTCCGGTGCCTCGGTGCCCTTGAAACCAGGCTGGAGGATCTTGTAGGCGAGGTGCGTCAGTTCACTGCTTGGTGTGCTGGGCAAGGTCAGCCGGGCCTTCCTGGCGTGCCGATAGGGGACCGAGCCGCCACAGGCGGGCCATGTACTTGGCCATGCGCTTGGTCCAGACCAATTGGATAGTGGCCTGGACCAAGCGTCACGTCAAGTGCCGTGAAGGTGTGCGCTCGCCCCTGTTCGCCCGGAATGACTGCCCGTCAGTACCGCTCCGTCTGCCCCGAAATGGGGCCGCATGGCTCTGGTGTTCCGGCGCGAGGGAGGGTGGATTCCGGCGTTGCGGAACTGCGTCGGCAGCTGAACTTGGCTAGTTCTGGCGGGAGTTCATGGATCGACGGGCTCCTGGGCGATTCCCTTCGCCTCGGCCGCCGGGCGGTACCGGCCATGCTCGATGACCGGCCTGGCCGGGGCGGCGGTCTCGTACGGGTCCGCCGGGGCGTCCGGCAGGGCGGGTCCCGGTGTACGGAAGGCGCGCTGTTACGGGTCGCGGGGCCCCGGGTCCGGACGGGCTCACGCGGGGCCGGGAAGCGAGCGGCGCGTGAACGGTGAACGGTCACCGAGGTCCTGCGTGATACAAGACCGGGCGCGACATGCCTCGCCCGGCCTCCGAGTCACTCCGGGAATTCCCGCATGAATGCCTGTGAACGCCATGATCATTTCGCCGTTCACCATTCAATTGAAGCCTTGAGGACCGGGATCCCTGGCTCCCTTTGCGTGCGTCCGGTTCCTGAGTTTGACTGAGACCGCAAGGAACGAATCCCCCTATACGGATGGGAAGCGTCATGTACTCCACTGAACCGGTGACCGACCGCCTGGCAACCGACCTCGATGAGGATGTCGAGGCTGCGCTCAACCCGGGCGAGGCCGAAGGCGTCTTCCGCGACTCGCGTGAATGCGCGAGCCTGGCGCTGATCAGCGGAGGAGGCAGCTTGCTGCTCTCGCCGCCGACTCCGCGCCCGAAGAGGGCGTAAGCAGGCGCACATGGACGAGTCAAGTGCGTCCTCCCGCATCGCGGGGGCTGTGCGTGACCTGGCGTCCGAGGTGGTCTTCGCTCTGCAGAGCGAAGACCACCTCTCCACGGTCTGCGGCGCCGCCGGAATCGGCGAGGACGACAGAACCGGGATCGCCGCGGTCAGGGTGATCGGGGCCGATCTCCTGCTGCCGAGCCTGCTGTACGGACGTGATCCGCACCCCGGTGACGTGGCGGTGCTCCAGCGTGCCGTGATCGACTTCCCGCCGCGCGCGGGCGCCCCGGCGGCGAGCACCTGGAGCCACTGGGCGATGGAGTCGGCGCTCGGCACACCGCCGACCGGCGACACGGTGGTGGAACCCGATGCCGCGTGGCTCGAACAGGCCCCCTGGCAGGCGTTCACCCACCAGCTCTCCGTACTCGCCCCGCTCGCCAGACCCGCTTCCGCCTCGGCGGTCAACCGGGCCGCGAGCCGCCGGCCGGCCGACGTGGCCCGTGGATTCGTCCGAGCCGTACGGCGCCGCGACTGGCTCCAGGCAGCCGGGGCCGGCCGCTGGCTGGCCACGCTCGACGGGGTGCCCGACACCCTGGGCCTGGCCGCCGGCCTGGACTTCGTCCAGCTCATGGGCGGTCAGGATCCCCGGGTGGCCCTCCATCTGCGCGCGGCCGGACTGATCAGGTCGGGACAGGCGCGGTGACCGCCGCCCCGGAGGCGCGAACGCAACCACCGGGCACCGGGCTTGTGCACGGTGTCGCGGGCGCCGCCCTGGACTGGGTGCGGGAGAACCGCACCGGGTTCGCGCTGCCCGACGACGTCCTGGAACCCCACACCGATGTCAACCGCACCATGAAGCCCCTGGGCGAACTGGCGCAGCTCTGCACCACGGTCCGCCGCCGTACCCATCCCGACGACCCGCATCACGCGGCGGCTGCCGCTCTCGTACGGTTCGCCTGGGAGCAGGTCCGCGAGGGGGAGCTGCTCCTCGACCTGGCCCGCAACGAGCCGTTCGCCACGTACCCCTTCGAGATCTACGCGGCCTTCGCGGGTGAAGGCCTGCGACACGAGGGCTTCGAACGCCTCGCCTCCATCGTTGCCACCACCCGGAGCTGGGCGCTCACCGAGCAGCAGGCCAACCGCGAGCTGGGGCTGCTCAACTCCGAGCGGCGGATCGGCGTTCCCGCGCACACGGCGGCGGACCCGGTGCTGCACCGCACCTGGCTCGGCGGGCTGCCCGAGCCGTGGACCTTCGAGCGCGCTTCCGGGTACGCCCTGACGCATGTGGTCTTCCACCTCACGGACTGGGGCAACGCCCCGCAGCGGATGCCGTACGACGTCGCCGGGTATCTCGGCACCTGGCTGCCGGCGTGGATCGACGGCTGCTTCGAGAACGGCCAGTGGGACCTGGGGGGCGAGCTGCTCGCCGTCGCCGCGTGTCTGCCTGACCCGCCGCCGGTGGAGCTGGTGGAGACCTGCTGGCCGGTGCTCGCCGCCGTACAGGACGCCACGGGCGCCGTCCCCGAGACGGGCCCGCCCGATACCGGCGAGACTCCGCGTGAGTTCCTGAACTGCTACCACTCCACGCTGGTCACGGCCTTCGCGGCCGCCCTGACCCTGGCCCGGAACGGCCTGGTCGGCCCACCGGACGGAGGTGCCGTATGAACGACAGCGAGCAGACAGCAGACGCGGCAGCCAGTACCGGCACCGGCACCGGCACCGGCACCGGCACAGGCACAGGCACCGCCACCGGCATCCGGCGGATCCACGACGTCGGATCACGCGCCCTGGAGTGGCTGTACGCCCACCGCGACGGCTTCCGGCTGGAGGACGACCCGGACCCGGAGGCCGGGGCGCTGGACCGCTTCAAGCCGCTCGGCGAGCTGGCCCTCATCGGGAAGGTCATCTTCCGCGAGGGCGTCGCGGGCTCGAAGCAGGCCGCGACCGCGCAGAAGCTGCTGGATCACGCCTGGCACGAACTGCTGGCGTCCGGAGCCAGGCTCGCCGAGGGCCAGACCCATGAACCGCTGTCGCCGGTGCCCTTCGAGGTCTACGTACCGTTCAAGGAGCTCGGCTACAGCAATCCGCGGATCGAGGCCGCGGCCCGGCTCAACCACCGGCTCGTCAGTCGGCAGGTGCTGGAAGTGCTGCCGGTCCGCCGACTCGGGCTCTCCGCCATGGAACGCCGCTTCGGTCTCGCGCCCGGCCTGCCGGAGGACGAGGCCGCCGCCCGCACCTGGCTCGCGCACCGCCCGGAGCCGTGGACGGTGGAGGGCCACATCGGCTACGACATCACGCACACGGTGTTCCATCTGACCGACTGGGGTGAGAACCCGTCCGGTCTGCCCCCGGCCATCGCCGACTATCTGGCCATCTGGCTGCCGGTCTGGCTGGACGACTGGCTCGCCCTCGGACGGTGGGACCTGCTCGGCGAACTGCTCGTCGTGGACGCGTGCCTGCCGGAACCGACGCTGGACCCGGCGGCCTGGCGCGGCTTCGCGGCCGCCCAGCAGCCCGACGGCGCGATGCCCGTGCGGGGCCCGATGCCCGAGGGCGACGAGGAGCACGTCTTCGATCTCGTCTACCACCCGACCCTGGTGGCCGCGTTCGCCTCCGCCCTTGCGGTCTCCCGCGCCATGGCCGACCTGACCGCACCGGCCCCTTCATGACGAGGAAGGCACCGGGAACGGGACCCGAGTCGGGACCGGAGACGGCGGCGGCGGTGGCGGAAGAGACGGGGACGGAACAGATGTCGACACGCACGCGGACGCGGACCGGGACCGCCGATCGCCTGGCCGCCGCCGCGCAGGCCATCGACGCCCCGGGCCTCGTCATCGCGGTGAGCCACCGCGGCCACCGCACGGTCCACTGCGGGGGCGGCGCCCCTCCGCCGGTCCTCCCGCGCGACCAGCAGCGGTACGAGATCGGCTCGGCGTCGAAGACGTTCACCGGCCTCCTCCTCGCGGAACTCGTGGGCACCGGCCGCCTCTCGTACGACGACGTGGCCGCCCGCCACTTGGCGCCGGGCCGGACGCCGGACACCGCCCCCAGGAACCCGGCGACCCTGCGGCACCTGATCACGCACACCGCCGGGCTGCCCGCCCTGCCGGCCGACTTCTACCCGCAGGCGGTACGGCGCTGGTCGACCGACCCGTACCGGGGCTACCCGGCCGAACGCGTCGTAGCCGCCTACCTCCGCACCCGGCCACGCCACCGCCCGGGCACCCGCTGGCACTACTCCAACTTCGGCGCTTCGGTCCTGGGCCACACTCTCGCCGCCGCGACGGCCACCCCATGGGAGGAACTGATCACCCAGCAGGTCCTGACCCCGCTCGGCCTGGCCGAGACCCGCCTGCACCCGGAGGGCACAGGCGGACCGGGCACAGACAGGCCGGGCACAGACAGGCCGGGCACAGGCGGACCGGGCGCGGGCGGACCGAGCACGGACCGGCCGGGCGCCGACGCCACGGGGTACCGCCCGAACGGCATGACTCCCGTACCGGGTCTGGCCATGGGCGGCTTCCAGCCCGCAGGCGCCGTACGAGCGACCCCCGGCGACCTCCTGACCTACCTGGAAGCACACCTGGACCCGGCCGGCACCCCGCTGGAGACCGCCCTCCACACCATCCGCCGCCCCGTGCTCCGCCGTGGAACGGGCCACCGTCACACCCACACCCTCGCCTGGTTCCAACACCCCTCACCGCAGGGCCCGTTGTACTTCCACGCGGGCGCCACCACCGGCCAGCAGGCATTCATCGGCTTCCGGCCCGCCACACACACGGCCGTGGTGGCCGTGGCCACCCGCCGTATCCGCCTCCGGGACACGTTCATCGCGACGGCGTACGCACTGCTCAGCGAGGAATCCGGCTGAGTTGCAGCTGCACTCGCAACAATTCCTGGAAGCGGGCCGGTTGAGGAACAAGGGGATTCGGCTTGGTCCTCACCGGCTGCGGGGATCAAGCCGAAATGGCCGGCCCTGCGAGGCGATGTGCCGGCTATCCGATTTCTGATATTGGCGCCGGGGGCCTCACATCCACTATGTGGAGGTTACTTTCCGAACTCATGCCATCACGTGTAGTGTTTGGCGCGCCGCTGTCGACGCGGCCGTATTCCGTGAACGTCTGCTCTGCACGCCCCGATGGGAATGAGTAGCCAATGTCCACAGGCACTTTCACAGCACATGGTCCGGACAGGACTGGATGGCACACTGTGTCAGGTCGCCCGCCGGCTGACCCTGCGGTGACTGTCGAACCGATTTCCCGCGGGCGATGGATGCTCGCGGCTCAGGGGTACGTCCCCGTCTCGGTGCACCAGACATCCTCCGAGGTCCATCTCGTGTTCGCGCCTTCCCCGGAACCGGAGGCCTTTCCCGGGTACATGGCTGAAAGAGTCGAATCGGCCGCGCCCCCGGAGCCCCTTACGGACCCCATACAAGTCGACCACGGTGCCCGCACGGTGCACGTCGCGGGGCGTCAACTCGAACTGCCGAAGCTGGAGTTCGACCTGTTGGCATATTTCATTTCCCGGCCGCTCCACGTCCATACGCGCCATCGGCTCATCGCTGCGATCTGGCCCGATTCAGCAGGCAGTGAGCGCACGGTGGATGTGCATGTCGCCCGGCTGCGCCGCCGCCTCGGCCCGCAGTACCGAAAGGCCATCGCGACAGTGGTCGGCGTGGGCTACAAGTACGTTCCGGCCCCCGCGGGGTAAGCGGGAGGCCGGCCTCTACCCGCGCCGTCGCGCGGACGCTGCCGCCTTCGTCAGGAACGGTGGCAGGACGTTCGCCGCGAACCGGTGCAGTTGTGGGCGGCCGCGGGGTGCCGTGGCAGGGCCGGGTCCGGGGGCTGTCGCGGTCCGCGGTGGTGCGGGGTGGCGGGACACCGGCTGCGGCGGGAGCTGCGCCTTCTTGCCGCTGATGCGGATGAGCGGTTCGCCCGCGACGGACTCCTCGCCGTGCCAGAGGTCCTTACGGGTCGCGAGCCAGGCCGCCAGCTCGGCGCGCAGGGCGGAGGGATCGCCCCAGGTCCCGTAGAGCTTGGTGCCGGTGATGCAGAGGACGTGCAGACCTCCGCTGGTCACCGCCTGCCAGGCCGCTGCGGCGACGCCGGGGCAGTGCTCGGCGCGGAAGTCGTCCAGCACGACGACGCCGTACGGCTTCAGCGCCGCGCGGGCCGTCGCGATGTCGGCATGGACGTGTTCGTACAGATGTGAGGCGTCGACATGCACGAAGCGGCAGCTGCCGTCGGCCACCTGTCCGGGCACCATCGAGGACAGGCCCTGCACAACGGTCGGCAACTCGTCGTGGAAGGAAAGGTAGTTCGCCTCGAACGCCCGCCGGGTGAGGGTGGAGTAGGACTTGGCCATCTCGGCGTCGTTGGCGGAGTCGTCGGCAGGGCCGTCGAAGAGATCGCAGACGGTGAAGCGTTCACCGGGGCGCAGATAGGAACCGGTGAAGATCGCGCTCTTGCCCATGTACGCGCCCACTTCCAGCAGATCGCCGGCCTGGGCGAGGACCTTCTGCCGGGTCAGGAGCCAGTCGAAGAGCAACTGGTCCGCCGCGAAGAACCACCCCTTCACCTCGTCCAGCCCGGCGGGGGCCGGAAGTTGCTCGGTGTCATCCGCAGGCATGTAGTCCGAAGGCCTGCTGTCCGACGGCGTTGCGCCGGGTGTGCTGCTGGTCATGAGGGATCCGTTCGGAGATCGCTGAACCCGCCAGTACATGTGCGTCGGGGCGCTGGACACGCCGCGCTGTGGGTTCGGCGGGCCGCGCCGGCTGCCCGAGAGCCTGGTAGCCGCCGGTGTCGTCGCGGTGAGATCCACCCGTCCGCCCCGTGAATGGGCGGTGCAAGATCCGGTCACGCGTCACTTAACGGACATCGACGTATGATGCATCGCTGTATGGTGTGGGCTCCGCGTCCCCGGCGCTGCCCGGCTGCCGGCGGTGTGCCCGGCCGACTCCCCGGCGCTGCACCCTCCGTACGACCGCCGACCCGATCAGCAGCGCCAGTGCCAGACCTCCCGCCGCCGAACCGAGCCGAAGTCCGGGCGGGCGGAAAGCGCAGCTCACCTCTGTCGCGTCGCCGGTCAGGGGGACCGCCACCAGGCCCAGATACGAGCGCGCCGGGCGGTCGGCCCCGTGGCCCGTGTGGCACTGCCAGCCGGAGATGCGGGGCATCGCGAATACCGCCGTTCCCCGTGAGCCCGGCGGGAGTTGGGCCCGTACCGCGTCGTCCGTGACCTGGACCGAGCTGGCTCCCGTCTTCGTCAGATGATTCACCGCCGCGGCCAGTTCCGTACGGGACAGACAGCCCGTCCTGCCGTGCGGATGCGGGGTGACCGCCGCGCCGCCCGGCGCCCGGCCCATCGGCTGGAGTGCCGCGCGCCGGCCCCGCCGGCCGCCGCGCAGTTCCACCGGTTCGCCGCCGCCCAGCCGGGCGAAGCCGGTGAAGTCCGGTGCCGAGTAGAAGACATCGGTGCCGACCGGGCACTTGTCCGCGTACGTGTACACATCCGCGCCAAGGAGCAGTTCCTGGTTCCGGAACGGGGAGCGCCCGAAGTGCGGCACCGGGCCCGGCGGCCGTACGGTCACCAGCGGAGGCGCGGCCGCCCGCGTCACCGTCACCGCACCGGCGCCCTTCGCGTCCGGCGCCGACCGAACCCGCGCGCCCACCGAGAAGATCGCGTCCGTCACCGGGTTGTCCAGCGACTGCATACTCCGCCCCCGCGAGGTCCAGCCGGCCCCCAGCGCGGCCATCGTCCGGGTGTACGGGTCCGGCGTCATGCTGCTGTAGTACGAGCCGCCCTCCCCGCCGACCAGCAAGGGGTCGTTCCCGGTGGTCTGCTGACGCCCCGGGTCGGTGCGGTAACGCGGCCAGCCGTCCGCCCCGGCGACCGCTGCCGCCTCCTCGTCCAGGTGGCGGCCCCAGGGCGCGTAGTCGTCGAGCCGGTGGATCTTGACCCGGTCCGCGTACGCCGTCGTCGCGGCCGCCTGACCCGCCTGCGCCCCCACCAGCAGCAGCACGGCGACAACCGGCTGCCACCGCCGAACCCGCAGCCGGGGCCGCGGAGTGTCGCCTTCCGGTCCCGAGTCGCTCCCGGGCCGCGCGTCGCCGGGCCGCCCGGCGCCCGGTCCCCGCACCCGCCCCGCCCTTCCCAGCAGCACCAGCCCGGCCACCGCCGCGGCCAGGCCGAGACCGAAGAGCGGATACGTATATACAGTCACCGTCCGCGAGAAGCCCGCGAAGGCCGCCCCCGCCGCGAGCACCCCGGCCCCGCCGACCAGGGCCCGGCCGCCCGGCACCCCGTACGAGAGCGCTGTCCAGGCCGCGATCACCAGCAGGCCGCTCAGGACGAACGTCTGCCGGTACGGGCTGCCGTTCGGCGTCGCGAACACATGCCAGAACAGATGCGTGGGCTTCCACTGCATCGACAGCGCGACCAGCACCACGAGCCCCGTCCACACGGCCCGCTCCCGGCGCGGCACCGCACGGTGGAACGCCAGCGCGCAGACCAGCAGCAGGGTGCCCGTGCCGAGGAACAGCGCGGGCGTGGAGAAGCTGTATGTGGCGGGGAGCGTGCGCGCGAACACATCCGTCCATGAGGCGGGCGCGAAGTTCCGGGTCCAGCCCGGGTACGCGTGCCGGGTCCCGAGGAAGACCGTACAGAGGAGCGGGGCCGAGAGGCCGATGCCGAGCAGGACCGTTCCGGCCGCCCGGAGCAGCACCCGGACCGGGCGGTGCGCCCCCGCCCCCTCTCCCTTGCTCAGCAGCAGCCGTACCAGCAGCACCAGCGCGGCCCCGATGGTCGCCATGTACGCGGTGTAGAAGTTCGCGGTCCAGGCGAGCGCGACGACCACCGGCCCGAGGAGCGGTCGGCGCCCGTTCCGCACCCACTCGCCGACCAGGCACAGCAGCGGGAAGGCGATAAGCCCGTCCAGCCACATCAGGTTGTACGACGCCTCCAGGACCGACCAGCCGCAGAGCGCGTACGAGGCGCCGAGCAGCCCGGCCGCCCACCAGCGGCCGGGCCGCAGCGTGAGGAGCAGCGAGGTCATCGCCGCCGAGGCCGCCGCCATCTTGAGCAGCGTGACCACATACACCGCGAGGTCGATCCGGTCCTTCGGGAAGGCCGCCACAAGCAGCGCGAACGGGCTGCTCAGATACGTCCCCAGATCCGGCAGGAAGGACGTGCCGTACCCCGACTGCCAGTTGAGCAGCAGTCCGCCGTGCGCCCTGCCGTGCAGCAGATCCTCGAGGTGGGCGTGGAAGGGGATGTACTGGTTGCCCAGGTCGCTGACGCTTCGGTGGCGCGGACCGTAGGGATAGATGCGGGCGGCGGCGTCCCCTGTGCACACGGCCAGTACGGTGAGCAGCGTGGCCAGTACGGTGGCACGAAGGCGGGGTGTCACTGCCGGACGGCGGGGTCTCATGCCCCGAATATGGCAGCGAATACGCGGAATTGGCCTGGAATATGGTGAGTTCACTCAGCCGTCACCGGGACTTCAACTTCAACTTCAACTTCATCTTCGACTTCGACTTCGATTTCACCTGGACCGGGTGGGTCCTACTGCGCCCTGCCCCTCCCCTCCTCCCGCTTTCAGGAGCGCGTACGCAGATGAACACCGCACGGTTGGCCCCTACGGCGAAGCTGGGCCAGCTGGTCCGCTTCGCTCTCGTCGGCGTGGTGAACACCGGTACTTACTACGGCTGTTACCTGCTTCTGCTCACCCGGCTCCCGTACCTCGCCGCGCACACCGTCGCCTTCTGCCTCAGCATGGTCGGCTCCTTCTTCATGAACGCCCGGTTCACCTACCGGATCCGGCCGACCTGGCGGAAGTTCCTGCTCTTCCCGCTGACCAACGCGGCCAACTTCGTGATCACCACCGGCGGGGTGTACCTGCTGGTGGACGTGGCCGGCCTCGGCGCCGCCTACGCTCCGCTGGTCGCGGCGGCTGCCGCCATTCCGCTCACTTTTGTCATCTCTCGGACGATCATGCTCCGCCCCGACAACCGGCAGGCCCCTGAATCGTTGGTCGAACCAGTGGCCCCCGCCACGCCAAGTGCCTAACATCGATCAACGCAAGGCCTTGTGCTCCCACCCGTCGCCCGACCCCCCTCAAGGAGGCGCCGGGCGCCGCACCAAAGTTTGCACAAACCAGCCCGCCAGGAGGCTCCTTTGCACCGCCGTCGTCGCACTGCGCTCTCCGTATCCGCCGCGCTCGTCGCCGCAGCCCCGCTCCTCGCCGCCTGCGGCAGCCAGCCCCACCCGGGTGCCGCGGCCGTCGTGGGCAAGGACCGGATCACGGTCGCCGCCCTCCAGACGCAGGTGAACGACGTACGCGCGGCGCAGAACAAGTCCCCGCAGGCCGCCGAGCTGATCAGGAGCAGCAACAACCTCAGCGGCATGAAGCTCGGCAACATGATCTTCGACCGGGTACTCGCGAAGGCAGCGGCGGACGCCGGGGCCAAGGTCACGCCCAAGGACATCCAGGACGCGCGCGCCCAGCTGGTCAAGCAGGCGGGCAGCGAGCAGCGGCTCCAGCAGGTCTACCTCCAGCAGAACGGCATCGCGCCCGGCCAGATCGATCAGGCGCTCCAGGAGCAGGTCACCGCGTCGAAGCTGGCCGAGAAGCTGGGCGCCTCGCTCAGCACTCCGCAGGGCCAGAGCGCGGTGCTCCGGGCGATGATGAAGACGTCCAAGGCGATGGGCGTGGACGTCAATCCGCGCTACGGGGTCTGGGACGTCAAGAAGAGCCAGCTCGGTACGTACAAGACGCCGTGGATCACCCAGGTCACCAAGGAACAGGCCGACCCGTCCGCCGGAACCGGAGTCAGTGCGGCGGGGTAGTTTCGAGGGGTGACCGCTGAAAACACCCCTGACGCCACCGGCTCCGCGCCCTCCTTCGCCGCCGTCCCCGAGGCGCTCGACGCCCCCGGCCGGGTCGTACTGCTCACCACCAGCCACCGGGTCGCGCCTGGGCTGCTGTCCTGGCCGGCCTGGCAGCTGCTGCACACGGCGGACCGGGTGCTCTGCGTGGACACCGAGCACCCGCAGCTGCCGTATCTGCGTGAGGCGGGGGTGACCGTCGAGCACGCTGCGCCCGACGCGCACCAGCTGGTCGAGGAGTGCGCGGGCGGCCGCACGGTCGTCGTCCTCCCCTCGGGCGAGGGCGACCGGCAGCTGACCGACGGTCTGGCCAGGCTCGCGGGCAGCGGCCGGGTGCGGATGCCGGACCTGGAGCTGCTGCCCGGTTCGTACGATCTGCCGGGAGCGCGCCTGCTCGACCTGGTGCAGGTGATGGACCGGGTGCGCCGCGAGTGCCCGTGGACGTCCCAGCAGACCCACCGGGGGCTCGCCAAGTACCTGATCGAGGAGGCGTACGAACTCGTCGAGGCGATCGAGGACGGCGACCGCGACGAACTGCGCGAGGAGCTGGGGGACGTACTGCTCCAGGTCGTCTTCCACGCCCGGATCGCGCAGGAGGGCACCGGGGAAGAAGGGGACGAGCCGTTCTCCATCGACGACGTCGCGGGCGGCCTGGTCGAGAAGCTGATCCACCGCCACCCGCATGTGTTCGGCGACGAGACGGCGGAGACCGCCGAGGACGTCCACGCCCACTGGAACCGCACCAAGGCGATCGAGAAGCAGCGTGCGTCGGTGACGGACGGCGTCCCGGTCGGTCAGCCGGCCCTCGCGCTCGCGGCGAAGCTGACGTCCCGGGTGCGGGGCTCGGAGCTCGACGTGCCGCTCCCGGCGGGGGAGGGTGTCGGCTACCGGTTGCTCGCCCTGGCCGCGAGCGCGGAGGCGGCGGGTACGGACCCGGAGGCCGCGCTGCGCGCCGCGGCGCGGGCGTACCGGGACGCGATCCGGGCCGCGGAGAGCGCGACAGCCGGTACGGCTACCGTCGAGGAGTGACCGACAACAGCACCGCAGGCCCGGCCCCCACCCTTTTCACCTGGGAGTTCGCGACCGACCCGTACCCCGCGTACGCCTGGCTCCGCGAGAACGCGCCCGTCCACAGGACCGCGCTCCCGAGCGGGGTGGAGGCCTGGCTCGTGACGCGGTACGCGGACGCGCGGGCGGCACTCGCCGAGCCCCGGCTGTCGAAGAACCCCGCGCACCACGCGGAGTCCCCGCACGCCAAGGGCAAGACCGGCATTCCGGGCGAGCGCAAGGCGGAGCTGATGACGCATCTGCTGAACATCGACCCGCCGGACCACACCCGGCTGCGGCGTCTGGTCTCCAAGGCGTTCACCCCGCGCACCGTCGCGCTCTTCGCACCGCGCGTGCAGGAGCTGACGGACCAGCTGATCGACGCCTTCGTGGCGAGGAGCGCGGAGCGGGGCGAAGGGGAGGAGCAGGAGGCCGGGGGGCAGGCCGATCTCATCCATGACTTCGCCTTCCCGCTCCCCATCTACGCCATCTGCGACCTGCTCGGCGTCCCCCGCGAGGACCAGGACGACTTCCGTGACTGGGCGGGCATGATGATCCGTCACGGCGGCGGTCCGCGCGGCGGGGTCGCGCGGTCGGTCAAGAAGATGCGGAACTACCTCGCCGAACTCATCCACCGCAAGCGGGAGAGCCCCGGCGACGACCTCATCTCCGGGCTCATCAGGGCGAGCGACGACGGCGAGCACCTGACCGAGAACGAAGCGGCGGCGATGGCGTTCATCCTGCTCTTCGCCGGGTTCGAGACGACGGTCAACCTCATCGGCAACGGTATGTACGCGCTGCTCCGCAATCCGGACCAGCGCGAGCGTCTGGAGGCCTCGCTGGCGGCGGGGGAGAGCGACCTCCTCGCCACCGGTGTGGAGGAACTTCTGCGGTACGACGGGCCGGTGGAGCTGGCGACCTGGCGGTTCGCCACCGAGGCGCTGACCCTGGGCGGACAGGCCGTCTCGGAGGGCGATCCCGTACTGGTCGTGCTGGCCGCCGCCGACCGCGATCCGGAGCGCTTCGCCGAGCCCGACACACTCGACCTCTCACGCACCGACAACCAGCATCTGGGATACGGGCACGGCATCCACTACTGCCTCGGCGCGCCCCTCGCCCGGCTGGAGGCGCAGACCGCGCTAGCCACCCTGCTGCGCCGTCTGCCGGACCTGCGACTTGCGGTGGAACCTGGCGATTTGCGCTGGCGCGGTGGACTCATCATGCGGGGATTGCGCACGCTTCCGGTGGAGTTCGGTACGCCGTCGAACTGACGGGTTGTCGGATGCCCGGCTGACGGGGCGTCAAGGCTGTGACTTTCACGTGATCTCCGCTGCATCGACTTGTGACTGGTGTTCGAGTGCGGCTACGTTCACCCCTCGACTCATCCGTCACACGGAAGGCCACCGCATGCGCACCGGGAACGGTCGGCACCGCCGCCCCCGTCAGGCTCCAGCTCTTGTCGTAGCGGCAGGAGTCACGGGCTCGGCCATCGCCCTTCCGCTGCTGGCGTCGACCGGCGCCCACGCGGCTGACGCCACGACCTGGGACCGGGTGGCACTGTGTGAGAGCGGCGGCATCTGGAGTACCGACCTCGGCAACGGGCACTACGGCGGCCTCCAGTTCTCGCAGGCGACCTGGGACAAGTACGGCGGCGGGCAGTACGCGGCCCGCGCCGACCTGGCCAGCCGCTCCCAGCAGATAGCCGTCGCCCAGAAGGTGTACGCGGCCGAGGGCGCGGCTCCCTGGGCCAGTTGTGCGGCCATCGCCGGTCTGACCAAGGACGACGCCGACACGGCCCTGGTGGACCCGGGCGCCCCGGACACCGCGAGCCCCAGCCCCACGAAGGCGACCGGTTCCGCCGGGGACCCGCTGGGTGCGGACACGAGTGCGGACGGTTCGAAGCAGACGTCCTCCACGCAGGCGCCGTCCAAGCAGGCGAGTCCGAGCCCGTCGGATTCCCACTCCGGATCGTCGTCCTCATCATCGCCGTCATCTCCGGCATCTGACCCTTCATCGGACGCATCGGACTCTTCCCGCGATTCGGGTCATTCCGACACTCCGGATACTTCGGCCACTTCGGACTCCAGTGCATCCGCCGCGCCCGGCCCGTCGGATTCCGCGCCTCCAGCCCCTTCCGGCTCGGCGACATCCGACGGCCCTGATTCCGGGAATGCCCCGGCGCCCTCGGGGGCCGGCAAGCACCGGGGCGGTGAGGCCGCCGGCGACACCGGCGCGAGCCGTGACGAGACCGGCCGGCACGCTTCGCGCGGCGGGGAGACATCCCGAGAAGACGCCCGTACGGAGGGCAGCTACACGGTCCGCGCGGGTGACAACCTGTGGTCCATCGCGGAGGCGCACGATCTGCCCGGCGGATGGCCCGCGCTCTACGCGGCGAACCATCGGACCGTCGGAGGCGATCCGGACTTCATCGTTCCTGGCCAGAGCCTTGATCTCGACCGGAATCAGGGGTAGTTCGGGGTCGTATGTCCGCTTCTGTTCGAGTGAGACATGACTCTCGTCGGCTCGGCTGAATGACCAGACTGTCCGCCCGGCGCGCGCCGCCTCTCACCTGGGGAAACGGGTAACGCCGGGTCGTAAACCGGGAATTTGCTCCCCGATGTTCATCTTTGAATATCGGGGGGTCCTGTGATTACGGTCAGACCGCTCGCACCGCGGGCCTCTTCGATCGCCACGCCGAATCCTGCCATCGGTCGAAGGGAGACAGTTGACGCTAAGAAGCGCCGTAGGCAGGAGCGGGGGACCCAGGTAAGCCGCCGGGGCCGGCCGTCCGTTCAGAGTCAGAGAACGGCACGAACCGGGACCGGCTTGGGGTGAAGCTGTGCGCTAGGTCGCGCAGCCGGGCAACTCATTGGCCCGAACCCGACAGCTCACCTCGTAGGCGTCGGTGAGGAGATTCTTCATGCTGTTTTCCAGCAAGTCCAAGCACCGTCGCCCTTCGAAGGCCGTTCGCGTCGCCACGCTCGCCGGTGTTGCCGGTGCCGCCGTGGCCGTTCCGCTGATCGGGGCGACCTCGGCCTCCGCCGCTTCGGTCTCCACCTGGGACGCGGTCGCGCAGTGCGAGTCCGGTGGCAACTGGTCCACCAACACGGGAAACGGCTACTACGGCGGCCTCCAGTTCAACAACTCCAGCTGGGCTGCCGCCGGCGGTACGCAGTACGCCCCGCGCGCCGACCTCGCCACCAAGGGCCAGCAGATCGCCACCGCCGAGAAGCTTCTCGCCATGCAGGGCCCTGGCGCCTGGTCCTGCGCCGGTGCCGGCGGCCTGACCAGCGGCGGTCCGAGCCCGGACGTCTCCACCGGCTCGAACAGCGGCTCCTCCTCGTCGAGCGCCGGCCAGCAGAGCACCCACACCGACCAGCAGTCCGCTTCGCGCAGCGAGGCCCGCACCAGTGCGCCGGCCGCCCCGAAGCACGCCGCTCCCCGCCACGCCGCGCCGATCCAGAAGGGTGACGGCGAGTACAAGGTCAAGGCCGGCGACACCCTCTCCACGATCGCCAAGGCCGAGCACGTCTCCGGTGGCTGGAAGAAGGTCTACGACCTGAACAAGGACATCGTGAAGGACGCCAACCTGATCTTCCCCGGTCAGCAGCTCCACCTGAGCTGATATCAGCTCTCCGCAGCACCCCCGGCCCGGCGCGACTCCCCCGTACGCGCCGGGCCGGGGGTCTCTCCATCGGAGCCGACCGGACTGACCGGAGCCGACCGGACCGACCGGAGCCGCGTCCTGGTTCATCCCGCGACCCGGCCGGGGCAGGTCACTTGGTCACCGTCTGGTAGATTTGTTGACTTTCACACCGTCATACAAGCTTTTGGGCCCTTTTTCGTCCCACGGGCCGGGCGCCCTGCCGACTGATGACTCAGAGCCGGTTAGGCTCATGCCGCAAGGCCAAAGAGACCCTGCGCCCATAGCGTCACATCCCAGAAGGAGATGCTAGTGCCGTCCATCGACGTCGTCGTAGCCCGGGAAATCCTGGACTCCCGAGGCAACCCCACGGTCGAGGTCGAGGTCGGCCTCGACGACGGCAGCACGGGCCGTGCCGCCGTCCCGTCCGGCGCCTCCACCGGTGCGTTCGAGGCCATCGAGCTCCGCGACGGTGACCCCAACCGTTACCAGGGCAAGGGTGTCGAGAAGGCAGTCCTCGCCGTCATCGAGCAGATCGGGCCGGAGCTCGTCGGTTACGACGCCACCGAGCAGCGCCTGATCGACCAGGCGATGTTCGACCTGGACGCGACGGAGAACAAGGGCTCGCTCGGCGCCAACGCCATCCTCGGCGTCTCGCTCGCCGTGGCGCACGCCGCGTCCGAGGCTTCCGACCTCCCGCTCTTCCGTTACCTCGGCGGCCCGAACGCGCACCTGCTGCCCGTTCCGATGATGAACATCCTGAACGGCGGGTCGCACGCCGACTCCAACGTCGACATCCAGGAGTTCATGATCGCGCCGATCGGCGCCGAGTCCTTCTCGGAGGCGCTGCGCTGGGGCGCCGAGGTCTACCACACCCTCAAGAAGGTCCTGAAGACCAAGGGTCTGTCGACCGGTCTCGGCGACGAGGGCGGCTTCGCGCCGAACCTGGAGTCGAACCGCGCCGCCCTCGACCTCATCCTTGAGGCCATCAAGGAGGCCGGTTACGCGCCGGGCAAGGACATCGCGCTCGCGCTCGACGTCGCCGCCTCCGAGTTCTACAAGGACGGCAAGTACGAGTTCGAGGGCAAGTCCCGCTCGGCCGCCGAGATGACCGAGTACTACGAGGAGCTCGTCTCCGCGTACCCGCTCGTCTCCATCGAGGACCCGCTGTACGAGGACGACTGGGACGGCTGGAAGGTCATCACCGACAAGCTGGGCGCCAAGGTCCAGATCGTCGGCGACGACCTCTTCGTCACCAACCCGGAGCGTCTGGCCCGCGGCATCGAGGAGGGCTCCGCCAACGCCCTGCTCGTCAAGGTCAACCAGATCGGTTCGCTGACCGAGACCCTGGACGCCGTCGAGCTCGCGCAGCGCAACGGCTTCAAGTGCATGATGTCGCACCGCTCCGGCGAGACCGAGGACGTCACCATCGCCGACCTCGCGGTCGCCGTGAACTGCGGCCAGATCAAGACCGGCGCCCCGGCCCGCTCGGACCGCGTCGCCAAGTACAACCAGCTGCTGCGCATCGAGGAGATCCTCGACGACGCCGCGGTCTACGCGGGCCGTTCGGCGTTCCCGCGCTTCCGCTCCAGCTGAAACGGTTCGAGGGCAGTTGCCACGGCCGGGAGCTGACACAGCCGGAGAGCAGCTGAATCGAACGAAGAACAGCTGACACGGCCGAAGAACTGAATAAAGAGCTGAATCAGCAGCAAAGGCGCAGCCACGCGCAGCCGTCCCCGTACCCGGTCCCGTACCGTGTCCGGGGACGGACGTGCGTGTGTAACGGGGAGGCGGCATGGCAGGGAACCGGGACCGGTTCTCCACCGCGACCAGACTCAAGGTGCTCGGCGAGCAGACCGCGGCCCGTGTCTACCGCTCCCAGTCCAGGCGCCAGGCACGCAGACCCCGGCTCACCGGCCGGGCGGCGATACTGCTGATGGTGCTCTGCACCCTGGTGGTGGCGCTCGCCTATCCGATGCGGCAGTACGTGTCGCAGCGCGGCGACATCGCCGACCAGCGGCGCCAGGTCAGCGACGCGAGGGCGCGGGTCGAGGAGCTGCGGGACGAGAAGGCCCGCCTCCAGGACAACGCGTACGTGGAGCGGCTGGCCCGTGAGCAACTGCACTACGTGCGGCCGGGGGAGACCAGCTACACCATGATCGACCCCGATGCCCGCACCCAGCGCTCCGGCGGCAAGGGCGCGGCGGACCGGCCGTGGTACTCGAACCTGTGGGACGGCGTGGACAGCGCGGACCGCACCAAGGCCCCTTAGGCGGGGCCGCGCCGGCCATCAGCTGTTCGCTGCCGGCCCCGTCCCACAGGCACGCACTTCCCGAGCACATCACTTCCCGAGCACATCACTTCACAGGCACTCAGATCCAAGGCAGGCATGGAAACGCCCCCTCCGCAGACCGACCGTACCGAGCCCACCGACGCGGACATCAGCGCGTTCAAGGAGCAGCTCGGCCGCCCGCCCCGCGGGCTGCGCGCCATCGCGCACCGCTGTCCGTGCGGCAACCCCGACGTCGTCGAGACGGCCCCGCGTCTGGAGGACGGCACGCCGTTCCCGACGACGTACTACCTGACGTGCCCGCGTGCGGCCTCCGCGATCGGCACGCTGGAGGCGAACGGCGTCATGAAGGAGATGACCGAGCGCCTGCGTACCGACCCCGAACTGGCCGCCGCCTACCGGGCCGCGCACGAGGACTACCTCGCCCGCCGCGACGAGATCGAGGTCCTGGAGGGCTTCCCGAGTGCGGGTGGCATGCCCGACCGGGTCAAGTGCCTGCACGTCCTGGTGGGTCACTCGCTGGCCGCGGGGCCGGGCGTCAACCCGCTGGGGGACGAGGCGATCGCGATGCTGCCCGAGTGGTGGGCGAAGGGCCCGTGCGTGCCGCGGGCGCGGGACGGCGAAGGCTCCACCCCGCTCGGCGACTGAGGATCTGGGCCGGGGATGGAACCCCACCCCCCCTTTCATACATCTGTGAGGACACTCATATGACCCGCGTCGCTGCCATTGACTGCGGTACGAACTCCATCCGTCTGCTCGTCGCGGACGCCGACCCCGCCACCGGTGAACTCGTCGACCTGGACCGGCGGATGACCATCGTCCGGCTGGGCCAGGACGTCGACCGGACGGGCCGGCTCGCCCCCGAGGCGCTGGAGCGGACCTTCGCGGCCTGTACGGAGTACGCCGAGATCATCAAGGCCCACGGCGCCGAACGCCTCCGCTTCGTCGCCACTTCCGCGTCCCGCGACGCCGAGAACCGCGACGAGTTCGTCAGCGGGGTGCGCGACATCCTCGGCGTCGAACCCGAGGTGATCACCGGCGACCAGGAGGCCGAGTTCTCCTTCACCGGCGCGACGAAAGAGCTGGCCGGGCAGGGCGGCGAGTACCTGGTGGTGGACATCGGCGGCGGCTCCACCGAGTTCGTCGTCGGGGACGAGAACGTCGAGGCGGCCCGCTCGGTGGACATCGGCTGCGTACGGCTCACCGAGCGGCACGTCCGCCACGACCCGCCGACGCTCGGCGAGATCACCGCGATGCGGGCCGACATCGACGCCGCGCTGGACCAGGCGGCGGAGACGGTCCCGCTGTCCGGGAACCGCACACTCGTCGGTCTCGCCGGTTCGGTCACCACCGTCAGCGCCATCGCGCTGGGCCTCGAAGCCTACGACTCGACGGCGATCCACCACTCACGGATCACCGCCGCGCAGGTCGGCGAGATCGCCGGAACCCTGCTGATCTCGTCTCACGAAGAGCGAGCGGCGATCCCGGTGATGCATCCGGGACGGGTCGACGTCATCGGCGCGGGCGCGATGATCCTGCACTCGGTCATGAAGCGGACCGGCGCCGGCGAGGTGGTCGTCAGCGAGCACGACATCCTGGACGGCATCGCTTGGCATGCCGCACTCGACGACGAGTGACCCTCTGCTGTGAGGCGGCCCGGAGTCTCAGGGCTCCGGGCCGCTTGATCTCAGATGTGGCGGTAGACGTCGCGCCGGTCGCCGATCTTGACGACGAGGATGATGAGCTCGCCGTCTTCGACCTGATAGGCGACCCGGTAGCTGCCGACCCGGAGCCGATAGAGGCCCGACGGGCCGGTGAGTTTCCTGATGTCGGCGTCCTCACGGTACGGATCGTCGCCGAGCGCGGTCAGCGCCGCCAGGATGTGCATGGCGGCAGGCCGGCCGATGGCCCGAAGTTGCCGCGGTGCGGCTGTGGTGAACCGGAACTCGTACTTCACGCCGCGTCGTCGGTGCGCTCGGCGAACAGGTCTGCCAGCAGCTCGGCCATAGGCACCGTCGGGCCGCCCTGGGCCAGGACCGCTTCCGCCTCCCGGGCCAGCAACACGTCGGCTGCTTCCTCCAGTGCGTTGAAGTCCGCGATCGGCACCACGGCCGCGACGGGCTCGCCGTTGCGGGTGATCACCGTAGGTGTGCCCTCCTCGGCACGATTGATGTGGTCCGCCAGGTGTGCGCGGGCTTCCCGTACAGTCACAGTGCGCTCGGCCATAAAGGAAGTGTACGCACGATCGTGTACACGTACACGCCTCGGGAGTGGAGTGACGCTTTGGAGGCGATGCCCGACGGCATCGCTTGGGGCTGCGCGCGCGACGCCGGGTGACCCCCAGGCTCTGAGGCGGCCCGGAGTCTCAGGGCTCCGCGCTGCCTGCTCTCAGATGTTGCGGCAGGCGTCGCGCCGGTCGCCGGTTTTGACGACGAGGACGTGGGTCAGGGAAGCGTCTCCGGGGGTGTCGATGACAGCGTTGTCAGGCTTCCGGGGCGTCCCTGTGAGCCGCCCCGGCGGTCGGCCGCGGGAAACTTCGTGAAGTTCTTCACAAGGAATTCGGGCCTCTCGGCCGAAGATCTGCGGACATTGGTCGCCGTCGAGTGCCCACAGGTCTCTATTCCGCGTATCGCGTGCGGTGTTGGACGTGTCGCAGGGGGCTGTCATCGGGCAGTGGTCCACCCGCCGCGACGCCGTGAGGGCCAGCTCAAGAGGGGTGGACAACGTCCATCAAGGGGTGCTGGTTCCCTTATGGAGGAGTGACCTCCGTCATGTGAGCCGCGCAGTGTAGCAGAGGTGCCCGTCGACCTTGTGAAGGGGCGCACGAGGTACCCCCCCTCAGGAGGTGGATACTCGATGCCATGAGCACCACGGAGCGTCCCAGGATCCTCGTAGTTGGAGGCGGGTACGTAGGCCTGTACGCAGCTCGACGCATTCTCAAGAAGATGCGCTACGGCGAAGCGACCGTCACGGTCGTGGACCCGCGCTCGTACATGACGTACCAGCCCTTCCTCCCCGAAGCTGCTGCCGGCAGCATCTCGCCCCGGCACGTCGTCGTCCCGCTGCGACGCGTGCTGCCGAAGGCCGAGATCCTCACCGGCCGAGTCACCACGATCGACCAGGACCGCAAGGTCGCCACGGTCGCGCCGCTCGTCGGCGAGGCCTACGAGCTGCCCTTCGACTACCTGGTCATCGCGCTCGGCGCGGTCTCCCGCACCTTCCCGATCCCCGGCCTCGCCGAGCAGGGCATCGGTATGAAGGGTGTCGAAGAGGCGATCGGTCTGCGCAACCACGTCCTTGAGCAGCTCGACAAGGCCGACTCGACGACCGACGAGGACGTCCGCCGCAAGGCGCTCACCTTCGTCTTCGTCGGCGGTGGCTTCGCTGGTGCGGAGACCATCGGCGAAGTCGAGGACATGGCCAGGGACGCCGCGAAGTACTACACCAACGTCAAGCGCGAGGACATGCGCTTCCTGCTGGTCGACGTGGCGGACAAGATCCTTCCCGAGGTCGGGCCGAAGCTCGGCGCGTACGGCAAGGAGCACCTGGAGTCCCGCGGGGTCGAGGTCTACCTCAAGACCGGCATGGACTCCTGCATCGACGGCCACGTGGTGCTGAACAACGGCCTGGAGGTCGACGCCAACACGCTCGTCTGGACCGCCGGCGTCAAGCCGAACCCGGTCCTGGCGCGCTACGGTCTGCCGCTCGGCCCCCGCGGCCACGTGGACACCTCCGAGAAGCTCCAGGTCCAGGGCACGGACTACATCTGGGCTGCGGGTGACAACGCGCAGGTCCCGGACATGGCCGCCCGCAAGGCCGGCGTCGAGAACGCATGGTGCCCGCCGAACGCCCAGCACGCGCTGCGCCAGGCCAAGGTCCTCGGCGACAACGTCATCTCGGGTATGCGCGGCTTCCCGCAGGGCGACTACGAGCACGCCAACAAGGGCGCGGTGGCGGGTCTCGGCCTCCACAAGGGCGTCGCGATGATCGTCATGGGCAAGATGAAGATCAAGCTCAAGGGTCGTCTCGCCTGGTACATGCACCGTGGTTACCACGGCCTCGCGGTGCCGACCTGGAACCGCAAGATCCGCGTCGTCGCCGACTGGACGCTCGCGATGTTCCTCAAGCGCGAGGTCGTCTCGCTCGGTGCGATGGAGACTCCGCGCGAGGAGTTCTACGAGGCGGCCAAGCCGGCGCCCCGTCCCGCGGCGCCGAAGTCCGAAGCGAGCAGGTCCGAAGCGGGCAAGTCCGACGCCGAGAAGGCCAAGGCCTGACCCGGTAGCGCAGCAGGTTCGTTCAAGTCGAAGAGGCCGTCCGCCATCCGTGGTGCGGGCGGCCTCTTCGACGTACCGGGACAGATGTACATGTATCCACCACGGATTTTACGCTCCCGTTATGTGGTATTGGGACTGTGGCGGCGGGTGTTCGGTGTTTACCTACTGCTGAGCCTTTCCCATCTGTTGTACGGAGGTGTGCGCCATGGCCGACGCCGCGCTGCGGCTGACCACTCTCGCCGAGGAGCTGCTGGGAGCCCCGCTCCCGGTCCGCATCCGGGCCTGGGACGGCAGCGAGTCCGGGCCGCCGGGGACGCCCGCCCTGGTGATCCGTCACCGGCGCGCCCTGCGGCGGCTGTTGTGGAAGCCGGGGGAGCTCGGCCTCGCCCGGGCCTGGGTCGCCGGTGAGATCGATGTGGACGGCGATCTGTACGCGGCGCTCGACCTGCTGGCCGGACTGATCTGGGAGCGCGACGACCCGGCGGAGCTCAAGAAGGCGCGCCTGCCGCTGCTCGACCCGAAGCTGCGGGCCGCCGCCCGCGGGCTGCTGGACATCGGCGGGCTGCTGCCCCCACCGCCCCCGCCCGCGGAGGAGATCAGACGCCGCCGTGGCCCGATCCACACCAAGCGCCGCGACCAGCAGGCCATCAGCCACCACTACGACGTCGGCAACGACTTCTACGAGCTGGTGCTCGGGCCCTCGATGGTCTACTCCTGCGCCTACTGGGCCGAGGACTCCACGCTGGAGACCGCCCAGCGCGACAAGCTCGACCTGGTCTGCCGGAAGCTGGATCTCAAGGAGGGCATGCGGCTGCTCGACGTCGGCTGCGGATGGGGCTCGATGGCCATCCACGCCGCGCGCGAGTACGGGGCGCGGGTCACCGGTGTCACGCTCTCCCGCGAGCAGGCCGCGTTCGCACGCAAGCGCATCGCCGAGGAGGGCCTGACCGACCGGATCGAGATCCGCGTCCAGGACTACCGGGACGTCAAGGACGGCCCGTACGACGCGATTTCGTCGATCGGGATGGCCGAGCACGTCGGTTCGGTCCGCTACCGGGAGTACGCGGACGATCTGTTCGCGCTGCTCAAGCCCGGCGGCCGGCTGCTCAACCACCAGATCGGCCGCCGCCCCGAGCGCGACGAATCGGCGTACGAGATCGACGCGTTCATCGACGCCTACGTCTTCCCGGACGGTGAGCTGTCGCCGGTCGGCCGGACCGTGGAGCTCCTTGAGGAGGCCGGTTTCGAGGCCCGCGACGTCGAGATGCTCCGCGAGCACTACGCGCTGACGCTCCGGGAGTGGGTGGCCAACCTGGAGGCCCGCTGGGCGGAGGCGGTCCGGCTGACGAGTCCGGGCCGGGCCCGGATCTGGCGCCTCTACATGGCCGCCTCCGCGCTCGCCTTCGAGAAGAACCGGATCGGCGTCAACCAGGTGCTGGCCGTGAAGACCCCGGAGAGCGGGGCCTCGGGGCTGCCGCGCCGGGCCCGCGACTGGCGCTGACGGGCCCGCGAGCCTGCCGGGAGGGCGCCGGGCACACACAAGGGAGGCCCGGGAGACTGTCGATGTCCCGGGCCTCCCCGCCTGCGTATGACCGGCGCCCGCCGGCCTACTCCGCTTACTCCGTCTTGATCGCCGTCAGCATGTTCAGCCGTGCCGCGCTGCGGGCCGGCCAGAGCGAGGCCAGCACTCCGACGACCGCCGCGAGCGCCAGGAAGACGCCGATCCGCCCCCACGGCATGACCAGTACATAGTGCGGGATGCTCGACTTGATGGTCTGGCCGACCGCCCAGGCCAGGAAGGATCCCAGCGCGATCCCGACCACCGCGCCGAAGAGCGAGATCACCACGGCCTCCAGCCGGATCATCCGCTTCACCTTTGCCCGGTCCAGGCCGATCGCCCGCAGCATCCCGATCTCCTGCTGACGCTCGAAGACCGACATCGCCAGGGTGTTGATGACGCCGAGCACCGCGATGATCAGGGCCATCGCCAGCAGCCCGTACATGATGTTCAGGGTGGTGTTGATCATGCCGCCCATGGAGTTGCGGATGTCCTGCTGACCCATGACGGAGATGGCCGGGTTGCCGCCCATCGCGTCCACCAGGGCCTGCTCACCGGAGCCGCTGCCGCCGTCCGTCTTCACCAAGATCTGCTGGATGTCCTGCGTCTTCTCGTGCGGGGCGAGCACCGAGGCGGGGGCCAGTACGGACGAGACGAACTGGTTCTCCTTGAAGACCGCGCCGACCGTCAGCGAGCCCTTCTTGTCGTCCAGGTACTTGGCGGACACCTTGCTGCCGGGCTTCCAGCCCTCCTTCTCCGCCGTCTTCTGCTCGACAGCGATCCGCCCATTGGCGAGCGAGTCCAGCGAGCCCGAGACCACGGGGAGGTTGAGCACCTGCTGGATGTCGCCGGGCTTCACACCGGAGACCGACTGATCACTGCCGTCGATGACGATCTGGGTGCCGCTCAGCGGGGAGACCGCGGTGACGCCCTTCGCCTTCTCCAGCGCGGTGACCGTGGACGGCGTCAGCGACATGCCGTTGGCCATCTGGACCATGTAGTCGCCCTTGAAGTTGTCCGTGGTCATCCGGTCCACGGACTGGCCCACCGTGACACCGATTACCGAGAGACCGGTGACCAGGGTCAGACCGATCGCCAGCGCGGAAGCGGTGGCCCCGGTGCGGCGCGGGTTACGGACCGCGTTCTGGCCCGCGAGCTTGCCCGACACCCCGAACACCCGGGTCAGCAGCGGCCGTACGAGCGCGATGACGGGACGGGAGAGCAGCGGGATCAGCACGATCACGCCGATCAGCGCCAGGAACGCACCGGCCCCGATCATCATCCGGCCGCTGGAGCCTGCCGACGCGCCGGCCAAGATCACCGCGGCGCCGGCCAGCGTGATGACGGCGCCGATCGAGTTCCGTACCACCAGGGACTTCGTCGTGGCGGGCAGATGGGCGCTGCCCATCGCCGCGACCGGCGGGATCTTCGCCGCCCTGCGGGCCGGCAGCCAGGCGGCGAGCATCGTGATCAGCACGCCGACGAGCAGCGCGATCAGCGCCGTGCTGGGCGCCACGATCAGCGGGCCGCCCGGCACCTTCGCCCCGAACGAGCCCATCGCCGAGCGCAGCCCCACGGCCAGGCCGATGCCGAGTCCGAAGCCGACCACGGAGGCGATCGTGCCCACCACCAGCGCCTCGGCGAGCACCGAGCGGGTGACCTGCTTACGGGACGCGCCGACGGCGCGCAGCAGGGCCAGCTCCTTGGTGCGCTGGGCGACCAGCATGGTGAAGGTGTTGGAGATCAGGAAGATCCCGACGAAGAGCGCGACCGCTGCGAAGCCGAGGAGCATCTGGCTCAGCCCCGACATCTCCCGCTCGATCTGCTTGGCCTGCTTGTCGGCGAGCTGCTTGCCGGTCTGGGCGTCGGCGTTCTTCGGGAGGAGCGGCTTGACCTCGGAGAGGAGCTTCGCCTGGGAAGTGCCGGGGGAGGCCGCGATGTTGACGTCCTGGTACCAGCCGGGCTGCAGATAGAGCTTCTGCGTGACCGCGGTGTCGAAGAGGACCAGGCTGCCGCCCGCGCCGACCGCGCCGTCGTCGGTGGTGAAGATCCCTCCGAGGGTGTACGTGCGCACCGGCCCGTTCGTCGCGACCCGCACGGTGTCGCCGACGTGGTAGCCGCCCTTGTCCGCGGTGTCCCGGTCCAGCGCGATCTGGCCGCCGCGCACCGGGCCGGAGCCGTCGGTGAACGCGTACTGGCTGTCCTTGCCCTGGGCGCCGGGGGAGTAGTTCCCGCCCTTGTTGGACCAGCCGTTGCCGATCAGCTTGCCCTTGTGGTCGGCGACACCGGCGAACCCGGAGAGGCGGCCGGTGGCCGAGGCGACACCGTCCAGGCCCCGTATCCGGTCCAGGGTCTTCGCGCTGACCCCGGGGGCCTCCTTGGGGTTGTCCGAGTCGGAGTACGAGGTGACCGCTACGGCCACGTCCGAGTAGTTCTTGGCCGACTGGTTGCGGAAGGCGTGGCTGAGGGTGTCGGTGAAGACCAGGGTGCCGGAGACGAAGGCCACGCCGAGCAGCACGGCGAGAACGGTCATCAGCAGCCTGGCCTTGTGCGAGAGCACATTGCGCAGGGCGGTACGGAACATGGTGGGTGTCAGTCCTGAGGTGAGGAGCCGGCGGGGCGGGCGGAGTGGCCCGTACGGAGTGGGGTCGGCCGGGGCGGGACCGGCCGGGGCGGGGTCAGCTGGTCCGGCCCCGGGCGTCGAACTCCTTCATCCGGTCCAGTACGGCGTCGGCGCCGGGCGACAGCATCTCGTCGACGATCCGGCCGTCCGCGAGGAAGATGACCCGGTCCGCGTAGGCGGCGGCCATCGCGTCATGGGTCACCATGACGACGGTCTGGCCCAGCTCCCGTACGGAGTTGCGCAGGAAGCCGAGCACCTCGGCGCCCGAGCGCGAGTCCAGGTTCCCGGTCGGCTCGTCGCCGAAGATGATCTCGGGCTGCGAGGCCAGCGCACGGGCCACCGCGACGCGCTGCTGCTGCCCGCCGGAGAGCTGGGTGGGCCGGTGGCTGAGCCGGTCCTTGAGCCCCACCATCTCGATGACGTTCGCCAGCCACGCCTTGTCGGGCTTGCGGCCCGCGATGTCCATCGGCAGGGTGATGTTCTCGGCAGCCGTCAGCGTGGGCAGCAGGTTGAAGGCCTGGAAGATGAAGCCGATCTTGTCCCGGCGCAACTGCGTGAGCTGCTTGTCCTTGAGGGTGCTCAGCTCGGTCTCACCGATGCGTACGGATCCCGATGTGAAGGTGTCGAGCCCCGCGACGCAGTGCATCAGCGTCGACTTCCCGGAACCGGACGGGCCCATGATCGCGGTGAACTCGCCCTGCCGGAAGTCCACGGACACGCCGTCCAGGGCGACCACCTGGGTCTCCCCCTGGCCGTACACCTTGGAGAGGTCGGAGGCGCGGGCGGCCACCGCGGTGGCGCGGCGGGCGGTGGTGGTCGAGGTCACGTGGGGCTCCTGTTCGGAACGGGTTGCGGGGACCTCTCCATCCTCGCGGCCGCCCGGCGCCGGAACGTCCCTCCGCATGCCCGTTCCCATGGCCCTCTTGAGAGTGACCGGGAGGGCGCCGCCTCCTCCTCCGGTATGACACCGCCCCTGAGGCCGTCCCCCGCGGGTACCTGGGCCCGGCGGCGCCCCGTGGCCCGGCCGGGGGTGGCGGGCGCTACGGCGACTTTCCGTCAATCCCGAACGCTTCGGTACGGGGCCGTCACCACGTGCGGCATGTGCCGATGGCGCATCCACTCGCTGACGCACCTTCAGGCATCAATAAAATAAGACAACATCGGGATAAGGGTCCGCTGTCAGGGCGGCGCGTCCGGATAGTCTCTGAAACGCGAATGCGGTGCCGCGCGTCTTGCCCGGATGGTGGAATGCAGACACGGCGAGCTTAAACCTCGCTGCCCCTCGGGGGCGTACCGGTTCAAGTCCGGTTCCGGGCACCTCGCCGGGCACCGGGTGCGGCCGGTGTCACGATCGCGGAAAGATCCTTCCCAGGCACTACGCCCTTCTCTTTGCTGTCCCATTACTCTGTCTCACGAGGCCACGCACCGTGGCCACTGAGGAGTGAGATGAGGAGCAGCAACCCGGTCTTCTCGCGACGGGGCTTCAGCCGCGACAACGGCTACGCGGGATTCAACGCGGCGCCGCAGGCCGGGGGCCCCGCGGTAGGGACCAACCCGTACGCGCAGAACCCGTCCGGCCAGAACCCGTACGCCAACCCGTACGCCGCCAATCCGTACGCGACCGACCCGTACGGCCCCCAGGCGCCCGCGCGCGCCGGCGCGATGACGATGGACGACGTCGTCACGCGTACGGCCATGACGCTCGGCACGGTCGCTCTCGGCGCTGTGCTGGCCTGGGCGCTGCTGCCGGTCTCCTCGACCAGCTACGGGCTGGCCGTCGGCTCCGCGCTGGTGGCCTTCGTGCTGGCGATGGTGCAGTCCTTCAAGCGCACGCCGGCACCCGCGCTGATCCTCGGTTACGCGTTCTTCGAGGGCGTCTTCCTCGGCGTGCTCAGCGAGATGTACAACAGCCAGTGGTCGGGCGCACCCTTCCAGGCGGTACTGGGCACGATGGCGGTGTCCGCCGCGAGCCTGCTGGCGTACAAGCAGCGCTGGATCCGGGTCACCGCGCGGTACGCCCGCATCGGCATGATCATCGCGATGGCGTTCCTCATGGTGATGGTGGTCAATCTGCTGCTGGTCGCCTTCGGTGTCGCCGGTGACGGCGGGCTGCGCGACTTCGGACCGCTCGGTGCGCTCGTCGGGGTGCTGGCGATCCTGATCGGCTGCTTCTTCCTGACGCTGGACTTCAAGCAGATCGAGGACGGCATCACCTACGGCGCCCCGCGCCAGGAGTCGTGGCTGGCGGCGTTCGGTCTGACCATGTCGCTCGTCTGGATCTACCTGGAGATGCTGCGGCTCGTCGCGATCTTCAGCGGCAACGACTAGGGCAGTGGCACCGGGGCAGTGAGTGGGCGGCCCCGGCCGCCAGTGAGGGGCCCGTCCGGAGGTGATCCGGACGGGCCCCTTCAACTTGCCCTGTCACGTGCGCTGGAATGGTGGGTCGCTTTGCGGTGCCTGGTGCCCGGAGGTCCTAGAGCAGCCGCCTTGCGGCTCGTCTCAGGTCGTACTCGTGGATGATCGCCTTGGCGTGGCCGTAGGCAAGCTGGTGTTCGGTCCTGAGCCAGCTGACCTTCTCGTCGAAGCGGACGAGGGTCGGGCCTTCGTCGACGGCACGGAGCCAGTCGGACACTTCACGGCCGGTGCACTCGGGGATGCGGGAGAGCATGTTGCGATGGGTCTCTTCGGAGAAGACTTGGGACATCGGCGCCTCCGGAGGCATTGCGCTGAGTCGGTATTGCTGTGCCTTCACTGCACCGTGCCTCAGCATTGGCCCGTTGGCAACCGTCAGGGCCGGGCGCGTAGGGTCGCGGCGTGCTCGATACGACGCCCTTCACCACCGCTGCGGACCGCTTCGCCGACCGGCTGCGCTCCGCCCCGCAGAGTCGGCTCCAGCGCGGCGCCGCCGCCGTCGGTCTTGAGCTGGCCAGGGAACTGTCCTCGCGTTCCCAGCGTCTGGAGTCCCCGGACACCGCCGTACGGATCATGCCGGACGCCGGGATATTCGCCGTCGCCGATCAAGTCGCCGTGGCGGCACACGACTTGGCCGATGAGTTGCGAACGGCCCCGTCCGTGGAGCTGGACGAGGCCGTGAAGTCGGTGGAGGCTGCCGAGGCCCGATCGGGGCTGTGAGGGGCGCGAGGGGCGCTACGGCGACGGGGGTTGCAGCGACGGGTGCTACGGCGGCGCTGTGACGCGGTCCGGCGTTACAGCGACGCTATGACGCGGTCCGCGAGGATGTAGACGTTCTCCTCGCCGCAGGTGAAGGTCAGCGCGTACGCGCCGGAGATGCCGGAACCGCCCAGCAGGACCGGGTTGTCGCCCGCGCGCAGGGCCTCGGAGAGCCGCTCGGCGGTCTCGCGGTGGCCCGGCGTCATACAGAGCGTCGTGCCGTCCGTGAAGACGTACACATCGAGCGTCCCGAGCGGGCCCGGACGGACGTCGGAGAGCGCGGTGCGGGTCTCGGCGAGCTCTTCGAGGCGGGTCACCATGCGCTCGTGCTCGGTCACCACGGGTGTCTGCACCGGGACGAAGTCGGGGTGCGAGGGGTGCCTGCGGCGGGCCGCGGCCAGTTCGGCGCTGTCGGCCACGTACTCGTCGGGGCCCGGCTCGTCGTCCGCGTCGGCGCCCGGCTCGACGGCCGGTTCCAGCTCCGGGCCGAAACCGGCTTCGAAGGCCGGGTCGACGCCGGTGAAGTCGGTCTGGCGCGGAAGGAAGAACGCGGCGTCCTCGCCGAGTCCGGCCAGGCCGCCCAGCAGGGACGGGGCGTCCGCCGCGTCGCGGGACTCCTGCGCGGCCCAGAAGGCGCGCGCCTCGGCCAGCTCGCGCTCACGCTCCTCGGCCAGCGCTTCCGCCACGGCCGCCCGTATCTCGGCCGCCGGGGTCTCACGCGCGGCCGGTACGGTCGCGCCCCGGGTGCTGCCGCCGGACGCGCCGGCGAGGTCGTCGCGCAGGGCGGCGATCTGGCGGCGCAGGCCGTGTGCGGCATGCAGGGACGCAGCGCCGACGGCCGTGGCGGCGGCCGTCGTCAGCAGCAGGGCAATCGACAAAGTGCTCACTGACTTACTCCCGGATTCAATCGGTCCCCGACTTCCTACATCAGCTTGTCGTGAGAGTGTGTCCGCTGTCAGTGCATTACGTCATGAATTGGACAGGTCTTTGGGCCCTGTTTTTCCCTCTGATACTGCCGTGACCTGCGGGAACGAAAAGTTCCCAGGAGATAGGTCACATCCTGGGGGAGATTCGGTCACGACTGGGTGGCGAGAGGCGTGAGCGGAGGGGAGTTGTGACAGTGACGGCATCAATCGTGCCTCTGGGTAGCGGAGTTGCGACCGCCCCGACCCCTCCTGCGGGAGGGGTCGGGGGCGGTTTGACCGACGCAGCGTCAGTGTCCGGGTGCGCAGTGTGCGTGTCTGTGATGTCGCTGTGGGATCACTGTGGGGCGACTGTGAACCACGGTGGAACCGGGGCCTGGCGGGATCAGCTGAGGCGCTCGATGACCATCGCCATGCCCTGGCCGCCGCCCACGCACATCGTCTCCAGGCCGAACTGCTTGTCGTGGAACTGCAGGCTGTTGATCAGCGTGCCGGTGATGCGCGCGCCCGTCATGCCGAAGGGGTGGCCGACGGCGATGGCGCCACCGTTCACGTTCACCTTGTCCAAGTCGAGGCCCAGGTCCCGGTAGGACGGGATGACCTGGGCGGCGAACGCCTCGTTCAGTTCGGCCAGGTCGATGTCGCCGATCGTCAGGCCCGCCCGCTTCAGCGCCTGCTTGGACGCCTCGACCGGTCCGTACCCCATGATCTCGGGGGAGAGGCCGGTGACGCCGGTCGAGACGATCCGGGCCAGCGGGGTCAGGCCCAGCTCGCGGGCCTTGGTGTCACTCATGATCACCACGGCCGCCGCGCCGTCGTTGAGCGGGCAGCAGTTGCCCGCCGTGATGCGGCCGTCGGGGCGGAAGACCGGCTTCAGGCCCTGGACTCCTTCGAGGGTCACGCCGGCGCGCGGGCCGTCGTCCGCCGAGACGACCGAGCCGTCGGGAAGCGTCACCGGGGTGATCTCACGGGCCCAGAAGCCGTTCTTGATCGCTTCCTCGGCGAGGTTCTGCGACCGCACGCCGAACTCGTCCATGTCCTGCCGGGTGACGCCCTTGAGCCCGGCCAGGTTCTCGGCGGTCTGGCCCATCGCGATGTACGCGTCCGGGACGAGGCCGTCCTCGCGGGGGTCGTGCCAGGAGGCGCCCTCGCTCTTGGCCACGGCCTCGGTGCGCGCCTCGGCCTCGGCGAAGATCGGGTTGTGCGTGTCGGGAAGGCTGTCGGAGTTGCCCTTCACGAACCGCGACACCATCTCGACACCGGCCGAGATGAAGACGTCGCCCTCGCCCGCCTTGATGGCGTGCAGCGCCATCCGCGAGGTCTGGAGGGAGGACGAGCAGTAGCGGGTGACCGTACAGCCGGGGAGGTGGTCCATCCCCATGGCCACGCTGACGATGCGGCCCAGGTTGTTGCCCTGTTCGCCGCCGGGCAGCCCGCAGCCCAGCATCAGGTCGTCGATGTCCCGCGGGTCCAGCTCGGGGACCTTGGCGAGGGCGGCCTGGATGATGGTGGCGGTGAGGTCGTCGGCGCGCAGGTCCTTCAGCGAACCCTTGAAGGCGCGGCCGATGGGGGAGCGGGCGGTTGAGACGATCACGGCTTCGGGCATCACGGCTCCATGAGGCTGAGAAAGCGGGCTGGCTGGGCGGCAGTGCTGGTTCGGACGGCAGTGCTGTTTCGGGGGCGGTGCTGGTTGGGCGGCAGGGCTGATTGGAAGTTACCCGGACGTACCGCCTGGGTCACCGGGGACGGTGTGTGATGCGGGCCTCTTTTCTAAGCGACCGCTCAGGATGGCGGGACCGGGGGCTGCGCGACCCCCGGCTCCCGGCCCGGATCAGGGCCCGGCCCCCGGCGGGGAGCCGGGTCCGCATCCGGGCCCGGTCCCGGCCCGGGGGCGATCGGCGGCTGCGGCCCGTGCCGGTGCTCCCCGGCCGGCGCGGCGTGCGCCGTTTCGGGTGACTCCGGCAGGCGCCGCCGCCTGCGGTGCTTCAGCAGGGCCCAGGGTGCGCGGGCGCCCGTGACCTCGGTGCCCGCCTCGGACGCGGCGGCCGACGCGGCCTTGGCCACCGGCAGCATGCCCTCGTCGCGGGTGGCGTCCAGGCGGTCGGTCTCCGGCCACAGACCCAGCACCGCGCAGAGCGTGGGCAGCACCGCCATCGCGGCCGTCGCATACCCCTCGGCGGATGGGTGGTAGTTGTCAGGGCCGAACAGCTCGCGGGGGTTCGCAGCGAACTCCGGGCCCAGCATCTCGCCGAGCGACACCGTCCGCCCGCCCTGTTCGACCACCCCGATCGTCTGCGCCGCCGCCAGCTGCCGGGAGACCCGCCGGGCCAGCCACCGCAGCGGCTGGTAGACGGGCTCGACCGTGCCCAGGTCGGGGCAGGTCCCGACGACGACCTCGGCCCCCGCGGTCCGCAACCTGCGGACCGCGGTCGCCAGATGGCGTACGGACTGGGTGGCCGGCATCCGGTGGGTCACGTCGTTCGCGCCGATCATGATCACGCAGACCTCGGGCAGCCGCGCCGGGTCGGCGAGCACCAGCCCCACCTGCCGGTCCAGATCGTCCGACATCGCGCCGGGCAGCGCGACGTTCCGCAGATCCACCGGCCGCTCGGCCACCGCGGAGAGGCCGGAGGCCAGCAGCGCGGCCGGGGTCTGGCCCGCCCGCCGTACGCCCTGGCCCGCCGCCGTCGAGTCGCCGAGCATGGCCAGCCGTAACGGCTCCAGACGCCCCGTGCGGTCCGCGAACGCCAGCCCGTACCGCCCGTCCGCGCTCGGAGCCTGCGGGGCCCGCCCCCCGCCCACGGAACGCTTGGCCAGCTGGACCTCCGCCAGCACCACACCCACCGCGGCCGCTCCGACCAGCCCGATGCTGCCGCCTCCGTACGCCGCGCCCGCGGCGATCCGTCGCGCCACCCTCGCCCTCGACACTGCCACCTCCTCATAGCCGTACACGACGTAACTGCCCGTACACCGGTGCTGCCCAATCTTGTCCAATACGCTGACCGCCATGGTGCACTTCCACGACTCGATGATCAGCCTCGTCGGCAACACCCCGCTGGTGAGGCTCAACAACGTGACCGCAGGGATCAGGGCGACCGTCCTGGCCAAGGTCGAATACTTCAATCCGGGCGGTTCCGTGAAGGACCGTATCGCCGTGCGCATGATCGAGGCGGCGGAGCAGAGCGGCGAGCTGCAGCCCGGCGGCACGATCGTGGAGCCGACCAGTGGCAACACTGGTGTCGGCCTGGCGATCGTGGCCCAGCAGAAGGGCTACAAGTGCATCTTCGTCTGTCCGGACAAGGTGTCGACGGACAAGATCAACGTACTGCGGGCGTACGGGGCCGATGTCGTCGTCTGCCCCACCGCCGTCGACCCCGACCACCCCGACTCGTACTACAACGTCTCCGACCGCCTGGTCAGGGAGACGCCGGGCGCGTGGAAGCCCGACCAGTACAGCAACCCCAACAACCCGCGCTCGCACTACGAGACCACAGGCCCCGAGCTGTGGGAGCAGACGGACGGGCGGATCACCCACTTCGTCGCGGGCGTCGGCACGGGTGGCACGATCACCGGCACCGGCCGGTACCTCAAGGACGTGTCCGACGGCCAGGTCAAGATCATCGGCGCCGACCCGGAGGGCTCCGTGTACTCGGGCGGCTCGGGGCGGCCCTACCTGGTCGAGGGCGTCGGTGAGGACTTCTGGCCTTCCGCGTACGACAGGACGGTGACCGACGGCATCGTCGCCGTGTCCGACAAGGACTCCTTCCAGATGACGCGCAGGCTCGCCAAGGAGGAGGGCCTGCTGGTCGGCGGCTCCTGCGGGATGGCGGTCGTGGCGGCGCTGCGGGTGGCGGAGGACCTCGGGCCCGACGACATCGTCGTCGTGCTGCTGCCGGACAGCGGGCGCGGCTACCTCTCGAAGATCTTCAACGACGAGTGGATGAACGACTACGGGTTCCTGGAGCAGCCCGGCACCGAGCCGCGCGTCTCCGATGTGCTGCTGGGCAAGGAGGACGGCATCCCCCACCTGGTGCACATGCACCCGGAGGAGACCGTCGGCGACGCGATCGACGTGCTGCGCGAGTACGGCGTGTCGCAGATGCCCATCGTGAAGCCGGGGGCCGGGCACCCGGACGTGATGGCCGCCGAGGTCATCGGTTCGGTGGTGGAGCGCGAGCTGCTCGACGCGCTGTTCACCCAGCGGGCCTCGCTGGGGGACGCGCTGGAGAAGCACATGTCATCGCCGCTTCCGCTGGTCGGCTCGGGCGAGCCGGTCGCCGATCTGATGGCCGTCCTGGAAAAGGCGGACGCGGCGATCGTACTGGTGGAGGGGAAGCCGACGGGGGTGGTCAGCCGCCAGGATCTGCTGAGCTACCTGGCACGTAACGCCGACGCCCGCTGAGACCTGGCACTCCGGTCCGGCAGCCGGTGTGCGGCTGGTTCGGTCGGCGGCTCTCCCCGCGTATCCCGTGCGCGGGGAGGACCGCCGTACACCCGCTGATCCCGCCTCCGCGGGCAGTGCTCGTCCGAGCGGTACACGCAAGCGGTACACGGGTGACACGCCCGCGCAGCACCCTCTTAACAAGGCTGCGGCAGATTGGTGGATGCCGGCAGGGAGACCCGCCGGCACCACGAACGGCGTCACGGACCTCCGGAGCGGCTCCCGGCCTCCAGGACGCCCTGGACGCGGCACCCCGGCCCCTGACCCGGACCCGCGTCCCTCGCGGGGACCGCTGTCGTCCCGGCCCCCGGTCCGCCGGGGGTGCGGCGGTCCCCGCGCTCACCCTTGTGCGGGGGCAGCAGCGGCTGCTGTCTGCCGCGCCGGGCCGGCCGGCGGCTGTATGGGATGACCGGACCCTCGTCAGTCCTCCCAGCCGGATTCCGGCGAGGTCTTCGAGTGGGTGCGCAGCCGATGGAACAGCCCGCCGTCGCGCGCGGCGTGGACCATGTTGACCCCGGCGATCCCCGCCCACGTGACGATGAGACCCGCCAGGCCCGCGTTGACCACCCCGATCGCCGACAGCGGGACGGCCAGGAACATCGTGACGATCCCGAACCCGAACCGTTCGCCGAAGCTGCCCTCGGGCTGCTGCGGGCGCTTGCCGCCCCGCGCGACGACCATCTGCTGTTCGGCCATCTGCCGGCGAACCCGCCGGTCCACCGTGGAGTCGAGCCGCTGCTCGACCTTCTCCAGGAACGATTCGACCAGGGCCGAGTCGTAATCCTCGCCCAGTTCCCTGCGGGCGTGCAGGGCGGCGTCGAGTTCCTTCTTCAACTCCGGGTCGCTGGCTTCCATGGTGTCCATGGTACGAACCCGGGGCGCGGGGAGCAGTGGGGCTAACCCCCCAATTCAGGGGGGACCTCCACCCGTCCCGCCGTCCGCGCCGCCCTACGGGGACGGCACCTGCTCCGGTACGGGCTCGGCGGCCGGCGTCGACAGGATGGTGGCCGCCGGGATGTGCGAGGTGTTCCGCCGCGCCAGGACCCAGTACAGCGCCGCCGGGACCACGAGCCCCACTATCCAGGAGACGTCGGCGCCGCCGAGGGGGCCGACCAGCGGTCCGGTGTAGAAGGACGTGGCCAGGAAGGGGAACTGGGCCGCCAGGCCGATCCCGTAGACCAGCAGGGCGTCCCAGCGCCAGGAACCGTAGCGGCCCTTCGGGTCGGAGAGGGCCGGGATGTCGTAGCGCTCGCGGGAGACCAGGTAGTAGTCGACCAGGTTGATCGCCGACCACGGGGTGAAGAAGGCCAGCAGGAAGAGCAGGAAGTCCTTGAAGGAGTCGAGGAAGCTGTCTTTGCCCGCCAGGGCCACCGCCGTGCCCGCGACCATGATGACCAGGATGTAGAGCGTGCGGCCGCGCGGGGTGAGGGTCTTCTGGCCGCGGAAGCCGCTGATGCTCGTCACCATCGACATGAAGCCGCCGTAGGTGTTCAGCACGTTGATCGTGAGCTTGCCCAGCGCGATGACGAAGTAGAGGACCGAGGCCATCAGGCCGGTGCCGCCGAGCCCGACCACGTAGCCGACCTGGCTGTTCAGGAAGGCGTCGCCCGCCGTGGCCGCCACCAGGACACCGAAGGTCATCGACCACTGCGAGCCGAGCGTGGTGCCGCCGAGCGTCCACCAGAACGTGGCCCGGCCGCTCGTCGTACGGGGCAGATAGCGCGAGTAGTCCGCCACGTACGGGCCGAACGCCAGCTGCCAGGAGGCCGAGAGCGAGACCGCGAGCAGGAACAGCGGGAACGAGAAGCTGTGGTCGTGCAGGACCGTGCCCAGGTCGATGCGGTCGAGCAGCCGGATCCCCAGGTAGATGAAGGCGATGGCGCAGATGACGCTCGCCACCCGGCCGAGGGTGTGGATCACCCGGTAGCCGATGACCGCCATCGCCGCGGTGATCACGGCGAAGATGACGATGCCCGCGGTGTCGCCGAGGTGGGTCAGCTTGCCCACCGCCTGTCCCGCCAGGACGGTGCCGCTGGCGAAGAACCCGACGTACATCAGGATCACCAGGGCCAGCGGGACCACCGCGCCCTTGACGCCGAACTGCGCACGGGACGAGATCATCTGGGGCAGCCCGAGCCGGGGGCCCTGCGCCGAGTGGAGGGCCATCACCGTCCCGCCCAGCAGATTGCCGAGCAGCAGTCCGACGATCGACCAGAGCGCGCCGCCGCCGAAGACCACGGCCAGCGCGCCGGTCACGACCGCGGTGATATGGAGGTTCGCGCCCACCCAGAGGGTGAACTGCGAGAAGGCGCTGCCGTGGCGCTCCTCGTCGGGGACGACATCGATCGACCGCTGTTCAACCAGGCCTGCCACTGACGGCCTCCCTCTCACCACTGCGCTGCGTTCACCGCGCTGCCATCGCTGGCCGGGTGTGTGCCGACCGACGTTGTATCGATCTATGCAGAGTGTGCCGTGATGAATGGAAGGTCAATAGGTCCAGGCAAATTAGTGCCGGTTGGTTAGCTGATCCTTCAGGCGGCGGGACTGTCCATTGGGCGTAGTTCGTCCGCATATGACACGGAAATCCGGCGCATCAGACCGTCATCGCTGATGTCGTACTGGCCGAGCCTCCAGAGCGGCGGCGAGTACGCGTGGATCGAGACCGCGTCGTCCGTCGCCCCGGTCAGGCGGTGGATGTGGTCCGGACCGAAGCAGAAGGAGGTGTCCGCGCCGACCGCTGTCGCGAGGTGCCGGCCGCCGATGCGCGGATTCGACTCGGTCAGCACGCCCTGGACCACCCGGACCGCGCCCGACGAGATGTCGTGGTCGTGCCAGCCGGTGTCGTTCTGCCGGGTCCAGCAGAGCAGCCAGATGTCGACGTACTCGTCGCGGTGCAGCGAGGCGTAGTGCCGGTCGGTGTCCGAGAAGGCGACCTCGGAGCGCCAGAGCTCCGGGCGGGCGGCCAAGTCGTCCACCAGCGCCTGGAGTTCACGCTTGTCGAGATTACGGTCGGGCAGCGCGGCGTCGTACGTCACGGGGTTGCTCCTTTCGGGAGGAGGGGTTTCACCGGATCCGCAGGAGGCGGGCGGGGTTGGCGGCGCGGAGCGCGTGGACGGCCGCTTCGGCGCCGAGGTCGGGGATGACGGGCCGGGCGTACGGGCGGTCGCTGCCGGACACGATCACGTCGATACCGGCCGCCCGCACCAGGGCGTCCACCGCCCGGGTGCCGTACGAGGAGGTCTCGTAGAAGACATCGGAATCGACCTGGCCCCGGCCGCCGCCCCGGGCCGCGAGCCGCTCGCCGTGCAGCGGGGCGAGACCCGCGAGGGCGGCGAAGCAGACCCGCAGGCCGGGGTGGCGCGGTCGGCCGAACGCGCGGAAGGCGAACCAGGAGGCGTGCAGCTGCTGGACGTACGGCACAAGTGCGGGCCACCACGGCGGGGCGCCGGGGCCGCTGGGCGGCGCCGCGCCCGGGTGGACGAAGAGCGGCTTGCCGATGCGGGTGAGCGTGTCGAGCAGCGGTGCGCAGTGCGCCCAGCCCGCCTCGTCGAGCAGTGCGGTGGCGGGCAGTTGGAGCCCCGCGCACCCCTGGCCCAGGGTGCGGGCCAGAGCTTCGGGGTCCGGCGCGACGAGCCCCGCCGACGCCCAGGCGCCGAAGGGTGCCGGGAGGGCCAGTGCGCCGTCGTGGAAGGCGGCCAGCAGCGGGTCCGCCTCGGCGGGCGGCAGGTATTCGATACCGAGCGGGCTGGAGAGCGAGACGAGCGCCAGGCCGAGGCCGTCGGAGTGGGCCAGTGCGGTGCGGGCCGCGATGTCGTGATCGGCCGGGTCGACGGCGTACGGCGGCTCTCCTTGCAGGTGGAGCGTCCAGCCGTCGAGGTGCGGGGCGGCGGTGCGGGCACGCAGCAGCTCCGTGAAGCCCGGCGGCCAGAGGTGCTGGTGGACGTCTACAAGCAAGGTTCACCTTTGTGTTAAGCGATTAACTGACGCGCTTAAGTGAAGCGGTTAACGAGGTGTGGTGTCAAGGTGAGGTGTCAGGGCTGGGTGCCGGGTGGGCGCCGGCCGGCACCCGGTGCCGGGCCGGGCGGGGCCAGTGAGCGGGCCGGGCTGGGCCGGACGGGGCCGATCGGGCCGGGGAAAGCCGGTCGCGGGTCTGCGCAATGGCACGGCGGGCTGTCGGAGGTGGCCGGTAGGCTTCCCGTCATGGCCAGGCCGAGCAAGCGCACCACCCTCCGCGAGGTGGCAGAGGCCACCGGCCTCTCCACTGCCGCCGTCTCGTACGCCCTGCGCGGCAAACAGGTCTCCAAGGAGACCGAGGAGCGGGTCCGCAAGGCCGCCGCCGAGCTGGGGTACGAGGCGGATCCCATCGCCCGCGCCCTCGCCAGCGGCCGTACGAGCATGGTCGGTGTCCTCGCGGGTGACCTCCAGGACCTCTGGCAGCAGCAGTTGATGGCGGCGATAGGGCGCGAACTCCTGGCGGGGGACCGCTATGCGCTGATCCTCGACGCGGGCGGCGACCCCGCACGGGAGCTCGTCCTCGCCAAGCAGCTCCGCGACCAGCGGGTGGACGGTCTGCTCGTCTCGCCCGTCGACCCGTCGGCCGAGGGGTGGGCGAAGATCGCCGACGTGGTGCCGGTGGTCTCCATCGGTGACTCGCTCCAGCAGGCCAGGACCGCCGGGGAGGTGCTCTTCGACAACCGGGCCGGGATCGACGCGGTGCTCGCGTATCTGGGCCGGCTCGGACACCGGCGGGTGACGGTGCTGACCCCGACGGGGCCCAGCACCCCCGACCGCCCCGCCGACGTCTATGTGCGCGAGGCGGCGGGCCGGCTCGGGCTCGATGTCGAAGTGGTGCCGTGCGCACAGGAGTTGGGCGAGGCGACCGGGGTGGCGCGCGGAGTGGTGGACGGCCGCTCCACCGCGGTGTTCTGCTTCTCGGACTCGATCGCGTACGGGGTGTACGCGGCGGCCGCCGAAGCGGGCCTGGCGATCGGCCGGGACCTGTCGGTGGTCGGCTTCGACGACCACCCGGTCTCCCGGGTCCTGACGCCCGCGCTGACGACCCTGGACTGGGGCCTCGCGGAGATCGCGGCGGAGGCGGCGCGGCTGGCCGTGGCGGCGATCGAGGGGCGGCGGGTGCGGCGCAAGCGGATTCTGTGCGCGCCGCGGCTGGTGGAGCGCGGGTCGGCTGCGGGGGCGATGCCCCCGGGCCCCCGGCACTCGAACTCCCCCAGCTGACGCTGGGAGGGGCCCCTGGACGGGCTTGGACGCGACCTCAAGCGCCGGGCGGCTCGGTTCGGCCTGGAAGCCGTTCTCCTGACGGATGTGATTCGTTGGTTTTCGCTGGTCAGGGATGTTCTCGGGTTGTTGAGGGGGCCGGTGGGGGCCTTCTGTGGCCTCAGGTTTGAAAAGTCAAGCCTGAGGCCAGGAGGCACCTCCCAGCGATAGCAGGGGAAGAGGGGGGTTGCGGACCGGGCCCGGGGCAGCGCCCCGGAACGGCAGCGCTACGCCATCAGCCTGTGCCGCTTCAGCCACGCGTCCGCGACTCGGTCCGGGTCCTGCTTCTCCTTGTCGACCAGCCGGTTCAGCTTCGTCAGCTCCTCCGTCGTCAGCGCGTTGCCCAGCAGGGCCAGTGCCTTGCGGACCTTGCCGTCCGCCTTGCGGGCGGCGATCAGCGGGACGATGTGCTGCGCGGGCACCAGGTGCTTCGGGTCCTCCAGGACCACCCAGTGGTTCGCCGCGACATCAACGTCCGTCGTGAAGACGTTGGCGACATCCACATCACCCTTCTTCAGCGCGCCCTTGACCAGCGGGCCCGACGAGTCCAGCGCCTTGAACTCCTTGAACTCCACGCCGTACTGGTCCTTCAGGCCGACGACCCCGACCACCCGCTTCTGCATCTCGGCCGCCGCGCCGAACACCAGCTTGCCGTTGGCCTTCTTCAGGTCGGCGAGGGTCTTGAGGCCGTACTTGTCGGCCGTCTCCTGGGTCACCGCGAAGCTGTCGCGGTCCTCGGCCGCCGCGTACGGCAGGACCTCCAGACTCGCGGGCAGTACAGCGGCCAGCGCGTTCTGCATGGCGCCCGCCTCCGTCTCGGTGGCCTTCTTGTTCAGATAGAGCAGCAGACTGCCCTGGTACTCGGGGAGCAGATCGATGTCGCCCCCCTTCAGCGCGGGGACGATGATCTCGCGGGAGCCCAGATTGGGCTTGACCGTGGACTTGATGCCCGCGGCCTTGAGTGCCCCCGCGTAGAGGTAGCCGAGTATCTGGTTCTCGGTGAAGTTGGCGGTGCCGATGACCAGCCCGCCCGAGCTGCTTCCGGCGTCGCCGCCGGAGCTGTCCCCGTTGAGGGATGTGATGCCGGAGGAGCAGGCGGCGAGCATGGGCGCGGATGCGCCGGCCAGCAGGGTGGTGAGTGCGGTACGTCGGTTCATCTCGGGTCTCCAGAAGTCAGCGGGCGGTGTCGGGTCGGCCGCGCAGCAGCAGCCGCTGCACCCCGCCCAGGGCCAGGTCGGCGATGACGGCCAGGACGGCGACGAGCACCGCTCCGCCGAGCACCTGCACCAGGTCTCGCTGGGCGAGCCCGTCGAACACGTACCGGCCCAGGCCGCCGAAGCTGACATAGGCGGCGATGGTGGCGGTGGCCACGACCTGCACGGTCGCCAGCCGGATGCCGGTCATGATCAGGGGCAGCGCGAGCGGGAGTTCGACCTGCCAGAGGATCTGGTGGCCGCGGAGCCCCACCCCTTTCGCCGCGTCCTTGACCTCCGGGTCGACGGCGGCCATGCCGGCGTAGGTGTTGGTGATGATCACCGGCACGGCGAGGGCGACCAGGGAGATGTACACCGGCCAGATGGAGAGCCCGCCCGCGAGGAAGACCAGGGTCACCAGGCCGACGGTGGGCAGCGCGCGGCCGAACGACGCCAGGTTGACCGCGATGAACGCGCCCCGCCCGGTGTGGCCGATCAGCATGCCGATGGGGAGCGCGATGACGGCCGCGACGACGGTGGCGAGCAGTGAGTACTGCAGGTGCTCGACCAGCCGGTGCGCGATGCCTGCCTGGCCGGACCACTGGGCGGAGCTGGTGAGCCAGGACGCGAGGTTCTTGAGGAGTTCCAGCATGGGTCAGGCGCCCCTCTTCATGGAATGGCGCTGCCTGGTCCAGGGCGTGCACAGCCACTGGACGGTGACGAGCAGCGCGTCCGCCACCAGGGCGAGCAGCAGGGTCAGGATCACTCCGGCGACGACCGGGGTGGGGTAGTTGCGCTGGAAGCCGTCGGTGAAGAGCTGGCCGAGGCCGCCGTACCCGATGTAGCTGGCGACGCTCACCAGCGAGATCGTCATCACCGTGGAGACCCGGATACCGGCCATGATCACCGGGAGCGCCAGCGGCAGTTCCACGGTGAGCAGGGTGCGCAGCGGCCGGGTGCCCATGGCGGTGGACGCTTCGCGCACCTTGGCGGGCACCGCGTCCAGGCCCTCGACGGTGTTCCGTACGAGCACCACCAGGGTGTACGCGGTCAGGCCGGTGATCGCCGTCGTCCGGGTGAGCCCGGTGATGGGCAGCAGCAGGACGAAGAAGGCCAGCGACGGGATCGTGTAGAGGATGTTCGAGAGTCCGAGTACGAAGCCGCGGAGCGCCCGGACCCGGTGGGCGAGCACTGCCAGCGGGAGTGCGATCAGCAGGCCGATGAGGACGGCGGGCACCGCGGTGGAGAGATGGTCCGCGGTGAGGTGCGCCATCTCGCCGGTGTGGTCGGGGAACCAGCCCCAGTCGACGGTCATGCGGCGGTACCGGTCTTCGCGGGGGTGTCGCCTGCGGCTCCCGCGCTCGTGTGGGCCTCGCCTGCACGGTCGTGGATCGCGTCGCGCGAGGTGACGCCGGTCAGTGCGCCGTCGGCGTCCACCCGGGCCACCAGGCCGGCCGGGGACGAGACGGACTCGTTGAGCGCCGAGAGCAGCGAGTCGGTGTCGCGCAGCGCCCGGACGGGCAGCAGCGGGGCGTCGCCCGCGGTCCCGGCCGCTGGTGCGGTGTCCGCGTCGAGCCAGCCGAGCGGCCTGTTGTCGGCGGACGCCACAAGCTGCCAGCGGCCCGAGCCCTTCCCCTCCGATATTCGCTCGTCGGCGCGGATGACCGGGGCGGGGGTCTGGGGTATCCCCGCGAGCGTGGAGAGGGACAGCAGCTTCAGTCCGCGCTCGGCGCCGAGGAAGTCGGCCACGAAGTCGTCGGCGGGCCGGGCGAGCAGTTCGGCGGGTTCGGCGCACTGGACGAGATGGCCGCCGGTACGGAAGACCGCGATGCGGTCGCCGAGCCGGACGGCCTCGTCTATGTCGTGGGTGACGAACACGATGGTCTTGTTCAGGTCCTTCTGGAGCCGCAGCAGCTCGTCCTGGAGCTGGGTGCGGACCACCGGGTCCACCGCGCCGAACGGCTCGTCCATCAGCAGCACCGGCGGGTCGGCCGCGAGCGCGCGGGCCACCCCGACGCGCTGCTGCTGGCCTCCGGAGAGCTGGTGCGGATAGCGCTTGCCGGTGTCGGCGTTCAGCCCGACCGTCTCCAGCAGCTCCGCCGCGCGGGCGCGGGCCTTCTTGCGGCCCCAGCCGAGCAGCAGCGGCACGGTGGCCACGTTGTCCAGGATCGTCCGGTGCGGGAAGAGCCCGGACTGCTGGATGACGTACCCGATGCCGCGCCGCAGCTCGGCTGCGTCCGCTTCGAGGATGTCCTTGCCCGCGAGTCGGATGGTCCCGGACGACGGGTCGACCATGCGGTTGATCATGCGGAGTGTGGTGGTCTTGCCGCACCCGGACGATCCGACGAGGACCGTGATCTGCCCCTCCGGCAGGTCCAGGTTGAGGTCGTGGACCGCGGTGGTGCCGTTCGGGAAGCGTTTGTGCACGGCGTCGAATTTGATCATCGGTCATCCCTTGCCCGGCTGCATATGGTCATGCAGAGTTCTCGGTGTCTGAATAATTTGTCAATGGGCTGCGCTGAAACACTGGTGACGCCGGTCCATCAGGCGAGACCGAATGTCGGGAAAAGGAGGCGTTCGCGCATGATGTCGTACCGCACGGTGGACACCCGGACCGGCACCCCCCAGACCGGCATCGTGGTCCTCGACGGTGAGTCCCTTCCGGTCGCCGATGTGGTCCGGCTCGCCCGTGGCACGGCAAGGCCCGTACCCGGGACCGAGGCGATGAAGCGTGTCGAACAGTCCTGGGACGCGGCGCGTGAGCTCGCCGCGTCGGGCCGGGTGTACGGCCGCTCCACCGGTGTCGGCGCCAACCGTAACGAGTCGGTGCCCTCCGGCGCAGCCGCCGACCACGGACTGCGGCTGCTGCGCTCGCACGCCGGGGCCATCGGGGACCCGCTGCCGGGCCACGAAGTCAGGGCCATGCTCGCAGTACGCGCCAACCAGCTGCTCGCCGGAGGGGCCGGGCTGCGGCCCACCGTCGTCACCGCGCTCTGCGAAGCTCTGGAGTCCGGCGCCCACCCCGTCGTCAACGAGTTCGGCTCGGTCGGAACCGGCGACATCGCGGCCCTCGCCCAGATGGGCCTCGCGCTGGCCGGCGAGCATCCCTGGCAGGGCGGCCCGCCGCCCGCCGCGCTGCTCCTCGACAACAACGACGCCCTCGCCTTGATCAGCAGCAACGCCCTCACCCTCGGACAGGCAGCGCTCGCACTCGACGAGCTGCGCGCACTGGTCGACGCGACCCAGGTGGTGGCCGCGCTGTCGCTGCTCGCCGTGGACGGCTCGTTCGAGGCGTACGCGGAGCCGGTGCACGCGGCCCGCCCGCACCCCGGCTCGTACGCCGTCGCCGCCCGCAGCCGCCGGCTGCTCGGCGCGCCCGACCGGCCCACCCCGCCGCTGGGCCGCATCCAGGACCCGTACGGCTTCCGCTGTGTCCCGCAGATCCACGGGCCCGCTCAGGACGCGGCCGACCTGCTGGAACGCACCATCGCCGTCGAGATCAACTCGGCGGCCGAGAACCCGCTGATCCACGCGGAGGACATGGCTGCCTACCACCACGGCGGCTTCTACATGGCCCAGCTGGCCCTGGCGCTCGACCACTTCCGGCTGGCCCTCACCCAGACCGCCCGGCTCTCCACGTCCCGGCTCTCCGAGCTGAACGAACCCGGGTTCACCCGGCTCAGGCCCTTCCTCGCCGACGGTGAGGCGGCGTCGTCGGGCGTGATGATCCTGGAGTACGCGGCCGGGGCGGCACTCGGTGAGTTGAGCGCCCTGTCCGCGCCCGCCTCGCTCGGGCACGCCGTACTCTCCCGCGGCGTCGAGGAACAGGCCAGCTTCGCGTCGCTCGCGGCCCGGCAGGCGCTGCGGGCCGGACGCGCGTACCGCTATGTCGTGGGCTGCGAACTGGTCTCCGCTGTAAGGGCGTTGCGCCAGCGCGAGCTGCGGATCGACCCCGATTTGCCGGTCGGATGTGCCTTCGCCCTGGCGGACGAGGTGCTCGATCCGGATCTCGCGGACCGGCCGCTCACCGACGACGTGGAGACGGCGGCGGCGCTCCTCGACCGGTTCCATGACCTCTGAGGGAACGGGCGGTGCCCCGGAGCGGGCACGTCCGGAAGGCGGCGGTTCAATGAACTCCGATGTGGAAGTGGAACTTGAGGGGGATGACGGCATGAGCGACAGCCCGGCCGCACGGCTGCAACAGCTCTTCGAAGGGCACCGGCTGACACCGACCCAGCGGCGCATCGCGCACTGCATGGTGCGGCAGGCCGCCGAGGCGCCCTTCCTCTCCTCCGTCGAACTGGCCGAACTGGCCGGGGTCAGCCAGCCGTCCGTCACCCGGTTCGCGGTGGCGCTCGGCTTCGACGGCTACCCGGCGCTGCGCCGGCACCTGCGGGAGGTCGCCCCGGCCGGACGTGAGGCGGACGACGACAGCCTCAACGAGTACCAGCAGGCAGTCCACGCCGAGATGGAGAATCTGCGCCGGCTCGCCGAGGCACTGGCCGATCCCTCGCTGGTGGAACGCGCGGGCCGGCTGCTCGCTCAGTCCCCGACCCTGCCGGTACTGGGGCTGCGCGCCGCCTCCTCGCAGGCCAGGGGGTTCGCGTACTTCGCCGCCAAGGTCCACCGGGATGTCCGGCTGCTCGACGAGGGCGGCACGATGCTGGCCGACCGTATCGACGCCTCGGTACGGGCGGGGGCCACGGTGCTGCTCTGCTTCGCGCTGCCCCGCCACCCGCGTGAGGTGGTCGAGGCGCTCGCGTACGCGCAGTCGGCCGGGCTGACCGTGGTGACGGTCGCCGACTCGGCCTTCGCGCCCGTCGCCAAGCACAGCGACATCCTGATCCCCGCCGCCGTCGGTACCGGCCTTGCCTTCGACACGGTGTGCGGGCCGATGCTGCTGGGGCGGGTGCTGCTTGAGGCGATGTGCGACGACCTGCCGGAGGCGCAGTCGCGCCTGGAGGAGTTCGACACCCGGGCGGTGGCGCGGGGGCTGTTCATGGAGTAGCTCAGGTCATACGTGAGGAGGGTTGTAGGCCCCGGCGGGCCGGGCGCCAACGGGTTGGGCGCACATTCGTCACAGCCGGACGCGTCGAGAGCGTCACCGGATGCGACGGGCCGGGCCATAAAGAACACTCTCAGAAACCGTCGCTAATCTCCGCTCGGTCCGGAGCAGGCGTGCGGAGGGAGTACGGACGTGGGGCGCGGCAGAGCGCATACGCAGGCACAGGTGCGGGGGCAGGCGCAGACTCGGGGACAGGGTCAGGGCCGGTGGTCGGAGGGGCACGGTAAGGGCCGGCCGCGGACCGTGGCGAGAGTCGCGGTGCTGGTACGGGCCGGGGCCGCGCCGCTGTGGTGGCTGGGGCTGGTGGCCGCAGCCACCGGGGCGCTGCTGCCCGGCCTGACGGGGCGCAGGATCGGTCTCCTGGCCGGGGCCGCGCTCGCCCTGGTCACCTGCGCGCTGGTGGCCCTGGTCCGCGGGCGCAGGTTCGACCATCTGTCGAAGTCGCCCTCGCGGGCGGGCCGTTCGGACTTCCTCCAGGACCGGGCCGTGACGGTACGGAACTGGCGGCGTGCCCACCGCTGGTGGCTGCTCGTGGCCTTCGCCGCGGCGCTCGGCTCGTCGTTCGCGCTTCCCGCCGCGGGCGGGCTGACCCTCGCCGGAGCGGGCGCCGGACTCTGGCTCAAGGCGGTGCGGCTCGGCCGTCGCGAACAAGCGGACGACCTGCTCTTCTGGGTCCGTACCGACTGGATCGCACGCGGCCCGGCGGGGAAGCCGGTCAAGGGCTACAGCTCCACGGGTGTCCTCGCGGGCGACGCCGCACCCGGCGGGGCACGGCGTCGCTGACAGGGCCGTGAAGGTGACCCGGCCGGGTCACACCTCCAGCTCGGCCTCGATCTTCTTCAGCTGGTGACGGGCCATCGCGAGGTTCGCCCGGGACTTGTCCAGCGCCAGATAGAGGAACAGGCCGTTGTTCCCACGTCCCTTGAGCAGCCGGATCAGGTGGTACTGCCCGCCCAGGGTGATGAGGATGTCCTCGATCTCGTCCTTCATACCGAGGTGTTCCATGGTCCGCACCTTGGCACGCACCACATCCGTGTTCCCGGCCGCGGCCACGGCCAGATCGAGATCCTTGCCGCCGCCGAGCGTGCCGAGGGCCATTCCGCTGGTGTAGTCGACGAGGGCCACCCCGATGGTCCCCTCGATCGAGCTCATCGCGTCCTTCAGTGCGGTTTCGGTGTTCGCCATGGGAGGCGCACTTCCCTTCTTCTGGTTGGTGTCGGAGCGGGTGGTGTCAGTGCGGGTGGTGTCCGAGCGGCTGGTTTCCGATGCCGTACGGGTGCGGGCGGCTCCGGAGTGGGCGCCCCGAGAGGGTGTGCGGGTCATGGGCTCTCCGGTCGTGGGCTCTCCGGCCGGTCGAGGGCGCCGTCGACCAGTTCGCCGATCCGGGTGCTCGACCGGCGGGCCTCCAGATGCAGCCGGCCCACGTTGGTACGCGGCTGGGCGAGCAGGGTGAGCACGGCGGACGGCCCCGCCGCGTACGTCGCCACATAGCCGTGCTCGCCGCGGACCAGCAGCTCACGGAAGGCGCCCTGGCCCGTCGTCTCGGTCAGCCGCTGCGCGACGCCGAGGGCCGCAGCGGTGAGCGCGGCGACGGACTCGCCCTCGGCCGACGTGGTGTCCTGCGCCAGCACCAGGCCGTCGGCGCTCGCTGCGAGCGCCCCGCTGATCAGGGGCACCCGGGCTCTCAACCGCCGCAGTTCGTCCAGTACTTCGGCCTCCGCGGACATCAGTTGTCTCCTCTCGGCGCGCTGCCGCAGAGCGCGGATCACAGCGTGGCCTCCAATGCGTCTCGCAGCCGGCGGAGCAGGGCGACATCGGGGTCCGGTGCCATGTCGGCGACCGCGTCGGCGAACCGGGCGGGGACCGTGGGCGACTGCGGTACGGGTGCGCGCGGGGTCTCGACGGCGCCGGCGGCTGCCAGCCTGCGGACGTCGATGAGGGTATGGAAGGCCGGGCGGCCCAGTGCCCTGGCGATGCCGGGCGGGGTGCGGACCCCGTCCACCAGGTCGAGCACGGCGCGCTGGCGCGGGGTGACCGGGGCGTCGGAGCGGCTCGGGGCCCGTACCACCGGGGCGGTGTCGATGTCCGGGTACGGCCAGAGCCGGTCGAGCAGTTCCCGGCGGCGGGCGGCCTCCCGCTCCACCGTGTCGGCGGCGACCGGGTGCACGGTGCCGATCCAGTGGGCGACGCCGTAGCGGAAGCGGGTGGGGCCGCTGCTGGGGGCGAGGGCGAAGTACGCCGCGTCGTGCAGGGCGCCGAGGTGACAGATCTCCAGCTCGCCGTCCGCGACCTGGCCGCTCTCGACCAGGAACCGGCCGACCCGGCCGTGCGCCCCGGCCCGGTCCAGAGCCTGCTGCCATCCCTCGGGGCGCAGCCGTCCCGATGCGGTCAGCAGGACGTCTATCCCGGGGGCGGCCGGGCTCTCGGCGTGCACCACCTGGCCGTCGACCAGATAGAGGGTGCCGCGGTCACGCAGCAGGGCGCCGGTAGCGCGTTCGCCCGCGAGCCGGACGAGCATGGGCGAGACGCCCGGAGATCTGTTCGCGGTGGTCGCGGCGGCCATCAGAGCACCAGTCGTCCGGCCAGGTCCCGCAGCCGTAACCGGGCGAGCGCCAGGTTGCCCTCGTCGCGGTCGAGCCAGAGATGCAGGAAGACGCTGCTGTCGAAGGTCGTCTCGACGAAGCGGAGGATGTGGTAGCCGGTGCGGTTGGTGACGATGACGTCCTCGACCGGAAGCCCCTCACGGGGGGCGGGCGTCGAGGCTTCCGGTATCTCGCCGGTGGCTGCCGGGGCCGGGGCGAACGCGGGTTGCTCGGCGGCCATCCGGGCCAGCTCCGCGGTCTCGGCCGCGGTCGCCTCGTGGTCGTCGTTCGGTGACTCGCCGATGGTGCCGAGTGCGAGCCCGCTGGTCCAGTCGACCACGGCGGCACCGAGGGAACCGGGCAGCCGCATGGCTTCCAGCAGACACTCATCGATTCCGGGCACGCGGAACTCCCCTCCCAGCGTGGCGCGCGTGGCCGCGGGGGCGGCCGTGCTCCAGTGACGGCCAAGTTACGCAACGCTCAGTCCTCCGGGGGGAGTTCTGGCATTTTCCAGCGGAACATGCGCGGCGGGATTAGGGTCTGCGTTCCGACTGTTCGTGCGGCTTTGGCTGGGCCTGTGCCCGGTCCGGCTGCTGTGCCTGCGCCGTCGACCGGCGTGCGCCAGAGGTCAGAGCAGCGCGTCCGCGTGTGAACCGCCCGACTCGGCGACGATCTCTGCCACGCTCTGCGCGTCCCGCACCGTCGCGAACCGGACCCCGCGCGCGCCGGACGCGGTCTCGGCCGCAGCCCCCGCCGCGAACCCGTAAACGGCGGGCCTGGCAAGGCTGTTGTACGCATAATGGTGCGCGAAGTAGTACGCCCCGGTGTCCAGCACCGCGACGTAGTCGCCCTGTCCGAGCAGTGGCAGTTCCCGGCCCTCCGCCAGCAGGTCGCCCGCGAAGCAGGCGGGGCCCGCGATGTCCTGGGTGGTGGCGGGGGCCGTACTGGGGCGGCCCTCCTTGTCGTACGCGGCGATCCGCAGCGGCCATGAAGCGGGCGCGTACACCGTGCGGGTGGCCACCTGGACCCCGGCGTGGGTGACCGCGATGGCCCGCCCGCCCGCCGACTTCGCGTACTCGACGCGGGCCAGGATCGTGCCGTGCTTGGCGAGCAGCGAGCGGCCGAACTCGGTGACCAGGCCGTAGCGGCCGTCGAGCAGGCCGGGCGCCGTCGCCTTGAGGAGCCGTGCGTACTCGGCGTACGTGGGGGTCTCACCGTCCGACGAGAAGTTGACCGGGAGGCCGCCGCCGATGTCGATGGTGTCGATCTGCTGCCGGCCCGCCGCCGTGTTGATCTCCTCGGCCAGTTCGTGGACGGCCCGTACGCCCTCGGCCATGAGCGCCAGCGGTAGGCCCTGCGAGCCCGAGTGGGTGTGCAGCCGGTTCAGCCAGGGGCGGTCCAGGAAGGCGCGGACGACCCACGCGCGGGCGCCCTCGTCACGCAGCGCCACCCCGAACTTGGAGGTCGCGGTGGCCGTCGACAGCGCGCCGATGGAGCCGCCGCCGGTCTGCGGATTGACGCGCAGGCCCAGCGGTGAGGCCGTCGGGGCGGACCGGACGAGGGCGTCGAGCCTGGCCAGTTCCTGCGGGTTGTCGGCGTTCACGGCGATCCCGATGGCGAGCGCCTCGCGCAGTTCGGCGGCGGTCTTGGCGGGGGAGTCCAGGACGGTGCGCGCCGGGCGCACCCCCGCGGCGCGGGCCAGCGCCAGCTCGCCCGGGCTCGCGACCTCCGCGCCGATGCCCTCATGGGCGAGCAGCCGAAGGACGGGGACGAGCGGGGCCGCCTTCACGGCGAAGGCGTGCAGAACGGGCGTACCCGGCGGAGTGACCTCCTCGAACGCGGCCCGCAGGGCGGCCGCGCTGCCGCGGATGCCGTGGATGTCCAGCAGCCCGACGACGGGACTGTCCGGCCCGGCCAGCCCGGTCGCCACCGCGGCCCGCACCGCCTGCTCACGCCGGGCGGCGGCGCCCGTATCGGAACCCGTTTCAGAACCCGTTTCAGAAGCCATGTGATCCAGCCAATCATCGACCGGGGCGGGGTGGGACGCCCGACTGTATTGACTAGTTCTATTCAGCTCGTCAATATGTGAATAGAACGTGTAACAGTGTGGGATCGAGGAGGCAGACCATGTCAGGACCCCGGCCGGTACGGGCCCCGCGCGGTACGGAGCTGAGCACCCTGGGATGGCAGCAGGAAGCCGCCCTGCGCATGCTCCAGAACAACCTGGACCCGGAAGTCGCCGAGCACCCCGACAAGCTCGTCGTCTACGGCGGCACCGGCAAGGCCGCCCGCGACTGGCGCTCCTTCGACGCCATGGTGCGCACGCTGAAGACGCTCAAGCAGGACGAGACGATGCTCGTCCAGTCGGGTCGCCCCGTCGGCGTGATGCAGACCCACGAGTGGGCCCCGCGGGTGCTCATCGCCAACTCCAACCTGGTGGGCGACTGGGCCAACTGGGAGGAGTTCCGGCGGCTCGAATCGCTCGGGCTCACCATGTACGGCCAGATGACGGCCGGCTCCTGGATCTACATCGGGACCCAGGGCATCCTCCAGGGCACCTACGAGACCTTCGCCGCCGTCGCCGCCAAGCGCTTCAACGGCACCCTCGCCGGGACGATCACGCTCACCGCCGGCCTCGGCGGCATGGGCGGCGCCCAGCCGCTCGCCGTGACGATGAACGACGGTGTCGCCATCTGCATCGACGTCGACCCGCGCGCCATCGACCGCCGGATCGAGCACCGCTACCTGGACGTCCGCGCGAACTCCCTTGAGCACGCGCTCCAGCTCGCCGTCGAGGCGCGCGACGCCCGCAAGCCGCTCTCCATCGGCCTCCTCGGCAACGCGGCCGAACTGCTGCCCCGGATGCTCGCCGAGGGTGCGCCGATCGACATCGTGACGGACCAGACCTCCGCCCACGACCCGCTCGCCTACCTGCCGCTCGGCATCGACTTCGACGACATGGCCGCGTACGCCGCCGAGAAGCCCGCCGACTTCACGGTCCGCGCCCGCGAGTCGATGGCCCGGCACGTCGAGGCCATGGTCGGCTTCATGGATGCGGGGGCCGAGGTCTTCGACTACGGCAACTCCATCCGCGGTGAGGCCCAGCTCGCCGGTTACAGCAGGGCGTTCGACTTCCCCGGCTTCGTGCCCGCCTATATCCGCCCGCTCTTCTGCGAGGGCAAGGGCCCGTTCCGCTGGGCCGCTCTCTCCGGTGAGGCCGCGGACATCCACAAGACGGACAAGGCGCTCCTGAAGCTCTTCCCCGAGAACGAGTCGCTGCACCGCTGGATCAAGATGGCCGGTGAGCGCGTCCACTTCCAGGGCCTGCCCGCCCGCATCTGCTGGCTGGGCCAGGGCGAGCGCGACAAGGCCGGCGCCCTCTTCAACGACATGGTCGCCGACGGCACCCTCGCCGCCCCGCTGGCCATCGGCCGCGACCACCTCGACTGCGGCTCGGTCGCCTCCCCGTACCGCGAGACCGAGGCCATGCTCGACGGCTCCGACGCCATCGCCGACTGGCCGCTGCTCAACGCCATGGTCAACGTCGCCTCCGGTGCCTCGTGGGTCTCCATCCACCACGGCGGCGGGGTCGGCATGGGCCGCTCCATCCACGCCGGACAGGTCTCCGTCGCCGACGGCACCCCGCTCGCGGGCGAGAAGATCCGCCGGGTGCTCACCAATGACCCGGGCATGGGCGTCATCCGCCATGTCGACGCCGGATACGACATCGCCGAGCGGGTCGCCGACGAGCGCGGCGTCCGCGTGCCGATGCGCGAGGGCGGTACGCAGTGACCTCCTCGTTCCAAGAGATGTGGGCGGAGCTGCTGCCCATCGGCCGCAGCTCCGAGTCCGGCGGGTACCGCCGGTACGCCTGGACCGGTGCCGACGCCGACTGCCGCGCCTGGTTCAAGGACCAGGCCCTGGCCCGCGGTCTCACATACGAACTCGACCGCAACGGCAACCAGTGGGCCTGGCTTGGCGACCCGCTGGGCACCGACGCCGTCGTCACCGGCTCGCACCTGGACTCCGTACCGGACGGCGGCGCCTTCGACGGGCCCCTCGGGGTGGTCTCCTCCTTCGCCGCGCTCGACGAACTCCGCCGGAGGGGAGCCGAGTTCACCAGGCCGCTGGCGATCAGCAACTTCGGCGACGAGGAAGGCGCCCGCTTCGGGCTCGCCTGCGTAGGCTCCCGGCTCACCGCGGGACAGCTCACCGTCGACAAGGCCCACCAGCTCCGTGACGGCGACGGCGTCTCGCTGCCCGACGCCATGGAGCAGGCCGGGTACGACCCCGCCACCATCGGCGCCGACCCCCAGCGGCTGGCCAGGATCGGCGCGTTCGTCGAGCTCCATGTGGAGCAGGGCCGCGCCCTCGACCTCAGCGGCGACCCGGTCGGCATCGCATCGGCGATCTGGCCGCACGGCCGCTGGCGGTACGACTTCCACGGCGAGGCCAACCACGCCGGGACGACCCGGCTGGTGGACCGCCGCGACCCGATGCTGACATACGCCGAGACTGTCCTGGCCGCCCGCCGCCAGGCGGAACTCGCCGGCGCCGTGGCCACCTTCGGCAAGGTCTCCGTCGAGCCGAACGGCGTCAACGCGATCCCCTCCCTGGTGCGCGGCTGGCTCGACTCGCGCGCCGCCGACCAGTCGACGCTGGACACGGTCATCGCCGGTATCGAGCAGGCCGCCAGGGAACGCGGCGAGCGGGACGGCGTGGACGTCCGCGTCACCCGGGAGTCCTTCACCCCCGTCGTCGAGTTCGAGCACACCCTGCGCGACGAGCTCCGCAAGATCCTCGGCGGCGACGCCACCGACGTGCCCGTTCTCGGAACGGGCGCGGGACACGACGCCGGAATCCTCTCCGCGTCCGTCCCGACCGCCATGCTGTTCGTACGCAACCCCACGGGTGTGTCGCACTCCCCGGCGGAGACCGCCGGTGAGGACGACTGCCTGGCCGGGGTGACCGCACTCGCCGATGTACTGGAGGGCCTGGCGTGCAGGTGACGTACTGGCTGGAACACGCCTGGCTCGACACACATGTCGAGCCAGGCGTCGTCCTGGAGACCGGCCAGGGCCGGATCACGGCCGTCCGCAAGGAGGTGCCGGCCCCGCCGCCCGGTGCGACGGCCCTGCGCGGTCTGACCATCCCGGGCCTGGCGAACGCCCACAGCCACGCCTTTCACCGCGCCCTGCGGTCCGCAGCCCAGGTCGGCTCCGGCACCTTCTGGACCTGGCGCGACGTCATGTACGGCGTGGCCGCCCGGCTGACCCCGGACACCTACCACGCGCTCGCCCGCGCGGTGTACGCCGAGATGGCGATGGCCGGGATCACCGTGGTCGGTGAATTCCACTATGTGCACCACACGCCGGGCGGCGCCCCCTACGACGATCCGAACGCGATGGGCGAGGCGCTGATCGCCGCCGCCGCCGACGCCGGCATCCGCATCACCCTCCTCGACACCGCCTACCTGGCGTCCGGGATGATCGACAAGTACCGCAGCGCGGAGCCCGAGAAGCACCAGCTGCGCTTCTCCGACGGCTCGGCGCAGAGCTGGGCCGAGCGGGCCTCCCTGCTGAAGGACCGCGATCACGCCCGGATCGGCGCGGCCGTCCACTCCGTGCGGGCGGTCCCGGCCGACCAGCTCGCCACCGTGGCCGCGTGGGCCGAGAGCCGGCAGGCCCCGCTGCACGTCCACCTCTCGGAGCAGACCGCCGAGAACGAGTCCTGCCTTGCGGCGCACGGCTGCACGCCCACCCGGCTGCTCGCCGACCACGGAGTGCTCGGGCCCCGCACCGTCGGCGTCCACAACACGCACCTCACCGACGAGGACATCAGCCTCCTCGGCTCCTCGGGGACCGGCACCTGTATGTGCCCCACCACCGAACGCGACCTCGCCGACGGCATCGGCCCCGCCGTCCGGCTCCAGCACGCGGGCAGCCCGCTCTCCCTGGGCAGCGACAGCCACGCCGTGATCGACATCCTCGAAGAGGCGCGCGCCCTGGAGCTCAACGAACGACTGCGCTCGCGCACCCGCGGCCACTGGACGGCGGCGGCCCTGCTGCGCGCGGCCACCTTGGACGGGCACGGCGCGCTCGGCTGGTCCGAGGGCGGCGTCATCGAGACCGGCGCGCTCGCCGACCTCACGACGATCGCACTCGACACGGTCAGAACAGCGGGCCCCGTACCGCGACTCGGAGCGGAGACCGCGGTATTCGCCGGCTCCGCAGCGGACGTACGCCACACGGTCGTGGGCGGCCGCCATGTCGTACGCGACGGAGTCCACGCACTGGTCCCGGACGTCCCGCACGCGCTGGCCGAGTCGATCGCGGCGCTGCGTCCCTGACCCCGTACCCGTACACGTAGGAGCACACCGCGATGACGAACCCCGCCACCGCCCTCACCCACATCGGCAGTCTGGTCACCAACGACCCCTCCCTCGGGGACGGATCCCCGCTCGGTCTGATCCAGGACGCGGCGCTCGTCATCGACGGCGACCGCATTGCCTGGGTCGGTGAATCCAGCAAAGCACCCGCCACTGACAACGCGGTCGACGCGGGCGGCCGGGCGGTGATCCCGGGGTTCGTCGACTCGCACTCGCACCTGGTCTTCGCGGGCGACCGGACGGCCGAGTTCAACGCGCGCATGTCGGGCCGCAGTTACTCGGCGGGCGGCATCCGCACCACGGTCGCCGCCACCCGCGAGGCCACCGACGAACAGCTGTCGGCGAACGTCGCGGCGTACCTCCACGAGGCGCTCCGCCAGGGCACCACCACGCTGGAGACGAAATCCGGCTACGGCCTGACCGTCCAGGACGAGGCACGGGCCCTGCGGATCGCGGCCCGCCACACCGAAGAGGTCACCTACCTGGGCGCCCACATCGTCCCGCCCGACTACGCCGACGACCCCGACGGGTACGTCGCCCTGGTCACCGGCGAGATGCTCGACGCCTGCGCGCCGCACGCGCGCTGGATCGACGTGTTCTGCGAGAAGGGCGCCTTCGACGGGGACCAGGCCCGCGCGATCCTCACCGCGGGACGGGCCAGGGGCCTGCATCCGCGCGTCCACGCCAACCAGCTCGGTTACGGGCCGGGAGTCCAGCTCGCCGTCGAGCTGGACGCCGCTTCGGCCGACCACTGCACCCATCTCACCGACGAGGACGTCACGGCCCTGGCCGACGGCGACACCGTGGCCACGCTGCTGCCGGGCGCCGAGTTCTCCACCCGCGCAGCCTGGCCGGACGCCCGCAGACTCCTCGACGCGGGGGTGACGGTCGCGCTCTCCACCGACTGCAACCCGGGCTCGTCGTTCACGTCCTCCATGCCGTTCTGTATCGCCCTGGCGGTACGGGACATGGGGATGAGCCCGGACGAGGCGCTCTGGGCGGCAACGGCGGGCGGCGCGCAGGCGCTGCGCCGTACGGACATCGGCCGGCTCGTGCCGGGGGCCAGGGCGGACCTGACACTGCTCGACGCCCCGTCCCACGTCCACCTCGCCTACCGGCCCGGTGTCCCGCTGGTCTCGGGGGTGTGGCAGCGCGGAACCCGGGTGGTCTGACCCGGCCGAAACTCACTCAGCCCGCGTACGCCGTTCACGACCGGCGTACGCGGGCTTGAACGCGCGCCGTAACGCCCCGTAGCCCGGTAGCTCCGTACGCGGCCCGTACGTACCGGCTCCGCACGCGGAAGAGCCGGTCCCGGCGAGCGGGACCGGCTCTTCCGCCGAGGCGCTGCCCGGCCGTGTGCCGGACGGACGCTCCTCGCGACGGTGCCTCACTGCTCCAGGGTCAGCCCCTTGCGCAGCTTCACCAGGGTGCGCGACAGCAGCCGCGACACGTGCATCTGCGAGATGCCCAGCTCTTCGCCGATCTCCGACTGCGTCATGTTGGCGACGAAGCGCAGCGACAGGATCTGCCGGTCGCGCGAGGGGAGCCCGGCTATGAGGGGCTTGAGCGACTCGATGTACTCGACGCCTTCGAGGTCGTGGTCCTCGTAGCCGATCCGGTCGGCCAGCGCGCCCTCGGACTCGTCCTCCTCGGGCTGGGCGTCGAGCGAGCTCGCGGTGTACGCGTTGCTCGCCGCCATCCCTTCGACGACCTCTTCCTTGGTCAGGTCGAGGCGTGCGGCGAGTTCCGCCACGGTCGGGGCGCGGTCGAGCTGCTGGGCGAGCTCGTCGCCTGCCTTGGCGAGGTCGAGACGGAGCTCCTGGAGACGGCGCGGTACCCGCACCGACCAGGACGTGTCACGGAAGAAGCGCTTGATCTCGCCGATGATCGTCGGCATCGCGAACGTGGGGAATTCCACGCCTCTGCTGAGCTCGAAGCGGTCTATCGCCTTGATCAGCCCGATCGTGCCGACCTGGATGATGTCTTCCATCGGTTCGCTGCGTGAGCGGAACCGGGAGGCGGCGAACTTGACCAGGGCCAGGTTGAGCTCGACGAGCGTGTTACGGACATATGCGTACTCGTGCGTTCCCTCTTCGAGGGACTCCAGCCGCGAGAAGAGCGTCTTCGACAGGGCCCTGGCGTCCAGCGGGCCCACTTCGCCGTACGGCGGAATCTCAGGAAAATCCTCGATTCCGGACTCGATCCGGTGGGGCTGGGTAGGACGTGCAGTCGACGCATCGCTGCGGGATTCGTCGAGCCGGGGTGACATGGTGTCCTCCATGGTTCTCGGCATATGGCTGCCGATGCCTGTGTTCAGCGGTGTAGCGGCGCCTCCGAAGCCGACCGTGTTCGAATGATGTCGCTACTACCCCTACCGGCTGGCGATGGCCAAGCGCAAGTGTTAAATGTCCGTATTGATAAGGTTTGTTGGGGTTGTTCGGCTACCGGTCGACGTGCGAAAGGCGTAGTCTTCGTCGCACGTCAGCGACATCTCCAAGACGGCGAAGAGGAACGGACATGGACCGCGGGACGGTCGGCAGCACAAACCGGGGCCGGCTTCAGGTCGAAGTCAGGTCCGTTGACCGGAGTGAGGTGGTGACTCCGGCAGGTGAGCTCGATCACCACACTGCCGAATTGCTGAGCGAGCCGCTGGACGACGCGCTGGAGCGGGGCCGGTCGAGGCTGGTCATCGACTGCTCCCAGCTGGAATTCTGTGACTCCACCGGCCTGAACGTGCTCCTCGGGGCCCGTCTCAAGGCGGAGGCCGCCGGGGGAGGGGTTCACCTGGCCGGGATGCTTCCCGTGGTGGCCAGAGTGTTCGAGATCACAGGCGCCGAGGCAGTCTTCACCGTGCACGATTGTCTCGAAGACGCGCTGCGCGACTGATCCGCACACTCTGTAGAAAGAAAAGAGTGTTGTCACCATTAGGCAGGGCAGGAGTCCCTCCGCAATCTCTGTACCGCTGACTTTTTTGAACCGGTGAATCGGTGAGGTGAAGCGCTGATGAGCACCACCCGGCAGCAGCCGCCGGGGGACCTCGGTCCCGAGCGCGACGACGCCGGACCAGCCTTTGCCGAGTCCGCCGAAGGCCGCAGTCGCACGCTCTCCCTGCAGAGCGCGAGCGGCATCGTTCCCCTGGCGCGTGATTTCACGCGCCAGGCGCTGTACGACTGGGCCTGGCTGCCCGCCGAGAGCGCCGACCGCCGTGCCGCGGCGGAGGACGTCCTGCTGGTCGTGTCCGAGCTGGTCACCAACGCGTGCCTGCACGCCGAGGGCCCCGAGGAGCTTCGCGTCTCGTACGGGCAGAAGGTGCTCCGTCTTGAGGTCGTCGACCGCGGCGCGGGCCAGCCCGCACCGCGCAGCCCGCACCGGGCGGGCCGGCCCGGCGGGCACGGCATGTTCATCGTGGAGCGGCTCTGCCTCGACTGGGGCGTGGTCCGTACTCCCGGCAGGCCAGGCAAGATGGTCTGGGCCGAGCTGGCCGCACCGGCTTAACTTCCCCCTCTTCTCCTCTTCCCCTGAGCGCACCGATCCGGTGCGCTCTTTGTCTTCCCTCGGCAAGGGCTCCGGCGTACCTTGAGCGCCCAATCTGATGTGTCGTCAGTAACTTAGCGGCGGCATCCGGCATAAGGGGTTTCGAGGTGTCGTACCAGAAGCGGACAGCGTTTGCGCTGGCGGCGGCCGTCGCGGGCTCGGTGGTGCTGATGACCGCACCGGCAGCCCAGGCCGACGTGGTGGACGTCAACTACCAGTGCAAGACGCCGATCGGTAACAAGGGAGCCGTCTCGCCCATCGACATCAAGGGCGTCAAGAGCGGCAGCGGCTACACCCTCACCATGTCCTTCCAGAAAGGCGTCTCGTCCAGCCCGGTCGAACTGGGCAAGGGCGCCATGAAGCCCAGCGCGCTCATCAAGCTGGGCGGCGCCGAGAGCGGAACGGTCCCGGTCTCGGGACCCACCAACCCGGCGGCCATACCCGCCAACTCGCCCATCAAGATCAGCGATCTGTCGGGCACCTACACGCCCCACAAGAGCGGCAAGGTCACCTTCACCGCGTCGACGCTGACCATCAAGGCGCTCGGTACGACGACCACCTGTACTCCGTCCAACAGCCCCAAGCCCTCACTGGAACTGACGGTCGCCGGATCGGGCGGCGGCGGTACGAGCGGGGGCAGCGGCTCCAGTACGAGCGGTGGTTCCTCGCAGAGCACATCGGGCGGCAGCCTGCCGAAGACCGGGCCGCTCGACTCCACGATGGCGCTCGGCACGCTCGGCGGGACCGTGCTGCTCAGCGGGGCCGCGGGGGTGCTGTGGCTGACCCGGCGGGGCCAGCGGTCCGCCTGACACCTGCCGGGACCAGGGAGGCGGTCCAAGCAACAGGGAGTTCTCTCATGCTCACGCGCAACATCCGTTCCGCCGTGCTCACGGCTGCCGTACTGCTCTGCTCCGCCGTACCCGCGCTCGTACCCGCGGCCGCGGCGGAACCGGCGGCCGGCGGCTCCGGCTGGACGGCGGCGCCCGCGTCCGGCGCGGGGACCAGACCCAGCGCCGACGGCCGGCCGTACTTCTATCTGGAGGGTGCGCCGGGGACCGTCCTGGAGGACACCCTGGCGCTGACCAATCCGGGGAAGAAGGCCGTGACCGTACGGCTGCGGGGGGCCGAGGCGGACAACACGGCTTCCGGTGGGTCCGCGTTCCGCACCACGGGCCACTCCTGGATCACTCCGGCCGCCCGCACGGTGAAGGTCCCGGCGCGCACCAGCGCCCGGGTCCCCTTCAGCGTCACGGTCCCCGCCACCGCAGAACCGGGCGACCACCCGGCCGCGATCGTGGCGGCGGCAGGCGGGCGCGAGGCCGGGGTGCGGGTCCAGCTACGGGTGAGCGGACCGACGCTCTCGGCGCTGACCGTCGAGGACGTCCGGGTCGACAAGGGCCGGGGGCTGATCCACTACACGCTGGTGAACCGCGGCAACACCGCCCTCACCCCGCACCTCGATGTACGTACCGACGGCCTCATCAGCGGCGCTCACCACATCGCCGGGCGCACGCTGCCGGTGGAACTGCTGCCCGGACGGCGCGCACGGCTCACGGAGAGGTGGCCGCATCCGCCGGCGCTCGACTCGGCGTCCGTGCACCTCACGGTGGCGGCCGGGGGCGGAGCACGCGGGACGGGGACCGTGTCCGCGGTGTTCGTGCCGTGGTGGCGCGTGGCGGGGGCTGTGGTCCTGGTGCTCGCGGGTACGGGCGGCTGGTCCGCCGTACGGCGCAGACGCCGGGAAGAGGGGCCGGGCGCCGGCCCGGACCCGTACGCAAGCGACAGCGGCACCGGCGGCAGCGGCACCAGGGACACGGAGTACACCGACAGCGAACCGGCGACGGCGGGAGCGGCAACGTGAAGATCGAACCCGCCCGGTGGCTGCGGGCACTCGGGAGCTGGGGGGCCGCCCTGGCCTTCCTCCTGGCGCTGCTCCCCGTCCTGGTCGTGTCCCCGGCCACCGGCGCCGCCGCGGCCGGCCGGCCCGGCGCCACGCTCTCCCAGCAACAGGCGGGCAAGGGCGGCGACATCACCGTCAGGGGCACGGGCTGGCGTCCGGACGCGCTGCTCATGATGCTGATCTGCGGTCAGGCCACCCCGGCCCGCGGCGTGATCGGCGGCACCAACTCCTGTGCCAACTCCGAGGGACGCGCCGTCACCACCGACTCCGAGGGTGGCTTCAGCAAGAAGTTGCCGGTCGCCGAGCCGCCCAAGCCCTGCCCGTGCGTGGTGCACATCGCGACCGTGACCGGTGAACAGGCCGCGGCCGACGTGGTGTTCAAGGTCGCGGGACATCCGGTCGCGGCCCTGCCGAAACCCTCGCCCGGGCGGCTGGCGGTCCTGTCCGACGCCCGTCTCGAAGGGTCGAGCGGGGTCCTCACCTGGTTCGGGGCGCCACCGAGCCGGACCATCGTCTTCACCGTGGGCAACCTCGGCTCGACGCCCGTCAAGGACCCGCTCTTCTCCCTCGGCACCTCGCACGGCGTGTTCGCCCCGCAGTGGCAGGACGGCCAGTGGCACGGCACCGTCGCACCTGGCAAGAAGGCGCAGATCAGACTGGACGCCGAACTGTCGGCGGGCGCCCACGGCGACTACCAGGTCGCGGTGAAGTACGCCGGCAAGGTGCTGGTCGAGCAGCCCTGGGGGGTGGGCCGCCCGTGGGGCGTCACGTTCTTCTGGCTGCTGCTGTGCGTGGTCGTACCGGCCGCCGTGTTCCGTATCGGCATGGCGGTCGTCGACAAGGTCAGGCCGCGGGGCGCACGCGGTACGGCCGGTGGCGCCGGCCGCCACCGGAACGCGCTGCTGCCCGGACTCACCGTGAGAATGCCCGCGTTCCGCAGGCCCGGGCGGGCGGCGTCGCCGTCCGGTGACGGGCCGCCCTCTACGACCACGGTTCTGCCGTGGTTCACCCCGGACACCGCACCGTCTGAGAACCACCCGGCCGAGAAGCACCCGACGACGAAGGGAAACTCGTGATCAGACAACGGAGGATGAGCGCGGCAGGATTCGCGCTGATGCTCGGCGGTGCGGGGATCATGCTGGCCGCGGGCCCCGCGCAGGCCGCGGACGTCTCGTACAAGACCGAGTGCATACCGCCCTCGATTTCCGGCTTGCCGCCCATCGAGGGCACGACCGCCGTGGCGATCACCGCGCCCGCCACGGCGAAGGTGGGCGACGAGGTCGACGTCGTGTGGAAGACGGTCTCGGCCGCCTCCAAGAACCCCGACATCCTCAATCTGGACGCCAACACCGTGCAGCCGACCGGCACGGTCAAGGTCGGCGGGGCCCAGACAGCGGACCTGGCCGTGCAGGGGCCCCGGACCAACCCGCCCATCCCCAAGGGCGCCCCGATGGTCCTCTCCGACATGACGGCCAAGCTGAAGCTGACCAAGGCCGGGGACGTCACGCTGACGGCCGACAAGTACAACATCAACGTCAGCAAGCCGATCTCCACGGACACCAAGTGCTCGCCCAAGGAGACGGTGAAGCCGTCGACCACCATCAAGGTCACGGACGGCGGGGGGACGACCACCGGCGGGACCACGACGGGCGGAACGACCACCGGCGGCACGACGGCCGGGACGACCACCGGCGGCACGACGGCCGGGACGACCACCGGCGGTACCACCACGGGCGGTACGACGGCCGGCACCACCACCGGCGGTACGAGCACCGGCGGGTCCACCACAGGCGGCAGCACCACGGGCGGCACCGGGGGCGCGACCGATTTCCCCGGCAAGCAGGTCTCCGTCGCCTACGCCTGCAAGACGCCCATCGGCGACAAGAACGCCACATCGCCGGTGCAGATCAACGCCAAGAAGAGCGGGGGGAACTACGGCCTCACCGTGAAGTTCAGCAAGTCCGTGATGGACAGCCCGGCCGACATCCCCGCCGGTTCGGTCGTCCCGTCCATGGACGTCAAACTGGGCGGCTCCGACAAGGGCACGGTCCATGTGGTGGGCCCGGCCAACAAGTCGGCCATCAAGTCGGGGGCGCCCATCGTGATCCCCGACCTGACCGGCACGTACAAGCCGGGCGCCAGCGGCAAGACGACGCTCAGCCCCGGCGTACTGACCGTCAAGGCGCTCGGTACGACCACCACCTGCACCCCGCCGGGGAACGTCGCCGTCTCACTGCAACTGGACACGTCGGCCCAGCCGGGCGGCGCGTCGGGTGGCACGTCGACCGGCGGTACCACCGGCGGCACGGCGACGGGCGGCTCGGGCGGCAGCACCAGCACCAGCGGTGGCCTCGCCGAGACCGGTGCGAGTGACAACGGCGGTCTGCGGGCGCTCGGCCTGGTGGCCGGCACGGTGATCCTGCTGGGCGGCGCGGTGTTCACCTTCACCCCGTGGAGGAGGCTGCGCGGCACTCGCTGACCCCCGGGCACAGGGCACCGGGTCCGCCGCCGTCCTGGGGAGGGCCCGGCGCGTACCGGAGGGCTCCCGAAGCTGAGCGCGTACGGGACAGGCCCCGCCGCACCTGACCGGTGCGGCGGGGCCTGCGTACAAAAACAGGTCGAGCGCGGACCGCGTCAGCGGACCTCGCCCATGAGGTCCTTGACCTTGCGTCGGTACATCCAGATCGCTATCGCCGCGACCACCGCGAGCGCCGCCTCAAGACCGACGATGCCGGACTTGTTGAGGTTCACACCGGCCAGCGACATCAGGCTGGTGAAGCAGTCACCCGCCGTGACGGCGAGGAACCACACACCCATCATCTGGCTGGCGTACTTCGCCGGGGCCATCTTCGTGGTCACCGAGAGGCCGACCGGGGAGAGGCAGAGCTCACCGACGGTCTGGATGAAGTAGACCGCCACCAGCCACATCGGGCTGACCTTCGAGCCGTCCGTGGTCGACATCAGCGGCAGCATGAAGACGAAGAACGAGATGCCGATCAGGAAGAGGCCCGAGACGAACTTGACGACCGTGCTGGGCTCCTTGCCCCTCTTGTTGAGGGCCAGCCAGATCCAGGCGACGACCGGGGCCAGCGCCATGATGAACACCGGGTTCACCGACTGGTACCAGGAGGTCGGGAAGTGGAAGCCGAGCAGGCTGTTCGTCGTGGAGTTCTCACCGAAGAGCGACATCGTGGAGCCGCCCTGGTCGTAGATCATCCAGAAGACGGCCGCGGCCACGAAGAACCAGATGTACCCGGACATCTTCTTCTGCTCGTGGCCCGACAGGTCCCGGTCGCGCTTGATGCGCACCAGGACGCCGATCGGGATGAGCAGACCGAGCACGGTGATCGGGTAGAGCGCCCAGTTCTGGGTGAACGCTCCGCTGAAGACCACGCCGCCGTAGAAGACCGCGGCGATGATCAGGCAGATCAGGCCCTTGGTCAGGGTCGAGCTGCGCTCCTGCGCCGACAGCGGCTTCGGGACGACGCTGCTGCGCGCGTTCAGGTGGCGGGTGCCGACCAGGAACTGGATCAGGCCCATCGCCATGCCGAGCGCCGCGAGGGCGAAGCCGAGGTGCCAGTTGACGTTCTCGCCGACCGTGCCGATGACCAGCGGCGCCAGGAAGGCACCGAGGTTGATGCCCATGTAGAAGACGGTGAAGCCACCGTCGCGGCGCGGGTCGTCGGGGCCCTTGTACAGGTGGCCGACCATCGTGGAGATGTTGGCCTTCAGTAGCCCGGAACCGAACGCGACGAGCGCCAGACCCGCGAAGAACGCACCCGTGCTGGGCAGCGCCAGAGTGAGATGCCCGACCATGATGACCGAGGCCGCGATGGCGACCGTCTTACGGGGCCCCCAGACGCGGTCGCCGAACCAGCCGCCGGGCATGGCGAGCAGGTAGACCATCGCCAGGTAGATCGAGTAGATCGCCGTGGCGGTGGCCGCGCTCAGGTGCGGACCGCTGTTGGACACCAGGTACAGCGGGAGCAGAGCCCTCATGCCGTAGAAGCTGAAACGCTCCCACATCTCGGTCATGAAGAGCGTTGCCAGGCCGCGGGGGTGTCCGAAGAAGGTCTTTTCCGGGGTCTCCGGAGCCTTCGTCAGGCTTGACGCCATGGTCGTTCCTTGCTTTTCGGGACGCGTCGCAGATCGGTGACGCGCCCGGTGGGGGGGTGGCCGGCACCGGCATGGTCCGTCCCCGCCCCACGCCTGAGGGGCCAGCCGGATGTGATCCGTACCGAAGGGGGAGACCACACCGGGATCCACGCTCCGCGCGCTTCCTCGCACACAGGGCCCGGCCGCTAGGTCATTCACTGTCCAAGCGGCCGAAATGCCGACCGCGCACACAATAAGGGGGCCTTTGCCGCCTCATGGCAGGCCAAAGAACCTCAAGTACTGCTTGAGGCGTCTCGCCACCATAAAGAGGCAGCTGCGGCATTTGAAAGGGTTTGAGACATGGATCACAGGTGAATGCCGGAACCGGCCACTGTATTCGAAGGTGGCAATCCGTATGACCGCCCAGACCCGCAGCCCTCCGCGATCACCTCACGAGCACGACCCGTCGCGGTCTACCATCACCTTCATGACCCGTGTACTGCTCGCCGAGGACGACGCATCCATCTCGGAGCCGCTGGCCCGCGCACTGCGTCGGGAGGGTTACGAGGTCGAGGTGCGGGAAGACGGACCGACCGCGCTCGACGCCGGCCTTCAAGGAGGGATCGACCTGGTCGTCCTGGATCTGGGCCTGCCCGGCATGGACGGCCTGGAGGTGGCCAGGCGGCTGCGCGCCGACGGGCACACCGTGCCCGTCCTGGTGCTCACCGCCCGCGCCGACGAGGTCGACACGGTGGTCGGCCTGGACGCCGGTGCCGACGACTACGTCACCAAGCCGTTCCGGCTCGCCGAACTGCTGGCGCGGGTACGGGCCCTGCTGCGGCGCGGCGCCGCCGAGACCACCCCGCAGCCCGCCACCCACGGCGTACGGATCGACGTCGAGTCGCACCGGGCCTGGATGGGTGACGAGGAACTCCAGCTGACGGCAAAGGAGTTCGACCTGCTGCGGGTCCTGGTCAGGGACGCAGGCCGGGTCGTCACCCGCGACCAGCTGATGCGCGAGGTCTGGGACACCACCTGGTGGTCGTCCACCAAGACGCTCGACATGCACATCTCCTGGCTGCGCAAGAAGCTCGGCGACGACGCGGCGAACCCGCGCTACATCGCCACCGTGCGGGGCGTCGGCTTCCGCTTCGAGAAGAGCTGAGGCGGGAGCCACAAGGCGAGGCCGCGGGCGTAGAACCGTCCCGGTCCCGGGGGCGGCGACTGCGACACTTGCCGTATGCGCCGCCGACTCATCAACTCCACGCTCGCCGTCGTACTCGTCGTGATCGCCGTCTTCGGCGTCTCACTCGTCATCGTCGAGACGCGCACCATCAGCAGCAGTGCTCAGGAGAGCGTGGACTCCGAGGCGCTGCGTCTCGCGAGCATCGTCGAGAGCCGGATCGTCGGCAACGAACGGGTCACCGGGTCTGTCCTGCACGACCAGGTCGAGGCCCACCGCTACGCGGTGATCAAGGTCCCCGGCCGGGACACCGTCAGGCTCGGCACCGAGCCCGAGGGTAGCGTCATCCGGTCCAGGGCGACCGGCGCCCACGGCGAGGAGGTCACGGTCGAGGAAGCGGGCTCCACCGTGACCCGAGAGGTCGGCCGGACCCTGCTCATCATCGGCGCGGTGGCCCTCCTGGCGATCGTCTCGGCGGTGCTCCTCGCCGTACGCCAGGCCAACAAGCTCACCTCGCCGCTCACCGACCTGGCCGAGACCGCCGAACGCCTCGGCTCCGGTGACCCGCGCCCCCGGCACAAGCGGTACGCGGTGCCAGAGCTGGACCGGGTCGCCGATGTGCTCGACTCGTCGGCCGAGCGGATCACCAGGATGCTGACCGCCGAGCGCCGGCTGGCCGCCGACGCGTCGCACCAGCTCCGTACGCCGCTGACCGCGCTCTCCATGCGCCTTGAGGAGATCACCCTCACCGAGGACCTGGGCACGGTGAAGGAGGAGGCGACCATCGCGCTGACCCAGGTCGAGCGGCTGACGGACGTCGTGGAGCGGCTGCTGACCAACTCCCGCGACCCGCGCACCGGCTCCGCCGTCACCTTCGATCTGGACGAGGTCGTCACCCAGCAGCTCCAGGAGTGGCGCCCGGCGTACCGCAGCGCGGGGCGCGCGATCGTACGGTCGGGGAAGCGCGGGCTGCGGGCCATCGGTACGCCCGGCGCGGTGGCCCAGGTGATGGCCGCCCTGATCGAGAACTCGCTGATGCACGGCGGCGGCACCGTCGCGGTGCGTACACGGGTCACCGGCACCCAGACGGTCGTCGAGGTGACCGACGAGGGGCCCGGTGTGCCGTCCGACCTCGGGGCGCGGATCTTCGAGCGGACCATCAGTGGCCGCAACTCCACCGGTATCGGCCTCGCCGTGGCCCGTGACCTGGCGGAGGCGGACGGCGGACGGCTCGAAATGCTCCAGCAGTACCCGCCGGTCTTCGCGCTCTTCCTGAGCCGGGTGTCGAAGAACCCGCCGCAGCAGAACAGCGCCCCCGACCCGCAGCCGACGATCCGGTGACCGGGGCTGCCGGCAGGCCCTACTCCGGGCCGGCCTCCACCAGGGCCCCGGCAGCCGGGGCCGGCGCGGCCAGCGCCCGGAACACCCAGGTGCGGTAGGACCAGAAGCGGAAGAGCGTCGCGACGGCGATACCGAGGAACTTGAAGAAGTTGCTCTGCAGCGGGGAGTTCCAGTCGGCGCCGTAGGTCGCCGCGTAGAGGATCCCGTTCTCGATGACCGCCCCGACCAGGCTGAACAGCAGGAAAAGACCCATCTCCCGGGCGCGGCCGCTCTTCTCGCGGTCCCGGTAGGCGAAGTACCGCAGGCCCACGTAGTTGAAGACGACCGCGATGACGGTCGCCAGCACACTGGCCCGTACCACCTGCAGTGAGGTCGTGTGGCGGAGCAGGTTGAACGCCGCCATGTTGACCAGCAGGCCGAGGGCGCCCACCGCGCCGAACTTGGCGACCTCGCGCCAGAGCCGCTGCACCCGCGTCCGCATCCCGCCGGAATCGCTCATGGTGGTGGAAAGCCCCGTTCGGTCGATGGAGTCAGCGTTCGGTCGAGTGTGTCGTCGGGTGGGTCAACGCGACCATGCTAGCCAGTGGTCCGTTCGGGTGCCCGCCCAAGGCTGTGACGTGCTGGCATGCGGGCCAGGGGCCTGCGGATACCCTGGGGTACGTGACGTTCCCCGTAGTCGGCATGGTCGGTGGCGGACAGCTCGCCCGGATGACCCACGAGGCGGGTATTCCCCTCGGCCTTAAATTCAAGCTGCTCAGTGACACCCCGCAGGACTCGGCGGCCCAGGTGGTCAGCGAAGTCGTCGTCGGCGACTACCGCGACCTGGAGACGCTGCGCGCCTTCGCGCGCGGCTGCGACGTGATCACCTTCGACCACGAGCATGTGCCCACCGAGCACCTGCGCGCCCTGGAGGCGGACGGCATCCCCGTCCGGCCAGGCCCGGACGCGCTGGTGCACGCCCAGGACAAGGGGGTGATGCGCGAGCGGCTCACCGCGATCGGGGCCCCCTGCCCCCGCCACCGCATCGTCTCCGACCCGGCCGACGCGGTCGCCTTCGCGGACGAGGCGGGCGGCTTCCCGGTCATCCTCAAGACGGTCCGGGGCGGCTATGACGGCAAGGGCGTCTGGTTCGTACGCTCCCTCGCGGACGCCGAAGCCCCCTTCAAGGCGGGCGTCCCGGTGCTGGCCGAGGAGAAGGTCGACTTCGTACGGGAGCTGGCGGCGAACGTCGTACGCTCCCCGCACGGCCAGGCCGTGGCCTACCCGGTGGTCGAGTCCCAGCAGGTCGACGGGGTCTGCGACACCGTGATCGCCCCCGCGCCCGGCATCAGCGAGGAGCTGGCGGGCGAGGCCCAGCAGCTCGCCCTGCGGATCGCCGCCGAGCTGGACGTGACCGGCCACCTCGCGGTCGAACTCTTCGAGGTCCGCGGACCCGACGGCACGCCGGGCATCCTCGTCAACGAGCTGGCGATGCGCCCGCACAACTCCGGCCACTGGACCCAGGACGGCGCGATCACCTCGCAGTTCGCCAACCATGTGCGCGCGGTCCTGGACCTGCCGCTCGGCGATCCGCGCCCGCGCGCCCGCTGGACGGTCATGTGCAACGTCCTGGGCGGCGACTTCCCGGACATGTACCAGGCCTATCTGCACTGCATGGCCCGCGACCCCCAACTCAAGATCCACATGTACGGCAAGGACGTGAAGCCGGGGCGCAAGGTCGGCCACGTCAACACCTACGGCGACGACCTCGACGACGTGCTGGAACGCGCCCGTCATGCCGCCGGATACCTGCGAGGGACGATCACCGAATGACCTCTCCGTCAGCTCCCGCGGCCTCTGCCGCTCCCGTGGTCGGCATCGTGATGGGCTCGGACTCCGACTGGCCCGTCATGGAGGCAGCGGCCAAGGCCCTGGACGAGTTCGGGGTGGCGTACGAGGTGGACGTCGTCTCCGCCCACCGGATGCCGCGCGAGATGATCGCGTACGGCGAGCACGCCGACGGACGGGGGCTCCGGGCGATCATCGCGGGCGCCGGGGGAGCGGCCCATCTGCCGGGGATGCTGGCCTCGGTCAGCCCGCTGCCGGTCATCGGCGTTCCGGTGCCGCTGAAGTACCTGGACGGCATGGACTCCCTGTTGTCCATCGTGCAGATGCCGGCCGGCGTCCCCGTGGCGACCGTCTCGGTGGGCGGCGCGCGCAACGCGGGGCTGCTCGCCGTGCGCATCCTGGCCGCGTCCGACCCGCAACTCCAGGACAAGATGCGGGAGTTCCAGCAGAAGCTGAACGACGAAGCGACGGAGAAGGGCACCCGGCTGCGCGCCAGGGCGGCGGGCGCGGAGACCTTCGGATTCGGAAAGTAGGCGGCTCCCATGAGCAATCACCTCACCGAAGCGCTGGACCTGCTCGCCGAGTACCCGGTCGTGGACGGCCACAACGACCTGCCCTGGGCACTGCGCGAGAACGTCCGGTACGACCTGGACGCGCTGGACATCGCCCGGGACCAGACGGGCCATCTCCACACCGACCTGCACCGGCTGCGCAAGGGCGGCGTCGGCGCGCAGTTCTGGTCGGTCTACGTCCGCAGCGACATGGCGGGCGAGGACGCGGTCAGCGCGACGCTGGAGCAGATCGACGCGGTGGACCAGCTGCTCACCCGCTACCCCGGTGACCTGGTCCGCGCGCTGACCGCCGACGACATGGAGAAGGCCAGGAGCCAGGGCCGCATCGCGTCCCTGATGGGCGCCGAGGGCGGCCACTCCATCAACAACTCGCTGGGCACCCTGCGCGCCCTGCACACGCTGGGCGTCCGCTACATGACGCTCACGCACAACGACAACATCGCCTGGGCGGACTCCGCGACCGACGTCGTGAAGGCCCGCGGACTGACCGCCTTCGGCCACGAGGTGGTCCGCGAGATGAACCGCACCGGCATGCTGGTGGACCTCTCGCACGTGGCGGCGTCCACGATGCGCGACGCGCTGGCGACCTCCACGGCGCCGGTGATCTTCTCGCACTCCTCGTCACGTGCGGTCTGCGACCACCCGCGCAACATCCCGGACGACGTCCTCGCACTGCTCCCGGCGAACGGCGGCATCGCGATGGCCACGTTCGTACCGAAGTTCATCCTCCCCGAGGCGGTCGCCTGGACCGCCCGCGCGGACGAGAACATGCGCACCCACGGGCTGCACCACCTGAACACCACGCCCGCGGGGCTGAAGGTCCAGCGCGCTTTCGAGGAGGCGCACCCCCGCCCGATGGCCACCGCGTCGACGGTCGCCGACCACCTGGACCACATGCGTGAGGTGGCGGGCGTCGACCACATCGGCATCGGCGGCGACTACGACGGCACGGCTTTCACCCCGGCCGGCCTGGAGGACGTGGCGGGCTACCCGAACCTGATCGGTGAGCTGATCGGCCGCGGCTGGTCGAAACCCGACCTGGCGAAGCTGACCTGGCAGAACGCGGTACGGGTGCTGCGCGCCGCGGAGGACGTGGCCCGCGGCCTCCAGGCCGAGCGCGGCCCGTCCAACGCGACTCTGGCCGACCTGGACGGCTGAATGGATGGCCGGCCCGGGGGAGAATCCCGGGCCGGCCACCGTGCTCAGCAGACGCAGAGACAGAACGGGTGCCCGGCGGGATCCGCGTACACCTAAGCCCGCGGGCGCCCCATCGCCCGGTACACCCAGCCGGCCTCCCGCCAAGCGACCGGGTCCAGCGCGTTGCGGCCGTCCAGCAGTATCCGCTCGGAGGCCACCGCGCCCAGTGCCGCCGGGTCCAGCTCGCGGAACTCGCGCCACTCCGTGAGGTGCAGGACGACATCCGCGCCGCGTACCGCGTCCAGCGCGGTCTCCGCGTAGCCGAGCGTCGGGAAGAGACGGCGGGCGTTCTCCATGCCCTTCGGGTCGTAAACCGTGACCTGGCCGCCCTGGAGGTGGATCTGGCCCGCGACGTTCAGCGCGGGGGAGTCCCGTACGTCGTCCGAGTCCGGCTTGAAGGTCGCGCCGAGCACCGCGACCCGCTTGCCAAGGAACGAGCCGCCGCCCACGGCCTCCCGCGCCAGCTCCACCATGTGGCCGCGGCGGCGCATGTTGACCGAGTCGACCTCGCGGAGGAAGGTCAGCGCCTGGTCGGCGCCCAGTTCGCCGGCGCGGGCCATGAAGGCCCTGATGTCCTTGGGCAGACACCCGCCGCCGAAGCCGATCCCGGCCCGCAGGAACTTCTTGCCGATGCGCTCGTCGTGCCCGAGTGCTTCCGCGAGCTTCGCGACGTCGCCGTCGGCGGCCTCGCAGACCTCGGCCATCGCGTTGATGAAGGAGATCTTCGTGGCGAGGAAGGAGTTCGCGGCGGTCTTCACCAGCTCGGCCGTGGGGAAGTCGGTCACCACGAACGGCGACCCCTCGCCCACCGGCCCCGCGTACACCTCGCGCAGCAGCTTCTCGGCCCCCACGCTCTCCACGCCGACGACGATCCGGTCGGGGTGCAGGGTGTCCTTGACGGCGAAGCCCTCCCGCAGGAACTCCGGGTTCCACGCCAGCTCCACACCCGCACCGGCGGGCGCAAGATCCCGGAGCACCCCGGCGAGCCTGGCCGCGCTGCCGACCGGCACGGTCGACTTGCCGACGACCAGCGCGTTCGCCTTCAGATGCGGCGCGAGCCAGCGGAAGGCGTTGTCGACGTACGACATGTCGCAGGCGTACTCGCCGTGCTTCTGCGGGGTGTTGCAGCACACGAAGTGCACATCGCCGAACCCGCCCGCCTCCTCCCACGACGTGGTGAAGCGCAGCCGCCCGGTCGACCCCTGGATCCCCGCGACGTGCCGCTGCAGAAGCTCTTCGAGTCCGGGCTCGTACATGGGGACGCGCCCCTGCGAGAGCATCTCGATCTTCTCGTGGACGATGTCCAGACCGAGCACATCGAATCCCAGCTCAGCCATGGCCGCGGCGTGGGTGGCACCGAGATAACCGGTACCGATCACGGTGATTTTCAGGGCCATCAGGGAGCTCCAGGGGGGCGTACGGGATCGGTTGCGCGCCCGAGCATAGTCGGGGCGCCCGGTGCCCGGCCCGACCCCTGTCGTGCAGCTCACGTATCCCTGTGGGCGGGCAGCCTCTAAAATCTAGTTACTTAACGGTAGTTAGCATCTTGGGGAGTGAGTGACCTTGGCAGGTTCGCCCGATTTCGACCTGTACCGCCCGGCCGAGGAGCACGACATGCTCCGCGACTCGGTGCGTGCCTTGGCTGAGGCGAAGATCGCGCCCTTCGCCGCCGCGGTGGACGAGGAAGCCCGCTTCCCGCAGGAGGCGCTGGACGCGCTGACAGCTGCCGACCTGCACGCCGTGCACGTACCCGAGGAGTACGGCGGCGCCGGGGCCGACGCGCTCGCCATGGTCATCGTGATCGAGGAGGTGGCCCGCGTCTGCGCGTCCTCCTCGCTGATCCCGGCCGTCAACAAGCTGGGCTCGCTCCCGGTGATCCTGTCGGGCTCCGAGGACCTCAAGAAGAAGTACATGAGCCGCCTGGCCAGGGGCGAGGGCATGTTCTCGTACTGCCTGAGCGAGCCCGACGCGGGTTCGGACGCGGCGGGCATGAAGACCAGGGCCGTGCGCGACGGGGACTTCTGGGTGCTCAACGGCGTGAAGCGCTGGATCACCAACGCGGGTGTCTCCGAGTACTACACGGTGATGGCCGTCACCGACCCCACCAAGCGCTCCAAGGGCATCAGCGCCTTCGTGGTCGAGAAGTCCGACGAGGGGGTCTCCTTCGGCGCCCCCGAGAAGAAGCTCGGCATCAAGGGCTCCCCGACCCGTGAGGTCTACCTCGACAACGTTCGCCTCCCCGCCGACCGGATGATCGGCGAGGAGGGCACAGGCTTCGCCACGGCGATGAAGACCCTGGACCACACCCGCATCACGATCGCAGCCCAGGCCATCGGCATCGCGCAGGGCGCCCTCGACTACGCCAAGGGCTACGTCCAGGAGCGCAAGCAGTTCGGCAAGCCGATCGGCGACTTCCAGGGCATCCAGTTCATGCTCGCGGACATGGCGATGAAGCTCGAAGCGGCCCGCCAGCTCACCTACTCGGCCGCCGCGAAGTCGGAACGCCTCGACGGCGACCTGACGTTCTTCGGCGCGGCCGCCAAGTGCTTCGCGTCGGACGTCGCGATGGAGGTCACGACGGACGCGGTCCAGCTCCTCGGCGGGTACGGCTACACGCGCGACTACCCGGTGGAGCGCATGATGCGCGACGCGAAGATCACGCAGATTTATGAGGGAACGAATCAAGTCCAGCGCATCGTGATGGCGCGGAACCTGCCGTAGCGGCCACCGCCCCCTGCCCGAGCACGCCCAGGGAAGCCCCGGCCGCCGGGGCTTCCTCACTTCGGGCAGGGCCCTTGACCACGCTGCGCGCGCTGTACGGGCTGTCGCAATACGTTCAGGTATACGACAGCTCTGACCGAAGAGGACTGTATTTCCGCATTCCCCCTGCCCGGTGTCCCTGACCGTCTGCACACTGTCGCCATGGAGGATCAGGAACAGCAGACGCAGACGCCGGGGCGGTTCTTCATCAATGTGCAGCGCCGGGACGACCCCGTATCCGAAGTCACCGAGCTGGATGCGATGGCCTCGGCGCGCAAGTACGGCGAGATCGTGGTCCGGGGGCCGCTCTTCGGCTTCGCCGAGCAGCGGCGTGGTGAACGGCCCCGGTGGCGGCTGCTCGGCGGGATGGACACGGGGTATCCGCAGGACGCCCGGGACGAACTCAACTCGTATCTCTGGCTCAAGGCCAAGGACGAGACCGACGATCACCTGGAACGGCGCGAACTGCTCGCGGCGGTCGCCCGGTTGGAGACCGAGCCGCTGAACGCCGTGTCCGCCTGGGGTACGCGCTACCGCATCGTGCGCGCCGACGAGTTCGCCAGGATCGGCGGGGGCCGGCTGGAGCCGCCGAGGCCCACCGACGTCGATACGGACGGCTGGGACGAGCCGCGCGTCCGCCCGGTGCCGCGCACCAAGGGCTTCGTGATCGACCACAGCGCCGCGGTCGGGCTGACCGAGGGCCTGGACCGGGCCGGCCTGCTGCCGCTCTCGTACACCTCCCGGCGCTTCCCGCCCGACGTACTGGCGGACTCCCGGCGTGCGGTGACGACCCACCCCGGCCTGGTGCTGCTGCCGGTCGCCTTCCGGATCATGGAGCACAAGGAGCACACCTGGTCGATGGTGGGCGCGCAGTGCGTCACCCCCCAGGAGGCGCGGCGCTGGCTGGTGCACTACCTGACCGAGTCGCTGCCGATGTTCGGGAACATCAGCGAACGGGACGCCGAGGTGTACGCACGGGCGGCCGGGCGGTTCACCCAGCAGCGCAGGCCCAATGAGCTCCGGGTGCGCGGACGTTGCTTCCAGATCGTCCGGGTGGAGCGCATGATGCGCATCGGCCCGGACGGCCCCGAGCCCCCGCGGCGCTCGGACACGGACATCCAGGAGCCCATCAAGATCCGCCCCACCATGGACGAGTGGGGCACGATCACGCACGGGGAGTAGCCCGGGCGGACGGAGCAGGACAATGCAGTTGTCTTTGAGTAGCGGAGATCGTTGCCCCGCGTGTGACGGGGTGGGGCGCGGGCCAGCGGGTGCGAATTGGGACCCTGACGAAGGTGTTCACCGCCGAGCTGGTCGATGCGGAGTAGCCAAGCACGACCGAGCCGAGCGGCGCCGCCGACTTCCCTGCCGGGCCGATCAGGTCGCACCGGAGGGCGTCCGGCTGGAACTGTGGGCCTACTTCGCGGTCACCACGCGATCCGCAAGTTCGCTCACACAGCGGCGCTCGCCCGCCCCGCCGTGGACGCCGACCGCATTTCCGACCTGAAGTGCGTCCGCAGCATCCCACCCCAGCTCGGAGCGACCGACGCCAGGCTCACCCGCTCCTTCACTGAGGCCAGGCAGGAGGCACGCGCGCGCCTCCTCCCGGCCCGGCGCAATCGGGACTGCCCACGCGCGGTACAAGAAGCCGAACCGATAGCCCGTGCTGAGGACCCGCGCCAGACGCGGCACCGTGCAGCCCGGCCGTTGGGCCCACAATCAGTCCAGGAAGCCGAAGAGCACCTGCCGGGTCGAAAGGCCGACTCAGAGAAGCACCAACCCCCACCGCCCTAGAGCAGGTACTGGGCGTCCCCGTTCCCGAGCGACCAGTCGGCATCGGTGTTCTCGGTCAGCACGACGAACACGTTGCGGGGTTCCGTCCCCGCGTATTCCTGAGCGAGCTCGGCAATACGTCGGTACAGCGCCTGCTTCTGGGCGGCCGACCGGCCACCCCGCAAAGTGATCGCCACGTACACGATGCCGTCGTCCCGCTGCACGTCGAGGTAGGTGCCGTGACGCAAAACGCTGCGTTCCCCGTCGTGTCCGGTGAGGATCTGGAAACGATCGTCGTCCGGGATCCCCATCGTCTCGCCCAGCGCCTCCTGGACGGCGCGCCCCAATGCCTTCAATCGCTGGGCGTCACAGCCCAGAACATCGATGCGAACGAGCGGCATGGAGCCTCCTGGGGAGATCGGCAATGCGACACCGAGTGTACGTACCAGTAGGTACACACGACGTGCGAGTGCCGCCTAAAGCAACTGCATTGGACGGAGCAGGCCCCCGGGCCGGGGTCCGGGGGCCTGCTCCGTCTTGTCCAGCGGACCAGTTCGGGTCCAGTTCGGGCCCAAGCCGGGCCAGTTCGGGCCCAAGCCGGCGCTAGTTACCCGAAACCGTCACCGTGTCGTCGTCCTTCAGCTCCTGCACCAGCTGCTTGACCTTGGTCTTGTCCCAGACCAGATTGCCGCCGGTGGAGCCGGAGATCGGCATGTTCATCTGCTTGCCGTCACCGCCCGACACACCCTTCATGGCCCAGAACATGGATGCCAGGTTCCACAGGCTCATGTCCTTGTCCACGATCAGCGTGTCCAGGCCCGCGCCCATCACCGGGTAGAGCTTGAAGGGGTTCATGATCGTGGACGGGGTGGCCGTCTGGGAGGCCAGGGCCGCCAGGAACTTCTGCTGGTTCTTCGTGCGCTGCAGGTCGCTGGCCGCGAAGGCGTGCCGGGTGCGGACGAAGGCCAGGGCCTGGCTGCCGTTGAGGGTCTGCTTGCCCGCCGGGAAGTCGGCGCCGGAGTCCTTGTCCTTGAACGCCTGCGGAATGTCCATCTGGACCCCGCCGACCGCGTCCACGATGCTTGCGAAGCCGTCGAAACCGATCTCCGCGTAGTGGTCGATGTGCAGCCCGGTGTTGTACTCGATGGTGCGCACCAGCAGCTCCGGGCCGTCCTCCGCGTACGCGGCGTTCAGCTTCGTCTGCCGGCCGGTGTTCGGGTAGAGCTTGCCGGACGACGAGCCCTTGTACGACGGGATCGTGACGTTCGAGTCACGGGGCAGCGAGACCATCGTGTTCCCGTGGTCACCGACGTGCAGGATGATCATGGAGTCGGTGCGCTTGCCCTCGGCGGAGCCGGTGTGCAGCTTCTTCTTGTCGGCCGCGGACATGCCGTCGCGGCTGTCCGAGCCCACGATCAGGTAGTTCGTGCCCTTGCCCGTGGCGGGACGGTCGATGACCTTGGACAGGTCGACCTCGCGGCGCAGCTTTCCGTCGGCCCAGAAGTACGTACCGATGGAGACGCCGAGGATCGCGATCACCAGGACCAGCGCGCCGATCTTGATGCGGCGGCGCCAGTTCGGGGGGGTGCCCGGACGTGTGGTGGGGTACGGGCCGCCAGCGCCCTGGCCGCCCTGGCCTCTCCGGCTGCCGGGGCCCGAGGGGCCACCCTGCCCGTAGACCTGGCCCGTGTTGTAGCCACTGTCGTACGCGGAGTCGTATCCGTTGTCGTAACCCTGGTCCTGCTGCTGTCCGCCGTACTGCCGCTGGGCAGGTGGCGTCGAACGCTGCACGTGCCGCATGACCCGAGCACCGTCGGGCTGTGCGTTCTCGCTGCCGCGTCCGTAGCGGTCCCTGTCGTCCATGTGGACCAGTGTGCCGTCACAGTGCGTATGTATTACAGGGCGGGTGTGGAATCGGGGCTGTGCTGTTGCAGAGCTGATGCAAAGTGCCGGGCTGCGGGCCCGGCCTAAGCTGGCACGTATGACAGATCTTCCGGGCAAGCCCACCTCGGCCTCACGAACCACCCTGAGTCACATCATGACGGGCAATGACACCAACCTCCTCGGTACCGTGCACGGTGGCGTGATCATGAAACTGGTGGACGACGCGGCCGGCGCCGTGGCCGGCCGGCACTCCGGCGGGCCCGCGGTCACCGCGTCGATGGACGAGATGGTCTTCCTGGAGCCGGTCCGCGTCGGTGACCTGGTCCATGTGAAGGCTCAGGTGAACTGGACCGGCCGGTCGTCGATGGAGGTCGGCGTACGGGTCCTGGCCGAGCGGTGGAACGAGTCGTCCCCGGCCCAGCAGGTCGGCAGCGCCTATCTGGTCTTCGCCGCGGTCGACGCGGACGGCAAGCCCCGGGCCGTACCGCCGGTGGTCCCCGGCAGCGAGCGCGACAAGCGGCGCTACCAGGAGGCGCAGATCCGCCGCACGCACCGGCTGGCCCGGCGCCGCGCGATCAAGGAGCTGCGGGAGCGGCACCTGGCCGACGGCATCGACGACTGAGCGAGCGGGACGGACACGCGCCCCGGGACCGCCGGCCGACTCGCGGACCCTTACTCGCAACCCCTTACTTGCAGACCACCTGGTCGCCCGTGACCGCCGCGAACCTGCCCGGATCCGGCTCGTCCGCCCGGACCGGTGTCACCGTGGTGAAGTCCGACCCGAGCGTCACCTTCAGCGTGGAGCCGATCCCCGTCACCGGACGCAGCTCCGCGTGCGGCAGCGCCGCCGCCAGCGAGCGCACCGACCGGTTCCAGCGCGGGTCGTACTCGATGACCGTGCGCTTGCTGTCCGAGGTCACCGGCCCGCCCGGGACCGTGGCCGCGACCGACGAGAGGAAGCCGGTGGAGCGCAGGCTCTTGTCGGCGCGGGCGGCCAGGCCGGTGGTCGATGTGCCGTTGGACACCTGCACCCTGATCTGGTTGGGCGGCACGTCGACCTTCCGCGCCTTCGGCGCCGCCGACCGGTGAACGGCGATCGGCACGTCCGCGCGGATCTCCCTGAAGAGCTTCCCCGCCTTGACCGGGTCCCACTTCACCGTCGAGCCGATGCCCTTGACCTGGTAGTTCATCTGCCCGATGGGTACGGAGGTGAACTCCGACGACGCCGGCTCGAAGCCCCGCATCGCCTGCCCGATGGAGAGCATCTCGTCCGGGCCGAAGCCCTTGTCCGCCCGGACCGAGCCGAAGATCGTGGACGCGACATCGCGGAACTTGACCGGGTTCAGCAGGACGCCGCTGCTGGTCGTCTTGGCGATGAGGGAGGCCATGAAGCGCTGCTGGCGCTGCATCCGGCCCAGGTCGGACGCCGCGTCGAGGTGGCGGGAGCGTACGTACTGCAGCGCCTGGCCACCGTTGAGCCTGCTGGTCCCCACCGGCAGGTCGAGCCCGGTGTAGGAGTCCTTCAGCGGGCGGGCGGAGCAGATGTCGACGCCGCCGAGCACATCCACCGTCTTCATGAAGCTGGTGAAGTCGACCTCCAGATAGTGGTTGATCTGGACGCCGGTCATCTTCTCCACGGTCTGCACTGTGAGCTGGGGGCCGCCCTGGGCGTACGCCGCGTTGAGCCGGAGCGGGTGGGCGGGGTAGCGCCTCCCGGAGGCGGGGTCGGTGCGCGCGGGTACCACCGCGTAGCTGTCCCGCGGCAGGCTCACCACGCTCACCCGGGAGCGGTCCGCCGAGACGTGGACGAGCATGACCGTGTCGGTGCAGTGACAGGGGGCTCCGCCCAGGTGGTACTTCTTCTTCTCCGCCGGCGTGATCTTGTCGCGGCCGTCGGTGCCGACGAGGAGCACGTTCATACCGCGGCCCGGCGCGGGACGGTCCTTCATGTCCTTGAACGGGTCGATACGGCCGATGCCGTCCAGCTCGCCGATGAGCGCGTGACCGATCCCGCCGGCGCCCAGCACCAGGACGGACAGGGTGGTGGTGATGCGCATACCCCAGCGAGGGCGGGGCGGGCGGCGCGGCGGCGGCCTGCGGCGGCGGGGTGGGGGCACGGGGGAAACTGGGACACCTCCGCGGGGGGCGGGCAGGGGAAGCGACCACGGTAAGCCGCTGTGATCAACATCCCGGGCAGGCCACCCGGCCGCCGCGCCCGGTGTCCCTCGTTCGCGGTAACGTGACCTTCCTATGGACGCCACGCCCGCCACGCCCGCTGTTTCTGTGATCATGCCGGTCCTCAACGAGGAGAGGCATCTGCGCAACTCGGTCCGCCACATCCTGGAGCAGGAGTACGACGGCGAGATGGAGGTGGTGATCGCCATCGGCCCGTCGTCCGACCGCACCGAGGAGATCGCCGCCGAGCTGGTACGGGAGGACCCCCGGGTCCACACCGTCGCCAATCCGACCGGCCGTACGCCCGCCGCGCTCAACGCAGCCATCAAGGCGTCGAGCCATCCCGTCGTGGTGCGGGTGGACGGCCACGGAATGCTCTCGCCGAACTACATCGCCACCGCGGTCCGCCTCCTGGAGGAGACCGGCGCGATGAACGTCGGCGGGATCATGCACGCCGAAGGTGAGAACGCCTGGGAGGACGCGGTCGCCGCCGCGATGACCTCCAAGATCGGCGTCGGCAACGCGGCGTTCCACACCGGCGGCAAGGCGGCCCCCGCCGAGACCGTCTACCTGGGTGTCTTCCGGCGCGAGGCGCTGGAGCAGCAGGGCGGGTACAACGAGGAGTTCATCCGCGCCCAGGACTGGGAGCTGAACTTCCGGATCCGCGAGGCCGGCGGCCTGATCTGGTTCTCGCCCGAGCTGCGCGTCCAGTACCGCCCGCGCCCCTCGGTCCGGGCGCTCGCCAAGCAGTACAAGGACTACGGCCGCTGGCGCCATGTCGTCGCCCGCTACCACGAGGGCTCGATCAACCTCCGCTACCTCGCCCCGCCGGCCGCGGTCTGCGCGATCGCGGCGGGCATCGTGGTCGGTGCGGCCGTCACCCCGTGGGCCTTCCTGGTGCCGGCCGGCTATGTCGCGGCCATCGTGGCGGGCTCGCTGCCGGCCGGCAAGGGGCTCTCGCCGAAGGCGCGGGTGCGGATCCCGGTGGCCCTGGCCACCATGCACATGTGCTGGGGCTTCGGCTTCCTGACCAGCCCGCGCGCGCTGGCCCGCAAGGTCATCGCCAGCCGCCGCCCGGCGGTCCGCACCGCCGTCTGAGCGTGGAGAAAGGGCCGGCCCGCCCGCCGTGAGGCGGCAGGCCGGCCCTTTCCCGTGCTGTGCTCCGGCTTACGGACCCGGGTTACGAGGTCCAGGTGTACGCCGGGTCCACATGCATGCACGCCGACTTGTCGTCCCCGTGCAGTGCGTTGGCGGAGTCCGGTGTCTTCCCGTCGTCCCCCGCGGACTTGGGGTAGACCTCGCCCGTACGCCAGTCGCTTCCGACGATCACCGTGACCCCGGTGACCTGGGTGGACTTCGTCACGGACTTCAGCGGCACGCCCATGGCCTTCGCCACCGACTGGGCGTCGCCCTCCAGATCGGCGCTGGGGAAGAGCACCTCGGTCTTCTTCTGCGGGTCCAGCGACTGGTCGGCCACGGCGCGTGCGAAGCCCTGCCCGGTCAGCAGCGCCGCGACCGAACCGGCCCGGCCCTTCGACGGCAGCCCGCCGTCGCCCCCCGTGCCGTTCCGCACGGTGATGCCGATCTCGCCCTTGGGCGCCGCAGGATCGTCGGAGACCTTCTCGGCGGGCTTCTTCTTGGCCCCCTTGCCGTCCAGCGGGGTGTCGTCCCTGATCATCGCGAACAGCTGGTCCGCGTCGCCCGCTTTCGGGTCCACCTTCTCCTCGAACCCGGGCCGTACGGAGTTCACATTCGGCATGGTCGTCATGGTGATCCGGGACGTCGGGACCTTCTGGAACTCCCCGGCCAGGTCGTACAGGTTCTTGACCGTCTCGATCCCGGTATCGACCTTGAGCGCATGGGTGGCCGTGTTCGCGAGGTCCATGAGCTTGCCGGGGTCGGTGAGCTTGGTGCCCTCACGCAGCTGGCGGACCATCGAATTCATGTACTCGTGCTGGGCCTTGGTCCGTACGACGTCGGTGTCCGGCCAGAATCCGTACCGCGTCCGCAGCCACTGGAGCGCCTGCTGCCCCTTGACCGACGTGGTGCCCTTCTTCAGCTTGAGCCCCGAACCGTGGCCGTCGTGGGTGTGCGAGTAAACATTGGCGTCCACACAGACCGGCACCCCGCCGACCGCATCGGCCATGGAGACCACACCGGCGAAATCGATCTTCATGAAGTGGTCGATGTGGATGCCGGTGAGGGATTCCCAGGTGGCCACGGTGCAGCCGGGGCCGCCGCGTCCGAGAGACTCGTTGGCCAGGGTCCAGCCCGTCGCCGGATAGGTCTTGCCGTCCTCAGCCGTGCACTTGGGGATCTTCAGCACGGTGTCCCGCGGCAGGCTGACGACCGACATGTTGCTGCGGTCGGCCGAGACGTGCACCAGCATCTGCACATCCGCCAGGGGAGCGGCGCCGAAGGTGTTCTTGGCGCCGCCGAGCTTCTGGTTCTCCTTGGAGTCCCGCGCGTCCGAGCCGATCATGAGGATGTTCAGCGGGGTCTGGCCCGCCGCGTTGGCCTTCGCCTTCGGGGCCTCATGGTCGCCGAGGTTGAGGGCGCTCTTCTGCAGATTCGCGTTCAGGTGGCGGTAGTAGAGATATCCCGCGCCCGCGGTGCCGATGATCAGCAGTGCCGCGGCGCCCGCCACCCAGCGGAGTATTCGGCGCTTCCCACGCCGCGCGCGCCGCCGCGACGTCCGTTGTCGGTGGCTTCCGCCACCGCCCGTCGGGCCGCCGCCCGTCGGGCCGCCGCCCGTCGGGCCGCCGCCCGTCGGGCCGTCGGGCCCAGGTCTCGGGGCGCCCTGCCCGTGCAGGGCGCCGTCTTGGCCGAGTTGGCTCGCGCCCCGACTGCGAGGCCGCGTCCCCTCCCCCCGCGTGCTGCTCTTTCCCACCAGGTCCCCCCTGCTACTCAGGTATTCGTATGGCCCGGTGACCTGGCGTCACTTGGCGCACACGCTCTTGTCGGCTTCGACCTTCTGTATGTCGGCCGGCGGCTTCGCCGGCGCCGTGATCGGCGTGCCGGCGGCCTTGAAGTCCGCCCCCAGGACGAGCGTCATCGGGGTGAGCCCGACGGAGTCCTTCGTGCCCGGCTTGAGCGCCGCCGCGGGCAGGCCCATGATGTCGGCGAGCTTGCGGGCCTGATCCGCCTGGTTCGGCGCGTAGCTGAGGGTCGTCTTGGTCAGATCCGGCTTGTAGTTGCCGCCGTTCTCCGACTTCAGTACGCCCTCGGTGTTCTGCAGCCAGGTCAGCGTGGTCTGCGCCGATCCCGGCTGGGCCCCGCCGTTGAGTACCTTGACCCGGACGTCGGAGGCGTTGGCCTGCTTCCCCTTGAGGAGCGCCTCCTGCTTGCTCGCGGCCGCGTCCTTCTTCTTCTTGACCTCGGTGAGCGAGACGTCGTCGCGCATCATCGAGAACAGCGGGTCCGCCTGGGCGTGGTTCACGACCACGGTGGCGTGGACCTTCTCCGCCGGGTTGTCCAGGACCGGCAGCGTGGTGAACGTGACGTTCTTCGGGTTCACCGACTTCAGGTCCATCGCGAGGCTCTTGAGGTGGTCGATGCTCCCGATGCCGCTGTCGACGGTGAGCGCCTTGGTCGCCGCGTTCGCCAGGTCGTAGAGCTTGGTGGGGCTGGTGAGCGTGTCGCCCGACGTCATCTTGCGTATCAGCGAGGCCAGGAACTGCTGCTGCACCTTGATGCGGTCCAGGTCGCCCTGGTTGCCGAAGCTGTGCCGGGTCCTGACGAAGGCCAGCGCCTGCTCGCCCTCGACCTTGGACTTCCCCGCCGGGAGCTTGAGATGCGACTCCTTGTCGTCCACGGGGTGCGCCACACAGACATCGACGCCGCCCACCGCGGTGCTGAGCGTCTTGATGGCGTTGAAGTCGGCCATCATGAAGTGATCGACCGTCAGGCCGGTTATGGCCTTGACCGTCTTCATGGTGCAGCCGGGGTCGCGGTCGTCCTGGCCCAGGCTGGTGTTGAAGCGGACCTGCTGCGTACCGGGGATGGTCTTCATCGACCCGTCGGGCTGCTTGGTCTGGCAGTCCGGGATGTCGGTGATCAGGTCGCGGGGGATGGAGAGCGCGGTCGCGTTCGTCCGGTCCTTGGAGACATGGAAGAGGATGTTCGTGTCGGCGTGGCCGACGCTCCCCTTGTCGCCGTAACCCTCGTTGCCCTTGCCGGTGCGCTTGTCCGTACCGATCAGCAGGATGTTGACGGCCCGGTCCTTGGTGGAGCCCGAAGTACCGCCGACCACATCGATCTTGTTGATGTTGTTGTTGAAGTGCTCGTAGAGCAGATACGTGGCGACCGAGCCGCCGATGAGGACGAAGGCCGTCACACCGCCGGTCCACATCAGCGCCTTTTTCCTGCGCGACTTCTGCTGCTTGCGCTTCCGGCGGCCGGCCGCCGTCTGCGGCCCGCTCCCGGGACGGCCGTCCTGGCCGCTCCCCGCCCGGCGGCTGCGCTGTCCGGGCACGTCGCGGCGCGGCGACTGCGGCGGCGACTGCTGCTGCGAACGCCTGCGGGAGGACTGCTCCGGCAGCGAATCCCTGCGCCGTGTGCGGCCGGAAGCGGACTCGGAACTGGAAGCCGTCCTGCCCCCCGACTGCGGTCCGGAAGGGTTCAGTCGCAGTTCGTAATTGCCGGTTTCCGGGTTGAGCACCCACTGGTCTGCGGGGTCGATATCGTCCCGGCCACGGCTATGCGCGTCCACGGTTGCCTGTGTCCTCCGTCGGTGCCACGCGAGGCGCCCTCCCCCCGGGCGCTCGGTCTTTCGTCCTGCAGTGCGCGACCACATGGCCGGACGCACCGGATCGCGTCACACTATCTGCCCGGATCAATGTCCAGCGACGTCCGGGACATATTCCTTGGCGCTTACAACTGGGCATACCACCCAATCCACATGCCCTGCGGATACGGGTTTGAGAATTGTTTACCCGCAGGCCGCGGCGGCCGCATTCGTGCCCGGGAAAGTGGCCTGCGGAGAAGGTGATGATTTGCCCTGCCCGCCGGCGTCCGCGGTGCCTCGGGTGCTCTCCGTGCCCGGGGCCGCCGAGGTGCCGGTGCCGCCCTTGGTCACGGTGACCGGGGCGTCATCGCGGAGCCGCTTGAAGAGCCGGTCCGCGTCCGGCTGCACGAGCTGGTCGCGGTCGCGGTCGGCGGTGTACGGCTCACGAGGCACCGTCAGGAACTGGACCCGGTGGGTGGGGATGTCGCGCATCCGCCGCGTCAGGTCGTACAGGTCCCTGAGCGTGTCCAGACCGGGGTCCGTGGTCACCGACTTGGTCGCCGCGTCCAGCACCGGGTAGAGCCGCGCCGGGTTCAGCAGGACCCCGTTGCTCTGCACCTTCTTCACCAGCGAACCGAGGAACTCCTGCTGGCGCTGCATGCGTTCGGTGTCGCTGCCGTTGCCGATGGAGTGCCGGAGGCGTACGTATCCGAGCGCCTGCTCCCCGTTGAGCGTCTGGCGGCCCGCGGGCAGCTTGAGATGGGCGTCCTTGTCGTCCACCGGCTTCTTGAGGCAGACCTCGACGCCGTTGACCGCGTCGACCATGCCCTTGAAACCGTTGAAGTCGACCACCATGTAGTGGTCGATCCGGATCCCGGTCATGTTCTCCACGGTGCGGACGGTGCAGGCGGTGCCGCCGAACTCGTACGCCCAGTTGAACTGCACGAACTGCTTCTGCGTACGGGTCTTGTCCGCCTTGACGCAGCTCGGCACGTGCGACATCAGGTCGCGCGGCAGGGACACCGCCGTCGCGCTCTTCTTGTCCGCGGCGAGATGCAGCAGGATCGTGGTGTCGGAACGCTGTGACCCCTCGTCCCTGCCGTACTTCTTGTTGTCGCCCGAGCGCGAGTCGGACCCGATGAGCAGGATGTTCTCGGCGCCGGCCGCGGCGGGCGTGGGGCGCTCCTTCTCGTACGCGCGCAGCTCCGCGGTCGTGGTGTTGTCCGTCTTGATGTTGTGGTCGAGCTTGTTGTAGAACCACCAGCCGGCGCCCGCGGCGACGAGCACGACGAACGAGACACCGATGGCGGCCCAGCGCATCCAGTGCCGCTTGCGCCGCTTCGGCGGCTCGGGGGCGGCGTTCGACGGATCCGTGTCCTGGCCGTCCGTCTGCGGCTCGTCGTCGGGCGTACCAGCACTGTCGGTCACGTCTGCGTCCATCCTTCACGGAGTCGGCGACGCGCTGGGCCGCCGATCGACCGGACGGACGGCTGAACCGCGCGCGGGGTTGTGCTCTCTCCTGATCATGTACCGGAGACCGCGCCGGTTCCCGGGGGCTCGTCCAGGGGTGGGCCAGACGGGTGGCCCGTCAGGGTCGGCGAGCCTGGCGCCCGCTCGCTTCAGTGCACGACGGAGTGCGTGACCCGCTCGCTCTCGACGCGCTTTTCGAGGCCGCCGTCGGACAGCTGCCCGAGGTTGCGGCACAGCACCACCGAGGCGCCCGCCGCGAGCGGGGCGTAGAGACCGGTCGAGAGACCGTCCCAGCTGTCGTACGGCCGCCCCGACAGCAGCCGTGCCCCCGGGGCGAGTCCGACACCCGCCGCGTCGTGCATGGCCCGCTCCACCACCTGCGCGCCGGACAGCTCGGTTCCGCCGACCGCGAGCGCGGGTGCGGCCGGGTCGACCGGGGCGTACGGCGCGAAGCGGTCGCCCTGGCTGGGGACCTCGACCGCGTAGTCGGCGAACCCGGCCGGCGGCTGCGGGAAGCGGCCGCCGAGCGGGCGCAGCGCCAGCGCCACCCGCTCCCCGCCGCAGGCGCGCGCCTGCTCCAGGGTGTCGGGGCCGCTGACCACCAGGTCCGCCTTGGCCGGGTCGCCGCCGATGTCGGCGAGCACGCCCACCGACGAACAGGCGAGCAGCCATACGGCGCTCTGCCAGTGCGCTGGGAGCAGCAGAGCGAGCCGGTCGCCCGGTTCCGCCGACAGCTCGCCCTGGAGCAGATTCGCGGTCTTGGCCACCCAATTGGCGAAGGTCGCCACGGAAAGTTCGACGCGCTCGCCGGTCGCATCGTCGTAGAACGTGACAAGAGGGCGCGCCGGTTCCAGGGCGAGTGCGGATCGCAGCAGGTCGGCGGGGGTGTGGTCGCTGGCAGTCATGCGGGAAGCGTACGTCGCGCGAGGTGCCGGGGACGGCTGCCTCCGCGGATTCCACGGCCGGCCGGCCACGCCGGCGAGCCGATGCGGCGTCAGTTGCGGGATGGACAGAGTCAGGTGGGTATGTCCAAATCGTTGCTATGCGTGCTCCTATGACTACCTCTGTACTCTCCGCCTCGATTGCCGTGGCATGTGCCGCCGCGCTCGCCCTCCCGGCCGCCGGACCGGCCGGCGCGACCACGCCCCGCGCCGATTCGCCGGCCACGCCGTTCCCCGGCTCCACCCAGTCGCTGCGGCTCAACCCCTCCGCCGACCGCTCCACGGACCACTCGGCCGCCGCCGCTCTGTCCAGGCAGAAGGTCAAACCGTTCTCGCTGGTCGGCGTGGTCTGGAACGACAAGAACGCCCACCTGAACGGCACCGTCCAGTTGCGGACCCGCCGCGTGGGCTCCACGGCCTGGACCGGCTGGCAGTCGGTCGAGGCCCGGAACGACGGCCACGCGCCCGACCCCGCCACGGCGGAGGCCGAGTCCTCGGCCGTGCACGGTTCCACCGCCCCGCTCTGGGTGGGCAACTCGGACGCGGTCCAGGTCCGTGTACACGCCAAGGCGCCCACCGGTGCCACCCGCGCCGCGGCCACCCCGCTTCCGAAGGGGCTGCGGCTGGACCTCGTGGACCCGGGCCCCGACCCGCACCCACGACCGGCCGACCCGACGGCAACCGATCCCACAGCGGCCAAGCCGACGCCGACTGAGCCGACGGCAACTGACCCGACGGCAGCCGACCCCACAGCGACTGAGCCGACGGCAACCGACCCGACAGCGGCCGATCCCACCGCGGCTGACCCCACGGCAGCCGGCCCGAACACCGCCGGCTCCCAGTCCGGCGATCACGCCGCCCCCACCGAACTGCCCGCCCTGAGCAAAGACGCCACCGTGGCCGAGCTGGAGGCCACGGGTGCCAAGGCGGGCCCCTACGTCGCGCCCCGGCCGCGCATCGTCACCCGTGAGGGCTGGGGCGCCGACGAGAGCGTCCGCGAGTCCGCCTTCCGCTACACGGACACCGTGAAGGTCGCGTTCGTCCACCACACCGCGACGGGCAACAACTACACGTGCGATGAGGCCCCCTCGCTGCTGCGGGGCATCTACCGCTACCACGTGAAGAGCCTCGGCTGGCGGGACATCGGATACAACTTCGTCATCGACAAGTGCGGCACCATCTACGAGGGCCGCGCGGGCGGGATCACCAAGCCCGTGATGGGCGCCCACACTCTCGGGTTCAACTCCGACAGCACCGGCGTCGCCGTCCTCGGCACCTTCACCTCGACCGAACCGCCCGCCGCCGTCATCACCGCGCTCTCCCGTTTCACGGCGTGGAAGCTCGGGCTGACCGGCGCCGACCCGGCCGGGAAGACCACCTTGGTGTCCGGCGGCGGCAACCGCTACCCGGAGGGCACCAAGGCGACGCTGGACGTGATCTCCGGACACCGGGACGGATTCAGCACCGAGTGCCCGGGAGACCGCCTCTACGCCAAGCTCGACGCGATCCGCAGCGCGGCCGCCCGCGACCAGGGCCGCTGAGTCCCGGCAGTCCGTACGGCCTGCCCGCGACGGCAACTCCGTACAGCCTGCCCGCAACCGCGCTTCACCCGTCTGCATACACTGGCCAGCCGTTCAAGGCCCGCCCCAGCAGGAAGCAGAGACGTCAAGGTGACAGAAGCGATTCTCCTGGTCGGCGGCAAGGGCACGCGGCTGCGGCCGCTCACGGTCAACACACCCAAACCGATGGTCCCGGCGGCGGGAGTCCCGTTCCTCACCCACCAGCTCGTCCGCGCGCGGGCCGCCGGGATCGACCACATCGTGCTCGCCACGTCGTACCTCGCGGAGGTCTTCGAGCCGTACTTCGGCGACGGGTCCGCGCTGGGCCTGCACCTGGAGTACGTCACCGAGGAAGAACCGCTGGGTACGGGCGGCGCCATCCGTAACGTCGCGGAACGCCTGCACTCCGCGCCGGACGAGCCGGTCCTCATCTTCAACGGCGACATCCTCACCGGCCTGGACATCGAGGCACTCGTCACCACCCACGGGACCTCGGGCGCGGACGTCTCGCTCCACCTCACACGGGTGGAGGACCCGCGCGCCTTCGGGCTCGTCCCCACGGACGTGACCGGACGGGTGACGGCCTTCCTGGAGAAGCCGCAGACACCCGAGGAGATCGTCACCGACCAGATCAACGCGGGCGCGTACGTCTTCACGCGCTCGGTCATCGACACCATCCCGGCCGGGCGCCCGGTCTCGGTGGAACGGGAGACTTTCCCCGGCCTGCTCGGCTCGGGCGCCCACCTGCAGGGCATGGTCGACTCCACGTACTGGCTCGACCTGGGCACCCCGCAGGCCTTCGTACGCGGCTCGGCCGACCTCGTACTCGGCCACGCCCCGTCCCCGGCAGTCCCGGGCCTCTGCGGCGACCGGCTGATCCTGGAAAGCGCCACGGTGGCCCCCGACGCCAAGGTGACGGGCGGCACGGTCATCGGTGCCGGCGCGGTCGTCGGCGAAGGCGCCAGGATCGACGGCAGCACGGTCCTCGACCACGCGGTCGTCGAGCCGGGCGCGGTGGTCACCGACTCGCTGATCGGCGCCGGCGCCCGGATCGGGGCCCGCTCGGTGCTGACCGGTGCGGTGATCGGCGACGGCGCACGGGTGGGCGCCGACAACGAGCTGCGCGCCGGGATAAGGATCTGGTGCGGGGCCGTGCTGCCGGACGGTGCCGTGCGTTTCTCGTCGGACCAGTAGCCTCTACGGGGTGGCAGGACGTTTCATCGCCAGGGCCCCGGGCCCCCACTCCGCCGACCTCGCTCTGGTCCTCGGGGTACTCCGCCGTGGTCCCTGGGACCCCACGTACCGGACGACGCCGGACGGCGCGGTGTGGCGGGCCAGCCGTACGCCGGAGGGGCCGGGCACACTCCGGATCTCGGCGGACGGGGCGGAGGCTTGGGGCCCCGGCGCCGACTGGCTGCTCGCGGGCCTTCCCGGGCTGCTCGGCGAGCTGGACGACCCGTCGGGCTTCGTACCGCGCCACCGGCTGGTCGCCGACGCGCACCGGCGCCGCCCCCACCTCAGACTCTGCCGCACCGGCCTGGTCCTGGAGTCGCTGATCCCGTCGATCCTGGAGCAGAAAGTCACGGCCGACGAGGCGTACCGCGGCTGGCGCCGGCTGCTCCGTGCGTCCGGCACACCCGCGCCGGGTCCCGCGCCCGAGCACATGTACGTCATGCCCGATCCGCGCGGCTGGTCGCTCATCCCGTCCTGGGAGTGGCACCGCGCGGGTGTCGACAACAAGCGCGCGTCCACGATCCTGCGCGCGGTACGGGTGGCCCGCCGGCTGGAAGAGGCGACGGCGATGGCACCGGCCGACGCGGCCCGCAGGCTGGAACTGATTCCCGGCATCGGCCCCTGGACCTCGGCGGAGACGCTCCAGCGCGCCATCGGAGCACCGGACGCGGTCACGGTCGGCGACCTGCACCTGCCGGGCATCGTCGGTTACGCGCTGACGGGGCGCCGGGGCGTCGATGACGACGGGATGCTGGAACTCCTGGAACCGTACGCGGGCCAGCGCCACCGCGCGGTCCGGCTGATCCTGCTGACGGGACGGGTACCGCAGCGCCGCACACCGAAGATGCCGCGCACGGACATCGCGCGGTTGTAAACCCCGCACACGCACCCCGCACCCTCACCGCACCGTGATGAACCCCTCCACGGCGCGCTCGGGACGCGCCACCGCAGGCGCGGCCGGATGCCCGACCGCCACGGCCCCCATCGGCTCCCACTCCGCGGGCAGCGCCAGCACCTCCCGCACCACGTCCCGGCAGAACATCGTGGACGAGACCCAGGCGGACCCCAGCCGCTCACCCGCCAGCGCCACCAGGAAGTTCTGCACGCCCGCACCGGTCGCGACGGAGAACATCTCCCGCTCCGCCGCGTCCCGCCGGGCGTCCCCGTACGTGTGTGAGCCGTCGAGCACCATGCAGGGCACCGCCAAGTACGGTGCCCGCCGCAGCACTTCACCGCGGCGCACCCGTTTGGCGATGGACTCGTCCGACTTGCCGTCGCGCCGCAGATCCGCGATCCACGCGTCCCGCATCGCGTCCAGCAGCCGGGTCCGCGCCGCCGCCGACTCCAGCAGGACGAAACGCCACGGCGTCGTGTGGTGCGGGGACGGCGCGGTGACCGCCGCCGCGACCGCCCGGCGCACCGCGCCCGGGTCCACCGGCTCGTCGGTGAAGTCGCGGATCGTGCGCCGCTGGGTGACCGCTTCCCGTACCGCCTCGGACGTACCGAGCCGGAACATGTCATCGGCGGCGACGCGCACCATGGCACGGGCGCGCCCGGCAGCGTCGTCGGCACCGGATGCCGTGACGACGTGCGGCAGACCGCGGACCACCGCGACCGGCAGGCCCGCGGCCTTGCCCTTCACCAGGTCGCCCGCGGCGGCCAGTTCGTCGGCGGTGGCGACGACGGTGGCGCTCAGGGGGTTGCCGTGCGCGTCCGTGCCGCCGCGCAGATCGTCGAGGACCCGCACCCCGGCGGCCCCGATCGCCACATCGGTGAGGCCGTTGCGCCACGGGCGCCCGAAGGTGTCTGTGACGAGCACGCCCACCTCTACGCCCAGCGCGTCGCGCAGGCCCTCGCGGATCGCCCGCGCCGAACTGTCGGAGTCCTCGGGGAGCAACAGCACTGTTCCGGGAGGAGTGTTGGAGGCGTCGACCCCGGCGGCGGCCATCACCAGGCCCTGCCGGTTCTCGACGATACGGAGCGTGCCGCGCCGCGCCACCACCCGTACCGTCTCCGCGTCGATCGCCGCCTCACGGTCCTCGGCCTGCACGATCCGGCCCTCGGCCTTGGAGACGATCTTGGAGGTGACGAGGACGACATCGCCGTCCGCCAGGTCGGGCGACGCGGTGGCGATCAGCTTGGCGAGGTCGTCGCCCTGGCGTACCTCCGGCAGTCCGGGCACGGCCCAGACGCGGAAGGACGTCATGCCCTGACCTCTTCGGCCAGGGTGAGCGCCTCACGTGCCATCGCCGCGGTGGCGCCCAGGTCGGTCATCATCAGCGGCACGGCCCGGCAGCGGATCCCCGCCTCCTCGACCCGGGCCACGGACGCGGCGTCGACGGTGTCGACCAGCCAGCCGTCCAGCAGACCCGAACCGTAGTGCTCGGCCACCGCGGCCGCCGTCGAATCGACGCCGACGGCGGCGAGGACCTTGTCGGCCATCCCGCGCACGGGGGCGTCCCCGACGATGGGCGAGAGTCCGACGACCGGCACACCCGCGTCGGCGATGGCCTCGCGGATGCCGGGCACGGCGAGGATGGTGCCGACGGAGACCACCGGATTCGACGGCGGGAAGATCACGACGTCGGCGGATGCGATGGCATCGAGGACGCCCGGCGCGGGCTTCGCCTGGTCGGCGCCGACCGGTACGACGGCCGCGGCCTCGACGGACGCACGCAGCCGCACCCAGTACTCCTGGAAGTGAATGGCCTTGCGCTCGCCGTCGATGTCGACGGCCACATGCGTCTCGATCCGGTCGTCCGACATCGGGATGAGCCGCACCCCCGGCTGCCACCGCTCACACAGGGCCTCGGTGACGGCGCTCAGCGGATAGCCCGCGCCGAGCATCTGGGTACGGACGATGTGCGTCGCGAAGTCACGGTCGCCGAGCCCGAACCACTCGGGTCCCACGCCGTACGCGGCGAGTTCGTCCTTGACGGTGAAGGACTCGTCGGTACGCCCCCAGCCCTGCTCCTCGTTGATGCCACCGCCGAGGGTGTACATCACCGTGTCGAGATCGGGGCAGACCTTCAGCCCGAACAGATGGATGTCGTCACCGGTGTTGCCGATGACGGTGATGTCCGCGTCAGGCGCGGCCTGCTTGAGGCCACGCAGGAATCGGGCACCACCGATGCCGCCGGCCAGAACCACAATGCGCATACAGACAGTCTGTCAGGCGAAGCCTGATCCGTTGAGGGGTGGTGGCCGGGCGACGGGTGGGACTGTCAGGCGGAGCCTGATCCGTTGAGGGGTGGTGGCCGGGTGGGGGCGCCGCCCGGCGGCAGCTGAGGGAGAGGGGCCGGACTGTCAGGCCGGTACGGCGTCCTGGGTGGCCGGGACCGCGCACTGCGGGCTGTGCATCGGCATCTCGGTCAGGCCCGGGTAGTAGATGTGCAGGCTGACGGCCGCTTCCAGCGAGTCGTTGACGACCTCGTGGGCGTACCCGGGCGCGAAGACGCGCTGAGCGCCCGCGGCCAGTGACCGCCCGCCGCGTTCGGTCCGCTCGGTCAGCGTGCCGTCGAGGACGGTCAGCACACCGGACGAACGCCCGTGGCCGTGCGGCCCGCTGCCCTGTCCCGGAACCCAGCTGAGCAGCCAGACCTCGTATCCGAGCGGGACCTCCCCCGCCCGGTCGGAGCCGGGAGCCCGGGGAACGGCGCGCAGCCGGTGGTACCAGCGGGAGACCGCGTCGTACTCGACGAGGTGGGCCCACTGGCCGCGGTCCGCGGCGATGGAGCGTGCGAGTCCGGCGAACTCGGCCACCGTGGCCGGGTGCTCGCGGGCGGGCTGGAGAAGGTGCTGGACGGCGAGGATGTCGCCGGCGATCTGCAGGTCGCTGTCGCTGTTCATGGTGCGGGGGTTCCTCGGCAGTGAAATTGCTGGGGTGTCGCAGAGAAAGATGCAGTCAGGGCTGCGGGAAGACGCTGGAGCTCGGTGGCATCAACAGCTGGAACAGCAACAGCACGCCTGGACAGCGCTGCGGAACCCACGGGCGTGGGTCACGGAGAACGCTGCGGTCGCTGGCATGGAACCAGGAGAGCGGCTCTCGGCCTCCCTGTCAACCCACTGCCCGATTTGGCCGTAATGTTTCACCTCATCCGGTTAATCCGTCCGGAGAGAGGTTTGTTCGCCAGCCGACGCGGAGATGTGGCGCAGCAAGCCCCGCCGCAAACACCGCAGGGATCTCGTGACCGGACTGTGATCTTGATCGCTTCGGCGGGCGGAGTGCGAACGGGACCGGCCCCGGCAGAGTCTCAGTCCGAGAGGGCATTGCTCCTCGCGGACCGGGAAGGCGCAGGTATGGGCCAGTGGCATGTGTCAGGTTTTTAGTGATTTGAACACTTTCCGCATAGCCTTGGTTCCGCAGAGTGAATAAGGGGCCCAATAGCAGATCTCGGCTTGACTGGCCCGGATCCACACACTTGTAATTTCACTCGTGTCGTTCGGCCGAAATCGGTAGCGACAGCAACACGGGGACGCAAAGACGGACAAGGGGCGCACATGACCGAGCTGTTCCAGCAACTGCTGGTCGAGGACGCGGATGAGGAATTCGGCTGGCAGGAGCGCGCGCTGTGCGCCCAGACCGACCCGGAGTCCTTCTTCCCCGAGAAGGGCGGTTCCACCCGCGAGGCCAAGAAGGTCTGCCTCGCCTGCGAGGTCCGCTCCGAGTGTCTTGAGTACGCCCTCGCCAACGACGAGCGGTTCGGTATCTGGGGCGGTCTGTCCGAGCGGGAGCGCCGACGACTGAAAAAGGCCGCTGTCTGACCGCAGGCCGACGAGCGCCGGCCGCGCTCTCCGGGCCGCCCGGCCGGGCAACCGGCCGCCGGCCCACGCACCACATCCGGTCCGCCGTCCGTCCCCCTGGGGCGGGCGGCGGACCGCTGTGCGAGTCAGCCGTTAGTGTGGGGCCCCGTCCGCGATGCACCAACGCCCCCGTGGGGCAGGTGCGTCCACCGCATCCGCACACCAGCCTTCCGGGGGGCAACGCCACCCGGACTCCGGCCGGAGGGGCCCGTACCTCGATGTCCGTGCACAGCCAATCGACGGCCCCTTACGAGGCCGCAACGCCTGCGTTCGCTCCCGCGCACCCGCCCGAATTCCCGCAGCATGTCGTCACCGCCGTGCTCGTCACCCACGACGGCGCCCGCTGGCTGCCCGACGCGCTCGCCGGGCTGCTCGGGCAGGAGCGGCCCGTCCAGAACGTCGTCGCGGCCGACACCGGCAGCGCCGACGCGTCCGCGAGCCTGGTCACCGAAGCGCTCGGCGCCGACCGGGTGTTGCATCTCGCACGCCGCACCGGCTTCGGTGCCGCCGTCGACGAGGCGGCCCGCACCGCGGGAGTCCTCACCCCCGAGGAACTGCCGTATCTGAAGCGGCCCAGCGGCTGGGACCCGGTGAGCCGCAGCTGGCGCGACGAGGCATACGACATGCCCGAACTGCCGCACGGTGAACCGGTGCAGTGGCTCTGGCTGCTCCACGACGACTGCGCCCCCGACCCCGACGCGCTCACCGAGCTGCTGCGCGTGGTCGACAACGACCCGCACGCCGTCATCGTCGGACCCAAACTGCGCGGCTGGTACGACCGTAAGCAACTGCTCGAAGTCGGCGTCTCGATCGCCAACAGCGGTCGCCGCTGGACCGGCCTCGACCGCCGCGAACAGGACCAGGGCCAGCACGACCAGGTCCGCTCGGTCCTGTCCGTCTCGACCGCCGGAATGCTCATCAGGCGGGACGTCTGGGAGGAACTGGGCGGGTTCGACCGCAGGCTGCCGCTGATGCGTGACGACGTGGACCTGTGCTGGCGCGCGCACGCCGCCGGCCACAGCGTCGTCGTCGCGCCCGATGCCGTACTGCGGCACGCGGAGGCATCGGCCCGCGAGCGCAGGCCCATCGACTGCGTGGGCCGCTCCGTCGCCAGCCCGCACCGCGTCGACAAGGCCGGCGCCGTCTACACCCTGCTCGTCAACACCCGCAGCCGCGGACTGCCGTACGTCATGCTGCGACTGGTCGTCGGCACCCTGCTGAGAGTGATCGCGTATCTGGTCGGCAAGGCGCCGGGACAGGCGCTCGACGAGGTCGCCGGGCTCGTCGGCACCCTGCTGCGCCCCGAGCGGATCCTCGCCGCACGCCGCAAACGCGGAGTGGGCGCGGTCGAGGCGAGCGAGCTGCGGCCGCTCTTCCCACCGCCCGGAGCCACCGTCAAGGCCACCGCCGAGCAGGTGGCCGGCCATTTCGGCGGTAGCTCCGACGTAGAGGCCGGTTCGCGGCACGGCGCCGTCGAATCCGGCCCGGGCGGTGACGACGCCGACTTCCTGGAGATCGAGCAGTTCGCCCGGCTGAAGCGGATAGCCCGCAAGCCGGCCCCCGTGCTGTTCGCCGTGCTCCTGCTGGTGTCGTTCATCGCCTGCCGGGCGCTGCTGGGCGGAGGCGCCCTCGCGGGCGGCGCCCTGCTCCCCGCGCCCGATCACGTATCGGAGCTGTGGAACCGCTACGCCGACGTATGGCACCCCCTCGGCACCGGCGGCACCCAGACCGCCCCGCCGTATCTCGGCATCCTCGCCGTGTTCTCCACCGTCCTGCTGGGCCACACCGGACTCGCGCTCACCCTGCTGCTGGTCTGCTCGGTCCCGCTGGCCGGTCTCACCGCGTACTTCGCCTCCCGCCCGCTCACCGAATCGCGGCTGCTACGGGCCTGGGGAAGCATCGCGTACGCCTTCCTGCCCGCCGCCACCGGCGCCCTGGCCTCCGGGCGGCTCGGCACGGCCGTACTCGCCGTCCTGCTGCCGCTGATCGCCCGCTGCGCCGTCTCCGCCGCCGGAGTGCGCGGGGAGCGCGGAAGCTGGCGGGCCGTCTGGGCCTACGCGTTCCTGCTCACCCTCACCATGGCCTTCACGCCCGTCGTGTGGCCGCTCGCCGTCGTCATCGGGATCGCCGTCCTGGCGCTGCACCGCGACGAGCTCACGGCGTACGGACTGCGCCTCCTCGCGGTCGCCGGTACGCCCCTCCTGCTGCTGGCACCCTGGTCGCTCTCGCTTCTCGCCGGCCCTTCCGGCTTCTTCCGCGAGGCGGGCATGGAGTTCGGCAAGGGCTCGGCATCCGCGCTCGACCTGCTGGGCATGAGTCCCGGTGGTCCGAAGGCCGCGGGCGGGGCGCTGCTCATCGGAGTGGTGCTCGCCGCGCTGGCCGCCCTGCTGCGCGGGGAGCGCCAGTTCGCCATCCGCGGCGCCTGGGCGGTGGCCCTGCTGGGTCTCGTCTTCTCGGTGCTCGCCAACAGTTCGGGCTGGGCCGGTCCCACGACGCTCGTCTACGGGCTCGCGCTGCTCGCGGCCGCCGTGCTCGGCGCGGAGGGCGCACGTGAGCGCGTGGCCACCCAGAGCTTCGGCTGGCGGCAGCCGGTCGCCGGGCTGATCGCCGTCGCCGCGCTGCTCGCCCCGGTGATCGCCGCCTTCAGCTGGATGGTCAGCGGTGCGGACGGGCCGCTGGAGCGGCGCGACCCGGTGCAGGTCCCGGCGTTCGTCGCCGAGGAGAGCGGCACCCGAGACCAGGCCCGCACCCTGATCCTCGGCGGTACGTCACCATCGGAGGTCTCGTACACGCTGGTACGCGGCTCGGGCGGCAGGCTCGGCGACGCCGAACTGGCCCGCGCCGGCGGCAGCAGCCCCCGCCTCGACAAGATCGTGTCCAACCTGGTCGCGGGCTCAGGCGCCGACCAGTCCAGCCAGCTCAGCGGGTACGCCATCCGCTATCTGCTGGTCAGGGACGGCGCGCCGCGCGAGATGAGCCGGGTGCTCGACGCCACCCCGGGGCTGAGCCGGCTCAGCCAGCTGGACGGCAGCGAGCTCTGGCGCGTCGACCGGCAGGTCGCACGGGCCACGATCGTCTCCGGTACGTCGCCGGACGCGAGTTCGGAGCCGCAGTCCGTCGCCGCGGGCCCGGTGGACATCCACACCACCGTCCCGGCCGGCAAGTCCGGCCGCGTCCTGCGGCTCGCGGACGCCACCGCCCCGGGATGGCAGGCCACCCTGGACGGCCGCGCGCTCACCAGGACGACCGTCGACGGCTGGGCCCAGGGGTTTGAACTCCCCACACAGGGCGGGAAGCTCGACGTCACCTACGACGAGCCCCTCACCCACACCCTCTGGGTCTGGGCGCAGGTGCTGCTGGCGGTCGTGCTGCTGGTGCTCGCCCTGCCCGGCCGCCGGGAGCGGATCGACGACGACCTCCCCGACGAGGAACTCGCCGTACCCGCCGAGCCGGTGGTGGGCGAGGGCCGCAGGGCCCGCAGACTGCGCGCCGCCGCCCAGGCCGAAGCCGAGGCGGCGGGGAGCCCGGACGCGACGGACGTAACGGGCGTCATGGGCATCACGGGAGCCACGGAGGACGGCCAGGCCGGCGAACCCGGCGAGCAGAGTCCGTATGCCCCCGCCGGACACCCCGCGGCGGATCCGTCGGCCCCCGCCGCCGATGACGACGTCGCCCCGCAGTACGGGACGGAGGTCCCGCAGCAGCCCGCATACGGCGACTGGGAGCAGCCCGCGTACGTGACGGGCGACTACAGCCAGTACCCGGCCGGGCAGTACGACAACGAAGGCCACTACGGCAACGGCGGCCCGTACGCCCCCGGCCAGTACGGCCAGGACGAGTACGGCAACGAAGTGCAGTACGGCAACGACGGCCAGGGAGGGGGAGGCCGGCCCGGCCAGGCCGGTCACTACGCAGATGGGCAGCAGCAGTACGACCCGTACCAGCAGCAGCCCGACGGCCAGTACGACTCGTACGGCTACGCCCTGCCGCATCAGCAGCCCCCTTACCCCGACGAGAACGAGCACCGCCCCGACGGGAGCAACCAGTGAACCGCACCGCCATCCCCCTCGCGGCGGCCGTCGCGGCCCTCGCGGCCATCACCGGTTTCGCCGTGGTCGACGCCCCGTCGGGCGCCGCCACCACGCGGCAGGCCGCCGCCCGGCTCCCCGTCGAGCGCTCCGCACTGGTCTGCCCGGCGCCCAGCACGTCGGATGTCGCCGAGACGTCGTACACCGCCTTCACCCCGGCCGGGAAGGGCGGCGGGTCCGACGGCAGCGCCGAGTTGCTGCCGTCGGTCACCGGCACGGGCGCGAAGACGAACGCCAAGGACAGCAAGGGCAAGGGCGGCGCACCGGATCAGGGGAAGCCCGTGATCTCGCTCAAGCAGCCGGGCAAGCCCGTCGTCGACCAGGAGTCCGGCGGCGATTCACCGGCGCTGATCGGTTCGGCCGACGGTCCACTGGCCCCCGGCTGGACCGTTCAGCAGACCACGACGGTCGACGCCGGCGGCTCACGCGGAGTGCTCGGCACCAACTGCACAGCACCGGACACGGACTTCTGGTTCCCGGGCGCCAGTACGGCGGCGTCCCGCCAGGACTATGTGCACCTCACCAACCCGGACGACAGCGCGGCCGTCGCCGACATCGAGCTGTACGGAAAGGACGGCGCCATCAAGTCCGAGGTGGGGGAGGGGATCACGGTCCCCGCGAAGTCGACGGTCCCGGTCCTGCTCTCCACGCTGACGCCCGATCCCGCCGACAACCTCACCGTCCATGTCAGCACCCGTACCGGCCGGGTCGGCGCCGTGGTGCAGTCCATGGACGACAAGCTCGGCAGTGACTGGCTGCCCGCTTCCACCGCCCCGGCCGACAAGCTGGTCATCCCCGGGATCCCGGCGGACGCCACCTCCGTACGGCTGGTGGCCCTCGCCCCGGGCTCGGACGACATGGACCTCAAGGTCCAGCTGGCCGGCGCCGACGGCACGATCACCCCGGCCGGACACGAGACGCTGCACCTCAAGGCGGGCATGACCTCCTCCGCGGACCTGGGCGACGTGACCAGGGGCGCGGCGGGGTCGCTGGTGCTCTCCCCGTCGGGCGGCGGCAAGACGCCCGTGGTGGCCGCCCTGCGCGTGGTACGCGGCAAGGGCAGCAAGCAGGAGGTCGCCTTCATCCCGGCGACCGCACCGGTCGGCGACCGGGCATCGGTGGCCGACAACCGCTCCAAGGGCTCGGTGCTGTCGCTGGCGGCCCCGGGCGCCACGGCGAAGGTCAAGGTCACCTCATCGCCGGGCAGCGGCGGTGGTTCCTCGGTCGTCAAGACGTACACGGTCAAGGGCGGTACGACGCTCGCGGTCAAGCCGACCCCGCCGCCCGGACTCAAGGGCTCGTACGCGCTGACGGTCGAGCCGATGGCGGGCAGCGGCCAGTTCTACGCGTCGCGGATGCTCGAACTCCCGCAGAACGGGATCCCGATGTTCACGGTGCAGACGCTCCCGGACGACCGGGGAACGGTCTCCGTGCCGCGTGCCCAGCAGGATCTGTCACTGCTGGACGACTGAAGGGGGATGGTGGCGGGCCGCCGAAGGGGAACGGCGGGCCGCCGGACGGAAGCGGCCGGCCGCCGGGCTCGTCCTGCCCGTACCGTCAGTCCTGTCCATACCGCGGATCGACCGACTCCGGTGCCAGGCCGAGCAGTTCGGCGACCTGCTCCACGACGACCTCGTGCACCAGCAGCGCCCGCTCGTCGCGGTTCTTGGTGCGGATCTCGACGGGACGCCGGTAGACGACGATCTGCGCGGGCCGGTCCTTCTCGGCGGAGACCGCGCTGCCGAGCGGCACTGTGGTCTCGCCGGGCCACTCGTCGATGCTTTCGGCGCCCTCGACCCGCGGGACGTCGAGCACCAGGAAGTCGACTTCGGAGAGTTGGGGCCAGCGCCGTTCCAGGCGTTCGACGGAGTCCGCGACCAGATCGCGGAAGGAGTCCCCGCGGCTGGTCGAGAGCGGAACCTGCGGCGGGGCCACGGGCCCGCGCATCCCCCGGCCGTGCCGGTCGCGGCGGCGCGGCCGGGGCTCGGCGGGCTGGGGCGGAAGTGAGCTGTCCATCACTGACGCAGGGTAGCTCTCCGTGCGACGCGGCGAGGCCGACGGCCGTGGTGCAGCCGTCATGTCGCGGAATGAGCATTCCGGACAGGTTCACGATCGGCGGCCGGGCTGCTTTCGATCGACGGTCTCGCACCGGCTGACTGGATATCGCCGGGGGAATGACTGGATTTGATTCGTCACTCGCTGTATGCGCCTGCACCCGTGCAGGTCAAGCGAGTTGCCGCCGGGCCGAGTGGGGCAGGGTTCGTGCCCCGACACGGTGGAGTGACGCCGGGGCGAGTCGTCGCGGCCCGCTCAAGAGTGCGGTACCGTCCAATACCGTGAGCCCTGTACGTCGCTGTTCTCGCACCGCGTGCGGCCGCCCCGCCGTCGCAACGCTGACGTACGTCTACGCCGACTCGACCGCGGTTCTCGGTCCGCTCGCGACTTACGCTGAGCCCCACTGCTATGACCTGTGCGCCGAGCACGGCGAGCGGCTGACCGCCCCGCGCGGCTGGGAGGTCGTCCGTCTCACCGACGGCTCGGCCCCCGTCAGGCCCAGCGGTGACGATCTCGAAGCGCTCGCCAACGCCGTACGGGAAGCCGCCAGACCGCACGAGCGCGCACCCGAGCCCGGTAGTGGCGCCCGCCAGACCGCACAGGCCGAGAGCGGGCGACGCGGCCACCTCCGTGTACTGCGCTCTCCGGAGTCCTGACCCCGGCTCTCACCCCCGCTTCCCGGGCCTCGCCTCCCCTCCCGCTCCCTGGGCCCCCCCCCACCGCTTCGCGGCCCCCGGCTCCCCGCAACTACTGGCGGCCGCCAACAGCCCGGGCGGGATCCTGGGCAAGATGATCTCTCCGCAGAACCTGACCATCACGTGCGCGGTGGTGGGTCTCAGGGGGCAGGAGGGAGCTCTGCTGCGCAGGGTGCTGCCGTGGAGTCCGGGGCTGTTCCTTGTGATGTGTCTGGTCGTCATGGCGCAGAGCAGGGCGGTCCTGAGCTGGATGCTGCCGTGAGGGAGCGCTTGCGCCCGGCGCGCGCCGGGCGGCGGCTCCGATGTGCCGAGAGTCCCGATTCTCCCAGGTAGTTTGATGGGCGATGGGCCCGTAGGGACAGAGCGGATATCAGGAGGACCGACGTGGCTGGTGCTGTCGATTTGTCGCAGGTCGTGAAGGCGTACGACGTACGAGGTGTCGTGCCCGACCAGTGGGACGAGTCGCTGGCCGAGCTGTTCGGGGCCGCCTTCGTGCAGGTGACGGACGCGTCGGCGATCGTCGTCGGCCACGACATGCGCCCCTCGTCGCCCGGCCTGTCCGGAGCCTTCGCGCGTGGCGCGGCGGCGCGCGGCGCGGAGGTCACCCTCATCGGCCTCTGCTCCACCGACCAGTTGTACTTCGCGTCCGGCCAATTCGACCTGCCCGGAGCGATGTTCACGGCCTCGCACAACCCGGCCCGGTACAACGGCATCAAGATGTGCCGGGCCGGGGCCTCGCCGGTCGGGCAGGACACGGGCCTGGCGGAGATCCGTACGCTCGTCGAGACCTGGTCCGCGACGGGCGCCCCCGGGGCCGCACCGACTCCCGGAACCATCACCGAGCGTGACACGTTGAAGGAGTACGCGGCCCACCTCCTCTCCCTGGTCGACCTCTCGGCGATCCGCCCGCTGAAAGTCGTGGTGGACGCGGGGAACGGCATGGGCGGACATACCGTCCCCACGGTGCTCGCCCCGCTCCCGCTCGATGTGGTCCCCCTCTACTTCGAGCTGGACGGGACATTCCCCAACCACGAGGCCAATCCGCTGGACCCGGCGAACCTCGTCGACCTCCAGGCGAAGGTCCGCGAGACCGGCGCGGACCTCGGCCTGGCTTTCGACGGGGACGCGGACCGCTGCTTCGTCATCGACGAGCGCGGTGAGGGCGTCTCGCCGTCCGCCATCACCGCTCTGGTGGCCGCCCGCGAACTGGCCGCGCACCCCGGCGGCACGGTCATCCACAACCTGATCACCTCCTGGTCGGTCCCCGAAGTCGTACGGGAGAACGGCGGCACCCCCGTCCGCACCCGGGTGGGGCACTCCTTCATCAAGCAGGAGATGGCCACGACCGGGGCGATCTTCGGCGGCGAGCACTCGGCGCACTACTACTTCCGCGAGTTCTGGAACGCCGACACCGGCATGCTCGCGGCGCTCCACGTCCTGGCCGCCCTGGGCAACCAGCCGGGGCCCCTCTCGGAGCTGGTCGCCCCGTACGACCGCTACACCGGATCCGGCGAGATCAACTCCGAGGTCACCGACCAGGCGGCCACCACAGCGCTGGTACGGGAGGCGTACGAACCCCGAGCCGGCATCACGACGGACGGCCTGGACGGCCTGACCGTGACGTCCGCGGACTGGTGGTTCAACCTCCGCCCGTCCAACACCGAGCCGCTGCTGAGGCTGAACGTGGAGGCACGGGACGAGGCGATGATGGCCGGGATCCGTGACGAGGTACTCCGTCTGGTGCGCGGGACCGGCTGACGGGAGGCCGTTGCCCGGGTGCATCCCGCCGGCACCGCATCCCGCCGACACCCCGCTCCGCGTGGCCGCGCCCGCCCACCCGAACCGTCCGATGCCCCGCACCTGCCCCGCCCCGGCGGTACGCTGACCTGGCCCAACCCGTATGCCAAACCGTACGTCCGAAGGGACCACCCCATGCCGCTCGAAGCCGGTCTCCTGGAGATCCTCGCCTGCCCGGTCTGTCACTCCCCGCTCAACGACCAGTCGGCAGCCGAGGAGAACCCGGAGCTGATCTGTACCGGTAAGGAGTGCGGTCTCGCGTACCCCGTCCGCGACGGCATTCCGGTCCTGCTCGTCGACGAGGCCCGCCGGCCCGCGTAAGGCACCCCGCCCCACGCACGCACCCGTACGCAAGGCGAATCGGAGGCAGACCCGATGCTCGACGAGTCGTTGCTCGACGCCCCGGAAGCGCTGGCCCGAGCCGACCGCCGCGGACTCCTCCGCGGCGCAGCCGAGGCCGGAGCCCGTGTCCGTACCGCCGCCCGGAACGCGGCCGAGGCCGGCCTCGCCGACCTGAACCCGGAAGGGCGGCCGCGCGCCGTACTCGTCGCCGGTTCCGGCGCCGCCGCGACCGGTGTGGCCGACCTCCTCACCGCCCTGGCCGGTGCGGCGGCCCCGGTCACCCGGCTGCACCCCACGGGGGTGGCCCCCGCCGCGGGCGCACTGCGCTGGACCCTGCCCGGCTGGGCCGGATCCGTTGACCTGCTGCTCGTCGTCACCGCCGACGGCTCGGAGCCGGGCCTCGCGCTCCTCGCGGAACAGGCATACCGGCGCGGCTGCACGGTCGTCGGCGTCGCCCCGCGCCGCTCGCCGCTGACCGAGGCGGTCAACGGGGCGCACGGCCTCGTCGTACCGATGGCCGAAGCGCCGTACGAGGAGGAGACCGAGGCGCCCTTCACCGGGGTCGGCCCCGGTGCGCTGTGGGCCCTGCTCACCCCGCTGCTGGTCCTGCTCGACCGGGTCGGCCTGGTCACCGCACCGCCCGAAACCCTGCAGCAGGTGGCCGACCGGCTGGACAGCACGGCGGAACGCTGCGGTCCGGCCATCGCCACCTACAGCAACCCCGCTAAGACCCTGGCCTCGGAACTCGCCGACTCCCTCCCGCTCATCTGGACCGAAGGCGCGTCCGCGGCCCCCGTCGGCCGCCGCTTCGCCGCCGTACTGACCGAGCTGGCGGGCCGCCCCGCTCTCGCCGCCGAACTGCCCGAGGCCCTGCCCGCGCACGGCGCGCTGCTCGTCGGCCCCTTCGCTGGCGACGCCGACCCGGACGACTTCTTCCGCGACCGGGTGGACGACCCGCAGGCGCTGCACGCCCGGGTGGTGCTCGTACGCGACCGTCCGGCGGGGGGCCTCACCGCGGCCCCGGCCGCCCGCGAGGTCGCGCTGGCCCAGGACACACCGATCAGCGAGCTGGAACCGGAGGAGGGCAGCGAGCTGGAATGCCTCGCGGAGCTCCTCGCGGTCACCGATTTCGCCGCCGCCTACGCCGCTCTTGCCACGGCCTGAACGAGAACCGCACGGACCTCTCGCGCCCGCCGCCCCCGTACAGCAGGACCACAACCGTCCGCCGAGCGACCCGCACCGCCGCCCCCAGCAGCCCGGAAAGTAGCTTCATGGACCGCCTCGCCAACACCGTGCGCCCCTACGCCTGGGGCTCGACCACCGCCATCCCGGCCCTCACCGGCACCGAGCCCACCGGCGAGCCGCAGGCCGAGATGTGGCTGGGCGCCCACCCCGGAGCCCCGTCCCGCATCGACCGCGGTACGGGCGACCAGGCACTCTCGGCCGTCATCGAAGCGGACCCGGAGGCCGAACTGGGCGCGCCGGCGGTAGCGAAGTTCGGCCCGCGACTGCCCTTCCTGCTCAAAATCCTCGCGGCCGGAGCCCCGCTCTCCCTCCAGGTCCACCCCGACCTCGCCCAGGCGAAGGAGGGGTACGCGGACGAAGAGCGCCGCGGCGTCCCGGTCGACGCCCCGCACCGCAACTACAAGGACGCCAACCACAAGCCCGAACTCATCTGCGCGCTGACGCACTTCGACGGCTTCTGCGGCTTCCGCGCACCCGCCGAATCGGCCGACCTGCTCGCTGCTCTCGACGTCGACTCGCTCAAGCCGTACGTGGACATCCTGCGCGCACACCCCGAGGAGGCGGCGCTGCGCGAGGTCCTGACGGCGGTCCTGTCCGCGGACCCCGCCGGGATGAAGGCCACGGTCACCGATGCCGCCGCCGCGGCCGAACGCCTCGGCGGCGCCCACGCCCCGTACGCCTCGATCGCCCACCACTACCCCGGCGACCCGGGCGTCATCGCCGCGATGCTGCTCAACCACGTACAACTCCAGCCCGGCGAAGCACTGTTCCTCGGCGCCGGCATTCCGCACGCGTACCTCAACGGCCTCGGCGTCGAAATCATGGCGAACTCGGACAACGTGCTCCGCTGCGGTCTGACCCCGAAACACGTCGACGTCCCCGAACTGCTCCGTATCGTCCGCTTCGAGGCGACCGAACCCGGCATCCTGCGCCCGGAAGCGGCTCCGGACGGCGAGGAGCTGTACGAGACCCCGATCGACGAGTTCCGGCTCTCGCGCTACGTACGCCCCGAGGACACCCGCCCACTCCCGCTGCCCGCGGCCACCCCGCAGATCCTGCTCTGCACGGCGGGCGCTCCCCGTGTGGGCGAACTCGCCCTGGCGCCGGGCCAGTCGGTGTTCGTCCCGGCGGGCGAGAACGTCACCCTGAGCGGTACGGGGACGGTCTTTCGCGCCACTGTTGTCGCCTGATGCGACAATGTGCGGCCGTATAGCGGCACCAAGGCCGCGGCACCGACGAAGGGAACACGTCCACCCATGAGTGCGTCAGGTGGAACCAAGGCGATCGTGGCGGCGCTCGGCGCCAACCTCTCGATCGCGGTAGCGAAGTTCGTGGCGTTCCTCTTCAGTGGCTCGTCGTCGATGCTCGCCGAGAGCGTCCACTCACTCGCCGACTCGGGCAACCAGGGGCTGCTGCTCCTCGGCGGCAAGAAGGCCCAGCGCGAGGCAACCCCGCAACACCCCTTCGGCTACGGCCGCGAGCGCTACATCTACGCCTTCCTCGTCTCGATCGTGCTGTTCTCGGTCGGCGGGATGTTCGCGGTCTACGAGGGTTACGAGAAGGTCAAGCACCCGCACTCACTGGACAACTGGTACTGGCCGGTCGGCGTCCTGGTCTTCGCGCTCATCGCGGAGGGCTACTCCTTCCGTACGGCGATCAAGGAGTCCAACCAGACGCGAGGCACGCTCTCCTGGGCCCAGTTCATCCGCCGCGCCAAGGCGCCCGAACTTCCGGTGGTACTGCTGGAGGACTTCGGCGCACTGATCGGCCTGGTCCTCGCCCTGGCCGGCGTCGGACTGGCGGTGAGTACGGGCAACGGTGTCTGGGACGGCATCGGCACGCTGTGCATCGGCACCCTGCTCATCCTGATCGCGATCGTTCTGGCAGCTGAGACCAAATCCCTGCTCCTCGGTGAGGCGGCGGGCACCGAGGAGGTCGACAAGATCAAGGAAGCGATCGTCGACCACGAGACCGTCACCTCCGTGATCCACATGCGGACGCTGCACCTCGGCCCCGAGGAACTCCTGGTGGCCGCCAAGATCGCGGTCCAGCACGACGACACGGCAGCGGAAGTGGCCCGCGCGATCAACGCCGCTGAGGCGCGCATCCGCGAAGCCGTCCCGATCGCCCGGGTGATCTATCTGGAACCGGACATCTACAGCGAGGCCGAGGCCGCGGCGGGCGAGGACCCGAAGGCGACCCCGGGCGGCCCGGCACCCGTACCGCACCACTGACGGGGACCGGACCAGCGCGCGCTTCCCCGCCCGGCCACGGAAACGTTCCGACCAGCGTTCGGGGTACGTCCCGAGGTATCTCCCAGGGTACGGATTTCAGCCGGTACCCCCGGTGGGCTGGGGGCCGCTGGGCCGACCGGTGTAGATTCGACGTGAGCCAGACGTCGCTGCTGATGGCGGTCGGGCGGTCCGTTCTGCGGACCGGCCGAGGGAGAGAGGGCCTCCGACGGACTGCGCCGCGAGCGCTCGGGCATTCGTGTGCCTTTCCGCCCGTCGCCGCAGCATCCAGCCCGTACACCCTCGACCAACCTTCCGAGGAGCAGCTCGTATGACGACCGACGCCATCACCCAGGACTTCAAGGTCGCGGATCTTTCGCTGGCCGCCTTCGGGCGCAAGGAGATCACTCTCGCCGAGCACGAGATGCCGGGTCTGATGTCGATCCGCAAGGAGTACGCCGCGTCTCAGCCGCTGGCCGGCGCTCGTGTGACCGGTTCGCTGCACATGACGGTGCAGACGGCCGTACTGATCGAGACCCTGGTCGCTCTCGGCGCCGAGGTCCGCTGGGCCTCCTGCAACATCTTCTCCACCCAGGACCACGCCGCCGCGGCGATCGCGGTCGGCCCGAAGGGCACCCCGGAGGCGCCTGCGGGCGTTCCGGTGTTCGCGTGGAAGGGCGAGAGCCTGGAGGAGTACTGGTGGTGCACGGAGCAGGCGCTGACCTGGCCGAACACCCCGACCGGCGGCCCGAACATGATCCTCGACGACGGCGGTGACGCCACCCTCCTGGTCCACAAGGGTGTCGAGTTCGAGAAGGCCGGCGCGGCCCCGGACCCGGCGACTGCGGACAGCGAGGAGTACAGCTACATCCTCAAGCTCCTCAACCGCACCCTGGGCGAGAACCCGCAGAAGTGGACGCAGCTGTCGTCCGAGATCCGCGGTGTCACCGAGGAGACGACGACCGGTGTGCACCGCCTGTACGAGATGCACCGTGACGGCACCCTCCTGTTCCCGGCGATCAACGTCAACGACGCTGTCACCAAGTCGAAGTTCGACAACAAGTACGGCTGCCGCCACTCGCTGATCGACGGCATCAACCGGGCCACCGACGTCCTGATCGGCGGCAAGGTCGCGGTCGTCTGCGGTTACGGCGATGTGGGCAAGGGCTGCGCGGAGTCGCTTCGCGGTCAGGGCGCCCGAGTGATCATCACCGAGATCGACCCGATCTGCGCTCTGCAGGCGGCGATGGACGGCTTCCAGGTCTCGACCCTGGACGACGTCGTGTCGATCGCGGACATCTTCGTCACCACGACGGGTAACAAGGACATCATCATGGCCGCCGACATGGCCAAGATGAAGCACCAGGCCATCGTCGGGAACATCGGTCACTTCGACAACGAGATCGACATGGCCGGCCTGGCCCGAATCCCCGGGATCGTGCGGGACGAGGTCAAGCCGCAGGTCCACACCTGGACGTTCGCCGACGGCAAGGTCCTGATCGTGCTGTCCGAGGGGCGGCTGCTGAACCTGGGCAACGCGACGGGCCACCCGTCGTTCGTGATGTCGAACTCGTTCGCGGACCAGACTCTGGCCCAGATCGAGCTGTTCACCAAGCCCGCCGAGTACCCGACCGACGTGTACGTGCTGCCCAAGCACCTGGACGAGAAGGTCGCCCGCCTCCACCTCGAAGCCCTCGGCGTCAAGCTCACGACGCTCCGTCCCGAGCAGGCCGCCTACATCGGCGTCCAGGTCGAGGGCCCGTACAAGTCGGACCACTACCGCTACTGAGCCCACCGGTGCCGCTGGTGCGCACGCACCGTCAGCAGCCGGCACAGCAGAAGCAGTAGGTACCAGACAGGCCCCCGCACCCCCGTGTCGGGGGCCTGCCCCGTACCGGCTCTGGAAAGACCCCAAGGACCCCATGCCCCGCGGCCGATATTCGCTCCACGATCTGCACGACCACACCCCCCTCGGTGAAGAACACTTCCACTGCGCGCCAGGCCCCTCCGGCTGGCGCTACGTCTCCCAGACCACTGCCCCCTCGGGCGACCACACGGGCTCCGTCGACCTGGCCATCGACGAACTCGGCCGCCCCATCCGCCTCGAACTCCACTCCGCGAGCTGGCAGGTCCGCGGCGCGGCCATCGAAGGCGTCACCTGGGTCCGTACAGACCCCACGGGGGTTCATGCCACCGAAGGCAACGCCCCCGCTCATGCCTTCACCGGTACATCCCCCGCCTTCCTTGTCGCCATAACCCGACTGCTCGGCCTCACCCCCGGTTCCCCCGCCACACGCCTCCGTTTGGTCGCCTTCACCGACCCGGTCCTGGCCCCCCGCACCGTCGACCAGTCCTGGGCGCTACTGAAGAGTGAAGCGCATGCCACTGACAGTGACCCTCTAGTGGTGGACGAATACCAGGTCAGCGCCCTGGACACCGGTGAGCAGTACGCGGTCCACATCGCCGGGGACGTGGTTATCGCGGCCCCTGGGATCGAGCTGGAACACCTGGAGACGCCACCGTCGGTCTTCCACTGAGCCGCAGCCCGTGACGACCCGTGGCAACGCAGGGCTGGGGTCGCAACCGCGATGTGCGTAGGACCCCGCTGAGCTG